>NZ_DRGM01000167.1 GCF_011050055.1 Pseudoalteromonas prydzensis | reverse complement strand
TCCCGCATAAAACGCGATGTGAAAGTCGGCACCATGACAGGCAATGGTAATGGTACGGTTAATATTCAGATAGGTAATATGTCTGCAACAGCGGATATAGGCGCACCATCAAGTACTTCAAAGCACCCTAATGTAAATGTAGATGGGAACAATGTAACTCGTACAACTGAAAGTCCACTTGATGATTTTTCGCCTGAGGAATTAAAAGGTACTAACTTCAATGTTCTTTGGGGACAAGACTACTCTGGTGAAGGTGGAACAGAGAGAATGTTTGCTGATTATAATTACCTCAGTAGTATTTACGATAAGGTCATAGCAGACAGAACTTGGGGTGATAAGTTATTTTATGGAGCATTTGGTGACCCTAATGCTCCACAACTTCCGTTACTAGAAGCAGGGGGGGTAAGGGCGTTAGGCTTGCAGGTTCTTTGGCTGCGAGGTGGCTGGGCAAAGGACCTAAGAATACGAGCGTATACCTTGGTATCAAAGGTAGCAAAGATGTCTACGTCGGTATTACCCGTCAAGCTATAAACATAAGACAAGCTCAGCACGGTTTAAGTCATGGCCCTAAGTTTACTTTGCGTCAGGTAACTACATATTCTTTAACCAGAAACCAAGCTAGAGCGGTCGAGCAAGCCTTAATTTTGCGCAACCCTCAATACTTCAATAAAATAAATAGCATCAGTCCTAAGCGCCCCATTTATAACGACGCAGTAAAATGGGGTAATGATTTCCTTAAAGGTATGGGGTTATAAATGACAAATATGAAAAGATTGAAAAAAAACAAGCAAAAGCCAGCGCTTGGAGACATTTTTTCATTTCAAATATTAGATGATAAATATCATTGGGGGCGAGTTGTCAGCTTAACAGCTAGCGTTGGTGGCTTTGATAATTGTGTACTAATATATATATATAAAGTACAAACTGAAACTAATGACGAGGTTCCAGAGTTAATAACTTCTGACATATTATTGGCCCCAATTGCAACAAATGAACTGCCTTGGAAAAAAGGCTATTTTAATAATGTTGAAAATAAAACTCTATCAAATGATGACTTATTACAGGTTCATTGCTTCTATGATGTTTTATTTAAGAAATATTTTGACGATAAAGGTCGCCAATTGGAAAGTGTATATGAACCTCACGGGATATATGGCTTGGATAGCTACAGAACAATAGATGATAAAGTTAGTGAAGCTATAGGCTTGGAGCTTGCCCCAGATTAAACCCCATCAGACTCAGGATTCCTGCGGGATCCTGAGTCACCCATTATCACAGTTCCACATCAACTTCGTCGTCCGGCCAACCACACCTAGAACGTAAATGGATTGCGCCGCGTCTTGCCTTTTTCCTGTTTATTACCGTACAAAAAGCTTTTAGTGCGCAACAAACCCCAGTAGAACTGCGCACTTTCTGTCAGCAGGCTGTGCAATTTATGTTAGTGCCACTTTTGTAGTGGCGCTGGTTATTTTGAACCCTTCTACAGTTTTTTATTCGAATGCTAGTGCTGTTGTAAGGTGGCCCAGTTTACTGATTTAGTGGGTATTAGGGTAAAGTAAAACTTGTCTTTGTCAGAAACCTTCGGAAAGTTGAGCAGTGTTATAGCTAAACTATCAGATATTTAAAACATAGGTCCTTTAATCCACTACTGTCTATGCCATACTACGCACTAGTTGCGTAAACGTTGGTGTGTATGTCTTTTTATCTGCCTTTAATTAGCCTTCATTATAAAAATATTAAAATCACTGAAACAATCACTGCTTTATGGAGCGGCTGTGGTGAAATAGTGCGTTGCTGTTTAGATGGTAAAGCCTGTGTGATCAAAGCGATTAGTGTGCCCGATCATATTAATCATCCTCGGATCACTCAAAGTGAGTTTGCCATTAACCGCAAGCGGCATTCTTATGAAGTGGAGTTTCATTGGTATCAGCAGTATGCCTCGAACTTACCAGCACAAGCGCGTGCGTTAAGTTGTTATAATACCTTAGAGCATCAACAGCAAAAGGTGTTAGTATTTGCTGATTTTGCAGCTTATGGCTTTACTAATGCGCAAGCAAATCATGCACATGTTGTCGCTATTATAAGGTGGCTTGGGTATTTTCATGCCTTTCATTTTCAAGTTAAAGCTGATGGCCTTTGGCTGCAGGGGAGTTACTGGCATTTAGCGACTCGGCCAGATGAATATGAAAAAATGGCCGACAGTGCAATTAAACACCACGCTTACAATATAGATAAAACGCTGCGCGCTTGTCAGTATCAAACATTGATCCATGGCGATGCCAAGCTCGCGAACTTCGCTGTTAATAGTGCGACTATGGAAGTTTTAGGTTATGACTTTCAATATGTTGGTGCTGGCATTGGTGTTGTTGATGTGATGTACTTTTTGGGTAGCTGTTTAAATGAACAGCAGCTAGAGGATACGGCAGATGATTATTTGGCTGACTATTTTCAGCACTTTAGCAATGCGATGCAGACGTTTGGCAACAGTGAATATACGGCCGCTGTGATTAACGAATGGCAAAAATTATGGCCGCTTGCATGGGCTGACTTTTACCGATTTTTAATGGGCTGGAGCCCTGAGCACGTAAAAATTAATAGCTATATGCGCAAACACTTTAACACGATGCAAATAACAGACTTTGGGAGCAAAGCGAAATGACGAAACAGGTTCGTTGGGGAATGATTGGTTGTGGTGCGGTCACTGAAGTGAAAAGTGGCCCTGCGTATCAACACACAGAAGGCTTTGTGCTACAAGGCGTTACTCGACGAGATATCGCACTTGCTGAGGATTACGCAAAACGCCATAACGTGCCTATGGTATTTAAAACGGTCGATGAATTGATCGCAAGTTCTGAGATTGATGCTGTGTATATCGCCACACCCCCAGATAGTCACTTGGAACTGGCGCTAAAAGTGGCGGCTGCGGGCAAGCCGTGTTGTATTGAAAAACCACTGGCGCCTACATTGGCGCAAAGTGAAGTTATTCTTGAAGCTTTTAGTAGTAAAAATATTCCTTTGTATGTGGCGTATTATCGTCGCTCTTTACCGCGCTTTAATAAAATAAAGAGTCTTATAGATGCTGGCGAAATCGGCCAAGTACGCCATGTTAATTGGCACTTGAGTAAAGCGGCCAGCGAGCAAGATAGATCAGGTGAGTACAATTGGCGTACCGATAAAATCATTGCTCCAGGGGGCTATTTTGATGATTTAGCCAGCCATGGCCTGGATTTATTCGGTTATCTATTTGGTGATTATGAACAAGTAAAAGGGCTGGCAACAAACCAGCAAAATTTATATGGCGCTTTTGATGCAATCACTGCGTGTTGGCAACATAAAAATGGCATTACTGGCTCTGGCAGCTGGAATTTTGGTGGTTTTTCACGATTTGATGTAGTTAGTGTGTATGGTGAGAAGGGCGAGATCAGCTTTAGTGTGTTTGACGAACAAGCCATTACGGTTATTAGCGATAAAGGCGAAGTCCAGTACAACATAGAAAACCCGCCTCATATTCAGCAATATCATGTGCAAAATATGGCGTCGTCATTACGTGAAAATGCGGCACATCCGTCAACAGGTCATTCAGCGACACATACCAGCTGGGTGATGGAGCAAATTTTACAGCAGTGATCAGTGTTCAGCTATTGCTACGCTAAAAGCATGTTGTAATGCGCGTAGCATGCACGCCTGCCAGCGATGGTGGAAGGCGTACATAGTTATCAAAGTTGTTTGCTAATCGATTAGCGTCGTGTCGTTACTTTAAAATATAACAATTATTGCGCTAAATGAGATAAAGACCTTGTGTTTGCATAATTAAATAAGACTTTTATTGCACGGATCATGCTTTTTTGCAGTCTGATGGAATTTTTTAAGCTAAAATAAGCGCAATTTATTTTTCTTTTAGGCACTATTATGACAATCCATGTAATTAATCATCCCCTTGTGCAACACAAATTAGGCCTTATGCGTGCGCATGGGATCAGTACCAAAAGCTTTCGTGAACTTTCTTCTGAAGTCGGTACTTTATTAACCTATGAAGCGACTAAAAACCTGCCACTTGAAAAAGTACAAATCACCAGTTGGGATGGTAATCCATTAGACGTAGAGCATATTAAAGGCAAAAAGATTACCGTAGTGCCAATTCTTCGTGCTGGCCTTGGCATGATGGATGGCGTTATGCAGTTATTACCGGCGGCTAAAGTCAGTGTGGTTGGTTTGCAGCGCAACGAAGAAACCTTAGAGCCAATTCCATATTTTGAAAAGCTAGTAGGCAAAATAGATGAACGTTTAAGCTTAGTCATCGATCCTATGCTAGCAACAGGTGGCTCGATGATTGCCACTATCGACATGCTAAAGAAAGCGGGCTGTAAAGAAATTAAAGTGATTGTATTAGTCGCGGCTCCTGAAGGAGTTGAAAAAACCCTGGCAGCTCACCCTGATGTGGAAATTTTTACCGCCTCATTAGACAGCCACTTAAATGAAAAAGGCTATATTATTCCTGGCCTTGGTGATGCAGGCGATAAAATTTTTGGCACTGTGTAAACGTGGATAAATCGACCTTCTCAATCAAAACAATGCTAACTGGGGCGCAAATGCTGTTTGTGGCATTTGGCGCCTTGGTGTTGGTGCCACTGCTTACTGGTTTAGATCCCAATGTCGCGTTATTTACCGCTGGTATTGGCACCTTGCTATTTCATGTTGTCACCAAAGGCCAAGTGCCGATCTTTTTAGCATCTTCATTTGCATTCATCGCGCCTATTATTGCCTGTGTACAAATGTGGGGTGTGCCTGCCACCATGGGCGGCTTAATGGCCGCCGGTGGTGCGTATATGTTGCTCAGTATTTTAGTTAAATTAAAAGGCGTTGCTGCCCTGCATAAAATTTTACCGCCGGTTGTAGTAGGCCCTGTGATCATGGTAATTGGTTTAGCGCTTGCGCCAGTTGCAGTGAATATGGCAATGGGTAAAAGTGGCGATGGTGCAATACAACTTATTCCCTATGAACAAGCAATTTGGGTGGCGGCATTTTCGCTTTTAGTTACTTTGATATTTGCGGTGTGGGGCAAGGGCGTATTTAAACTAATTCCTATATTAGCTGGCGTTGTAGCAGGGTATAGCTTGTCTTTAGTGATGGGTATAGTCCAGTTTGATGCCGTAACGAATGCCCAGTGGTTGGCAATGCCTGCATTTACGTGGCCAGAATTTAAATGGCAGGCGGTACTGTTTATGGTGCCTGTTGCTATTGCACCTGCTATTGAACATATTGGTGATATGATGGCAATTAGCCAAGTAACCAATAAAGATTACCTTAAAAAACCCGGTTTACACCGCACATTGTTTGGTGATGGTCTAGCCACTACGGCGGCATCAATTTTTGGCGGCCCGCCTAATACCACCTATTCAGAAGTGACTGGAGCGGTGATGTTAACTCGCAATTTTAATCCAAAAGTGATGATGTGGACGGCTATAATCGCCATCATTTTAGCATTTGTAGCTAAAATGGGCGCTGGTTTACAAACCATCCCTGTGCCTGTAATGGGTGGGATCATGATCTTACTGTTTGGCTCAATTGCGGTGGTTGGTTTAAATTCGCTGGTTAAATCGGGTGAAGACCTAACCGCACCACGTAATTTAACCATTGTCGCGCTAATTTTGGTGTGTGGCATTGGCGGTATGCACATCGGCGGCAGTGAATTTAGCCTGCAAGGTGTTAGTTTATGTGCGATTTTGGGTATTGTGCTTAATTTAGTGTTACCAAAGGCTGAAAAGCCTGCGTAATAACTGCTCAAATAGCAATTACGTTGCACCATAATAGCGCATTTTAAATGCGCTATTTTTTAACTCATTAAAAGTAAAGGTATTTAAATAGTGGTCTACTAACTGCATTTATCCTGTTAACAGTGTCATACTGATCAGGAGCGATTATGCAAGAGGCCAATATTGTGGATATTACCCCGTTTTTAGCGAAGCATCAGCTACCGCTTAAATATCAATATTTAAGCGAGCAGTATTTTGCTCCGTTAGCAGAAGATATTCTTCGTTTGAAACCAACTGGGCGACCTATGCTGGTGGCCATAAATGGGTGTCAAGGCTCGGGAAAATCAACCTTAGCTGACTTTTTAGTTACCTGGTTTAATTGTAATACTAGATTAAACAGCATTGCGATATCGATTGATGATTTTTATCACAGCCGCGACCACCGCTTACAGCTGGCACAAGATGTTCATCCTTTATTTGCAACGCGAGGTGTGCCAGGTACTCACGATACCACCTTAATGAAGCGCACTTTCAGCGAATTGTTACAAGGTAAAGTAGGCGTTTCGCTGCCTCAATTTGATAAGCAAACAGATGATCCGATTGAAAAATCATTATGGCCGGTCACCGAGCAAGCTATGGATATCATTATTTTTGAAGGTTGGTGTGTTGGTAGCGAAGCTCAGCAGCCGTATCAATTGCATCAGCCCGTTAATCAATTAGAGGAACATGAAGACTTAGAAGGGATTTGGCGACGTTGTGTGAACAGTTGTTTAGCCAATGAGTATCAAGATGTATTTGCCATGATTGATTACACTGTGATGCTACAAGCACCATCGTTTGCGGATGTCTATGGCTGGCGGTTAGAGCAAGAACAAAAGTTGCTCAATAAAAAAGGAGCGGGCAAAGGCACCTTTGACGAGACACAATTAGTGCGCTTTATCTCTCACTTTGAACGTATTACCCGAGAAAATTTAAGCCAATTAGCAAAGCATGCTGATGCATTACTGACGTTAGATAAATCACGTGATATTGCGTCGATGAAGTTACGCGCCGATGATACCTCGATGCCACTTATTTTTACCGATTTAGACGGTACATTACTGGATCATAATGATTACCACTGTGATGAAATTAAACCTTTTTTAACTGAATTAACTGCCGCAGGTATCACTGTGGTGTTTAATACCAGTAAAACTTTTGCAGAGGTAAACGCATTACAAAAATCATTAGGGCATAAGCAACCTTTTATTATCGAAAACGGCGCCGCAGTTTACATTCCTAAATTCTATTTTGATCTCAAACCAATAGGCTGTGACGAACTTGATGAGCATTGGCGTTATGCATTATCACCTAGCAGCAAACAATTACAGCACGAGCTACAAACGCACGCTCACGAGTTTAGTGCTTATTATCGTTTGTTTAGTCAGTTATCTGCGCAAGAAGTGAGTCAAATCACCGGCTTGAGTGTTGAGCAAAGTGAACTTGCGCGCATTCGTGAATATTCTGATCCATTGTTCTGGCAAGGGACAGAGCAGCAATTAGTGGATTTTTTAGCCGTAATAAAGCCACTCGGGTATGAAGTTTTGATTGGCGGGCGCTTTATCCACCTTAACCGTGGAACTAATAAAGGCATAGCTCAAAATTGGTTACTTAATCAATTTAAACAGCATTATCGCTATTCGTTTACCACCATTGCATTGGGAGATAGTCAAAACGATATGGCGATGCTTGATGAAGCCGACATTGCAATTTTAATCAATAACCCAGCAAGTAAAGCAAAAGCCAAGTTAGCGCAAAAACCTTGGTTACTCAGTGAACATCCGGCACCGCAAGGGTGGATCGACGAAGTATCAGATTTAAGTGTTATCAAAGCGCAACTAGCGTCTAAACAGGAGCAATCACATGGCTGATTTTTACCAAAATGGCATCATAACCACGTTACATAATATTGCCGATCGACCGCTTGCTGATCTAGAAGCCGAACTGCTTAGCTTTTCAAAACAGCGGCCAATGGGGCTGATCTTACCTTCGCTTTACAGCGAACTGGAAGGACCTGCACTGCAAAATATCGTGCAAGAATTAAAGCATGTGCCTTATTTATCGCAAATTACCATTGGGTTAGATAGAGCCGATGAAAGTCAGTATCGCCATGCGTTACAATTTTTTGCTGAACTTGGCCAACATCATCGCGTTTTATGGAATGAAGGGCCACGCTTACAAGCGCTTGATAAAGAATTACAAACGCTTGGTGTTGCGCCGCGAGAGCTCGGCAAAGGGCGTAATGTTTGGTATTGCATGGGGTATAAATTAGCAACCGCTAAAGTTGAATCTATTGCGTTGCATGATTGTGATATTTTAACTTACGATCGTAGTTTATTAGCGCGGTTAATTTATCCTGTTGCCCACCCACGTTTTAACTATGAATTTTGCAAAGGATTTTACCCACGTACAGCGGACGGTAAAATTAATGGCCGCGTTTCACGCTTATTAGTCACGCCGCTATTACGGTCATTTAAAACCATTTTAGGCAGCACAGATTACTTAGAATATATGGACTCGTTTAGATATCCCTTGGCGGGTGAGTTTTCGTTTCGCCGTGATGTATTAAACGATATTCGCATTCCCAGTGATTGGGGCTTAGAAATTGGTGTGCTGTCTGAAATGTATCGAAATTACTCACATAACCGCCTCTGCCAAGTTGATATAGCGGATAACTATGATCATAAACACCAAGCACTGTCACTGGATAATCAAGCGGCTGGCTTATCAAAAATGTCGATTGATATCACTAAAGCACTGTTTCGTAAGTTAGCAACTCAGGGAGTTACGTTTACCACGGAAACCATTCGCTCACTCAAAGCAACCTATTATCGTATTGCGCTGGATTTTATCGAAACCTACCATAACGATGCCATGATGAATGGCTTAAAACTCGATATCCATCAAGAAGAAAAAGCAGTCGAAATGTTTGCGCAAAACATCATGAATGCTGGCCAGCACTTTTTACAGCACCCAATGGAAGCGCCGTTTGTGCCAAGTTGGAATCGCGTAGCATCAGCAATGCCAGATGTGTTTGCGCGCTTAGAAGAGGCAGTAGAGCTTGATAATAAAGAGTTTTCATAACGGTACTAGAGCAGAAAATACGGATAAATAATAAAAACTTTTATAAACAACGGGGTAGGGTAATGAGTAAGGCGTTATTTGAACAGCGGGTTGAACAACACCTAACCAGTATATATGAGGGTGTTGACTTATGTATGAGCATTGATGCGCTCGCAAGCATGTTGATCACCACCATGTTAAGGGATGACCCAGTCCGCGACCCAACGCCTCATAAAAATCGTTGGGATCAGCAAGATGTTATTTTGATTGCCTATGGCGATTCTATAATGCGTTATCGCGATGCTGATCAGGCGGTTGCTGTGCCAAGTGAACCACCGTTACATACTCTGCATCGGTTTATGAAAAATCAATGCGCAGGAACGATTAACGCGTTGCATATTTTGCCATTTTACCCTTATAGCTCTGATGAGGGCTTTTCGGTAATGAACTATGTGCAAGTGAATGAATCCCTTGGTAGTTGGGATGATATTCAAGGCATTGCTCAAGATGTAAAGCTTATGGCTGACTTAGTTATTAACCATTGCTCTAGTCGCAGCCGCTGGTTTGAAAACTTCATGCAAGGGAAAGAACCTGGCTTAAGTTACTTTAAAACTGCTAATTTGCATGATGACCTATCTCAGGTCGTTAGGCCTAGAACATCGCCGTTACTTAATACAGTGCAAACGGCACTTGGGGAGCGCCATGTGTGGTGTACATTTAGTCCTGATCAAGTTGATTTAGACTTTGCCAATCCTCTGGTACTTAATGAGTTTGTAGGTATTATTCGTCATTACCTTGATAATGGCGTAAAGATATTTCGCCTTGATGCTGTGGCCTTTTTGTGGAAAGAACTTAATACTTCTTGTATTAATTTACCGCAAACCCATGAAGTGATCAGATTGCTGCGAACGCTAATAGAGCATGTAGAGCCAAGTGCAATCATAATCACTGAAACGAACATTCCAAATCGTGAAAATTTATCTTACTTTGGCAATGCCAATGAAGCCCATTGTATTTATAATTTTTCATTACCTCCTTTGTTATTGCATACCTTGCTCAGTGGTGACAGTAAAGCGCTCAAACATTGGATGATGAGTATGCCGCCAGCGCAAAATGGTACTGCCTACTTTAATTTTATTGCTTCTCACGATGGAATCGGTCTGCGTCCTGCTGAGGGCCTGCTTGACGAGGATGAGCTAGGGAAAATGGTTAATACGGTTAGTCGTTTTGGTGCAAAAGTGTCAATGCGCACCGCGAATAATGGCACCAGTTCACCTTATGAACTTAATATCGCGTTATTCGATGCTTTACAAGGTACACACAAAGGCGTGGATAAGTGGGGATTACAGCGTTTTGCTTGTGCCCACGCTATTATGTTTGCCCTCGAAGGCATTCCTGGGCTTTATATTCATAGTTTACTTGGTACCACCAATGATTATGAACGCTTTGAAAACAGCCAGCATAACCGCTGTATTAACCGTCATCGTTGGCAAGAGTCAGCATTGCTAGAAAAGCTTGCAGATCTATCAAGTCATCACTATCACGTATTTACTCAAATTAATCATTTACTGGCTATTCGTAAACAGCAAGATGCCTTTCACCCTAATGCGACGCAATTTACCTTACATTTAACTGGGGCTTTATTTGGTTTTTGGCGTCAAAGCATAGACCGTAGGCAAAGTATTTTTTGTGTTTATAATATTAGCGATGAGCCGCAGACTCTGCTGTTAGCTGACTTGAACTTAATTGATACTGAGCAGTGGTTTGAACTTATCTCTGCACAGACAATAGATCTAGGGCAACAAAGTTTTGAACTTGCACCTTATCAGCCGCTATGGTTATCGAATCGACAATAGTTGGCTACTTTAGTGAAAACGGCGGTGTTACTGTAAGGACTGTAAATCCCCTTTACAGTGTTATTTGTTAAGTGCTTTGACGAGGTTGGCTATTGTAAATTGTTGCGGATCAGTGGCTGTTTTACTGAATTGAGAAAAATCAATATCAGCTAAATCAGTTTCATTGATGTGCTTTGCAAGTGGTTCGATTTCAGCTGTAAGGTTATTAAAAATGGCTAACTTAGCATGGTTTAAGTAAGTGTGAGCGTTATGATGATCAACGATATTAATAAGTGCATAAGCACCTAATAGCACATGGCCACCCAGTGTTATATCTAACGCTTCGATACCTTGTGGTACAGAGTCCCAATTCATGCCACCAACAACTACCTTATCTGTGATATTGCGAGCTTGTAATGCTCTTTTTACACCAAACCCGATAGCATCATTTGCGCACCATATAATATTGATCTCAGGAGCAAACTCCAAAAACGCTAAGGTTTTTATATAGCTTTGTTGTTCAGACCAATTGGCAACCTCTTTTCCTATAAAGTTTACATCTTCATGTTGTGTAATAAATTCATCTAAGCCTGATACACGTTCTAGCGATGCGGGAGTAGTATAGTCACCGATAAGAGCAAGCATATTAGCTGGTTGAGTCGATGTTGTTGTGTGTTCTATAAGCAACTGTTGTGCAAGAGTTTTCCCAGCAGCATAATTATCCGGTATGACACTGCCAATAATATTAACGCCATCACGTTGTAACGATATAAATTTTCCGATAGCAGGGCGGCTATATAAAAAATAAATAGGGATATTTTTGGTATTTAATTTTGATAAGTACTTACTGACAACACTTTTTTCATCTACCACAACTAAATAGTCAGGCTGGTCTTTAATTGCCTGGCTAATAAGTTCTTTCATTAAGATATGATTCCGATTTGCGTATTTAATATGCAAGTTTATATCTAAGTCATCCGCTGCATTATGCATAATTTTAGACACTTTGAACCAAAAGTTACCTGTGGTGTTTATTTCAGCAGATGAATCTGCAAAACCTGGATTTACAAAGGTAATATTTAATGCCGCGACGGTGTGAGGGCTGACAATTAAACAGGCTAATAAAAATAGCCAATGGTTTTTCAATCGTTGCATTAAATCTAAACCCAAAACACGTCATATCTACAAAAGCGAATTCTAACACAAAATTAGTTTTCACCACACTCAATGCAAGGTTATATTCACAGCTGCTGCGGTGTATAATGGTTTTTCATCTTGTTGAGCTGTAACTGTTAGGATTATTATGAAAGTATTTTTGTGCCTTGTGGCACTGTTGTTTGCCCCGAGTATATTTGCTAGCGATGATTTTGATCTTGAAGCTCATATGAAAAATATGGGACTTGCGTATAAGCACAGTGTTGAAGCAAGCCAACTGCCGGAATTCAATACTGCGATCGATGAGTTTATTACGTTGGTTAAGCGAAGTAAGAGTGCGACTTTTCACAAACAAGCCGAGCAGTCACTGCAAGGTTTAGATAAAGTGATTGCGAAAGCGGAATTAGCTAAAAAATTAGCCAATGAAACAGGTTTAGATGCAGCAAAAGGACCCTTAAAAGCCATTGATGGCTTACGTAAGCAATATCATAAATTGCATGAGCCGCCAGGGTTTTGGGAATTGTTATTTGGTAAGTAAAATACGCTGTGCGCCTTACTATAGGCGCACCTTGTTGCATGAGTGGTTTTATTTTCTCCCTTTCTTTTTCATTCCTTGTACGGCTTTAAAACGTGGATTGTCTTTGCAGATCACGAACACGCGACCTTTACGCTTCACGATTTGACAACCAGGACGGTTTTTCGCACTTTTCAATGAACTTAATACTTTCATGATTATTTGCTTCCTAAGTTTTTAAAGCGGCGATTAAACGCTGCAACTCGACCATCTGTTGATGCCGATTTTTGCTTACCGGTATAAAACGGGTGCGAATCACTTGACACATCGATAGGGACGTAAGGGTAAATTTTACCATTAAGCTCAATGGTGCGTTCCGTTTTAATTGTTGAACCAATAATAAAGTAACTATCGGCAGCCGTGTCATGAAAGGCAACGGTTTGGTAATCAGGGTGAATATTAGGTTTCATAAAAAGCCTTTTACTAAAAATTTTATGTTATGTGATATTATAACGGTAATTTATAGTAAATAGGGATCCTTTGCAAATACTATTTTAAGCAGGCAAAAAAGTAGCGAAATGATGCTAATTTGGTCAACTTAACTAAAAAATAAGCAGTCAGATCAAAAAAACTAGCTATTGATAATTAGCCTGTTATAAATAATATGTAACCGCGTTAAGGAATCAAATAATAATGAATGAACCCACTCAAGAACACCCGACTGAGCAACGCCAAGAAATTGATCAAGGCGTTATGGAGACATTACGTAGTCGTGATCATAGTGTACTGGCACAACAAATTGACCCATTAAGCTGTACCCATAATGATATTGTTGAATTGCTTGCACAGTATTTGGCATTAAGTGATCAAGAAGATGATGAAATTTTTGATGCCTGGTTTGATGGCCTTAATAAAGCACAACATACCGTATTAAAAGTATTTGAAGTGTACCGTGGCCAGTTTGAGCACCAAGAGTAACCGTTGCATACTGAGTAAATTGGCTCTGAGTTAATTTTTATCAGGCAATTTGCATTTCTTGCTATTATTGCCGAGCCAAATGGTGCACTTTTAGCTGTTATTGAACAGCAGGGGGAGTAATGAAACTCATTGAAATCGCGTTGTCGGTGGCCACTGGTTATTTGTTTGAAATTTAAATTTAGCCTAGTTTAAATTTAATTGTCGGCATCATTAAGTTTAAATTTTTTAGGCGCACACCCATACCAGCGTTTGAAAGCTCGATTAAAAGAGCTTTGTTCATTAAAGCCAAGTATAGCTGCAATTGCCCCCAAACTGTGACCTTCAACCAATAACTCATAACGTCGTTTTCGTTCTTGATCGCGCAGCTGTGCAAACGTACAGTTTTCATTTTTTAACCTTCGCTGCAATGTCCTTGGGGTTAAATTTAATGCATTGGCAATGCGCTGTTGGTCAACCCCTTGTAAGTCTTGTTTGCTCATTAAAATACTTAATACACGTTGTGATACCAATTGCACGGCTTGAATATCGACTAATTGCTCTTGCGATAGTTGCACTAAGGCGTGGTGCATTAGTGGGTTATCACTGGAAAATTTAAACTGCAAATAATCATGTGGGAAATCAATCTTATTGACAGTCATGCCGCCTTTAACGTCACAACCAAACCATTCACTTAATTGCTGTAACTGTTGCTGAGTAAACGAGTGCTCTAAGTGTAAACAGCTCGGGGCAAGATGTGGATCTAATAGATGTCGTACCACAGCGACCCAAGCTGTCATATTGCGAAGAACCACCTGCTCTGAACACTGTTGATTGGGTGTCCAACATATTGTTGCAACCTCAGTATTGTGGCTAAATTTGGCTGTGCCAATATCCGCAACTAGGGTGTCGTAGTGTAATAAAGAATCAATGGCAGCAGCTAAATCATGGCTAGATTCAATTAAATAGCCTAATACACCATAATCCGCTGTGCGTATATCTTGACCTAAATGAAAACCAAATAGTGGGTCATCACAATACTGCTTGCCCAGTTCTAATATGGCTTGATAATGCATTAATGAAACACGATCACCATGAACGCTGCTAGCAAACTGTGAGAAGCCTATTTGCTGTAAACAAGTTTGCTTGCAAAAACCCAACTGCGTTAAATAGTGGAGCACACTAGCAAAATAAATAGCTGAAGTTGTATTCATGGGTGTCGCCTAAAGACAAAAACTTGTCGCTTTACCACAAGTCTGCCAGCAATATTCCCGTTATGCTAGTGCTATTAATTGGTTAAAGGTGTGAGTTAGGTTTTCATGGCAATTTGCATATCACAAACACAAACATTGCAATGTTCTGCCGAATTAGTCGTAGCCACATTACTTGATCATGAGCACTTAGATCGCTTTTTTAATGCATCATTTGCAACTCTTCCTGCGCACACCGGTATCTGGCGTCGGCAGGTAAAAATGCTGGGTTATCAATTTATTGAACATGTAGAACACACCGAACAATACAGCATCGAGTATTATATTGCAGGGCAATCTCCGGTTAAAAATCACCATGCAAAAATTCACCTAACGCCATTAAAATCAGGGTGTCAGTTAGTTTATGTGATTAACTGTGATGCTAAATTTTGGCAGCCGACTTGGCTATTAAAGGCGTTAATAACACAGGATTTGCAGCGCGCATTAATAAAGCTTAAGGCGTATTGCGATGCCTGTTGAAGTTATTTTACTGGCATTTAGTCCTGTATTTTTCGCTTTTATTATTTATGAATTTGTTAAATTTCGTCATTATTATCTGCTTAAAGACTCATTGGCGAATATCGTGCTCGCCTTGATGCATCAGCTCAGTGATGCGCTCGCCTTAGTGTTTTTATTGCCTTTGTTTTATTGGTTACACCAGTATTCACTGTTCAATATTGAATTGAATGCACTGAATGTGTTCATCGCTTTTGTATTACAAGATTTTTTATACTATTGGTTTCACCGTACATCCCATCATATTCATTGGTTTTGGGCGGCCCACGTTGTTCACCATAGCTCAAAAAAAATGAACTTCACCACCGCATTTAGACAAAGCATTTTCTATCCCGTTGTTGGCATGTGGCTATTTTGGCTGCCGATGATCATTATTGGTTTTGAACCAACATTTTTGCTCATGATAGTTGCGATTAACTTAGCCTTTCAGTTTTTTGTACATACTCAGATAGTTGGTAAGTTAGGATGGCTTGAGCATATTTTTAATACGCCTTCACATCATCGCGTGCATCATGCCATCAACAAAGGCTATATAGATAAGAACTTTGCTGGGGTATTAATCGTGTGGGATAAACTCTTTGGCACCTTCGCAGCAGAGCGCGACAAAGAACAAAACCAGTACGGCATCATAGGCCATTGCGACAGCGTAAACCCTTGGACGATAAGCGTGATGCAATGGCGGATAATGCTAAAACAATTACAAGCAGCAACAAATTTTAGCGAAAAGAGCAGGGTGTTATTCGGTTACCCGAGCCATCGAATAAAACCCAGTGAAAATGACGAATAGCTCTATATTTATGAAAGGCTGAAAAGTGCCATGAGTAGCCGTTGATAACCTGAGCCTATTTTCATCATTGCAATTTAACAAGTGCTTCTTGTTCACCTTGATATAAATACACTGGGACGATTTCATGTTTCCCATTGTTTTCTCTAAGCTGAAAGTAATTTTCAGTACACTCATAAGAGTACGAGTTGTTTTCCCGAGGGATGATTTTTAGTTTATCTTCACCTTCATATTGCGAATAAAGTGTCCCTTTTTCAAATGAAATTTTTAAAATTTTTGAATCGGAAGATCGATAACTTCCAACTAAAGATGCTGCTATAACCTTTGCTTTTTGACTATTTACTGGCTTAGGGGATAAATTTAATTGTAGTGCTATCATGTCTAATAAAGCGGGACCAGGGTGTTTTGTGTCGATGTTGGTTAACGCTGTAGCGGTTAAATCTTCATTTGGAAAATAGATATGCCAAGCAAAAAAACCGGGAACCTGACCTTGGTGGCTAAAGCTATCTAATCCATTTATTTGGTATATATCTAAGCCATATCCATAATTTACATGCGCATTATTATCTAATAATGCATTGGAAGTCATTAGTTTATAGCTTTCTTTTGAAATTACATGCCCTGACTTTAATGCATTTTGCCAAAGGTGCATATCACTAAGTGTCGAAGCAATAGCGCCCGCAGAATAGATCCAACTACGATCAACATTCCATCGCCTTTCAGTTGACTCTTGCGGATTAAGATACTTTTTAGGTTCATTACGACTAGTCGTGTAGCCGTTTACTTTCCCGGCAGATGTTCCTCTAGTAATAACAAAAGTATTATCCATTTTCAGAGGGTTAAAAAATGTGTTGAACATGAACTGGTCATATGGAGTACCAGAAGCAATTTCAATGACTTTTCCCAATAAGACGTAACCCAAATTTGAATAACTATATTCTTTACCAGGCTCTGAGTTAAGAGGTTGTTTACTTATACTTTGTATAACTTGATCAATAGAAGCATATTTATCATAAACTTTACTTACTGAAGGGTCCCCTAAGTAATCTGGTAGACCAGAAGTATGGCTTAAAATTCTATCGATCGTTAAATACTTATATTCAGGGTTAATATCAGGAATAAATTTCGCTAATGTATCTTGTAACGATAGTTTTTTTTCTTCCGATAGTTTCAAGATAGCTACAGCAGTAAATGTTTTCGTGACAGAGCCTATTTGAAATATATCATCTACATTGAGAGGTCTCTCAGTGCCAATATTTGCCAAACCAACTGCACCACTATAAATATGTTTACCTGACTGTTCTAACCTAACAACCATGCCAGGGGCTTCTGAAGAGTTATGGCACTGCATTAATTCAGCAAAGTTGTGTTGTTGTGCAACAGCTTTTATTCCATACATTCCTACACAAAGACAAAAAAATATATTTTTTTTCATAAATTATGTTCCCTTAATCATCTAAAAAACCTGCAAATAAAAAACACGAATAGATTACAGGTGTAATCATTACTATTGCATGTATAATAGCTGTTTGCAATTTAATAAATAAAAACAATATTATTCAATGGTTTACTTGAATTTTAATGACTGTACATTTGCTCAAAATGGCCAAGAGAATGTAACAGCTTTATCAGAGGTCACTTTTTCTATCTTCACGTGGTGGTGTTCTTATTTTAGTATTTTCTATTAATAGTAAAAGGGTAAGTTATTGCTAATTATAAGTATTATTAGAAGTGGAGGTTGTTTTTATATAAAAACTTCCTTTATCGTATTACTTAGGTGGTACGAGGTAAATTAACTAGCCACTCAATGTCTGTTTTCGCTCGCAGCCGACTATCAGCAGAGTGCCATTTTCGGTCATTGAAAAAGAAAGTGGCAAAAGGCAAGACCCCATTGCGCGATTTCATGATTTCTTCTGGTAGAGTCAAGGAGTATCGTGTTTCCAGTTACACTAGGCTTGGTTGAAAATTTATAATCTTGCAGGTCGACAGCTCCTAATCTTCAAACAACCTATTACTGTTGTTTATCAATTGAATACTAATTAGTTCAAAGGTAGAAAAAATCGGTTCTAATAACGATAAGAACCGATTGTGATGATTAGTAAGAGTCGGCTAGTTATGGGATTGATTGATAGTTAGCCCGCAAACTTTACCTTTTAGCATGACTACTTAATATTGCCATTTAACTGTGAAACTAATGTTTTGAGGTTCACCATAATTCGCGTAATCAATATTAGCCCAGTAAGTTTCGTCAGTTGCATTTGTTATGCTGAGTGTAGAATTCCATGATTTATTAAAACGCCAGCTGGCATAAAGGTTAATCAGCATATAGGCATCTTGCTGGTAATTAACTCCTTCAGCTTCCTGAGGGTGGCTAACACCATAACCGATAGTTTCACTTTGCCAATTAAAGCCACCACCGATATTTAAATTATTTAGCAAACCAGTAAACTGATAATGCGTTGATAATTGTACTGAGTGCTCAGGCAAATTGGTCCAAATACGATCGTTTTCATTACGTGTGGTATCGACGTAAGTGTAGCCAGCATTTATCACCCAGCCATCACTAAGGTGGCCACTTAAGCTCATTTCTATCCCTTTACTTTCAGTTCCATTGATACCTTTATACGCTGAACTTCCATCTGGTAGAGAATAATCAGGTTGGGTTAAATCCCTGACAGCATAATTATTTTGCTTAGTATTAAATACTGCGACTGTTGCCAATAGTTGACCGTCAAAAAGATCACTTTTGATGCCTGCTTCAAGATTGCTGCCAAGCACTGGTGATAGCAAATTGTTATTTTTGTCTTTGTAATTCTGCGGCGTAAAAATATCTGTATAGCTGGTGTACAGGCTAATTGCTGGTGTTAGTTCATAAACAACACCAAGGTAAGGAGTCACTTCATTAGTAACTTTATAGTCGCCGGTTGTAGCTGTATAACTAGCGTTAGTGTCATAATTATCAGTGCCAGTTTCCCAATTACTGATACGGGCTCCCCCGATCAATGATAAGCTATCAGTTACCCGAAAACGCGTTGCTGCGTAAAAACCAAATTGATCTGTTTGACTGATACGATAAGCACCTGTTGGAGAATAACTCGGGAGCGGTGCTTCACCATCGTAATTCCAAGCATCCGTTACTGGGTAAGACCAATTAGATAGTGAGGTATAGCTCAGACTTGTTGATTCTACACGGCTGATGTTAGTGCCGAACATTACATCATGCTCACGACCAAAAATATCGTAACTACCTGTTAAGTACAGATCTAAGCTGTCACGAGTGTCTTCACTTGAACCTGCAGCAGCTCTGAGTATGACGCCTTCGCCAGTAACACGATCAGGAAAACCAGAAGCATAGACGCGTAAATTATCAACGTCACCCTCAGTGCGATTAAGTGCGCCGCGCAGTGTCCAGTAGTCGTTAAAATGATGTTTAAGGTCTGCAAATAAGGTCGATGACTCACGTTGCCACTTAGTCCATTTTGGAGCGTAACTGGTTGTTACCGGTAATTTTGCCTCTGTGCCATCAGCTGCAAAGATAGGGATGGTTCCCCATGTGGTTCCTACTGGGTTGTTATCTTGGTTTTGATAGCCAACGGATACAGTAGTATTACGGGTTATGTCTGCTTCTATGATACCCATCATAGCCGTTTTATCTTCTTGGTAACGGTCTAGGTAATTATCTGAGTCTTGGTAAGCGACAACAAATCGGCTTCGAACACTTCCATCTTTGCTAAGTGGTACAGAAACATCTGCCACACCACGGCGTCGATCCCACGAACCAATACTAGCTGATAATGAGGCATCAAACTCTCGCTCGGGTCTTTTACGGATCATATTGACGGTAGCGGATGGGGAGCCAACACCACTTAACAGGCCATTAGCCCCGCGAACAACTTCGACTTGTTGATATAAAGATGTATCGTACTCTTGATTGGTTGAGCCACTGAAAGTGGGTATTCCGTCCACCTGAAAATCAGTAATTTGAAAACCGCGTGCAAAATACAGCGGACGTTGGCTATCATAGAGGGTAACATTGACTCCTGTTACACTCAGCATAACATCGTTAATATCAGTAATACCACTTAAGTCCATCATTTCACGTGAGATACTACTAACAGATTGTGGTAATTCTTTAACAGTCAAAGGAATACGTGTTGGGTTTTGACTGCTTAATTGTGCTACTTTTACCTCTATCACTTCGATATCTTCGTTCGCAAACACTTGAGTCGTCAATGTTTGGCCTGTTAACACCATGGTAATTGCTAATGATAATGGCCTAAGGTTGTAATGGGTTTTCACTAAGTCTTTTTTAAGCTTGGTGCTCATGTTGAATGACATATACATCTATTTATTTAATTCCGTTTTAAGTAATTATTGAATTGCTAATGGTAATTGTTTTCATTTGCAACACTATGCTTGAGTCTGATATTTTGAGTCAAGCAAGGGAGGGAATAATTCAACTTGAGGTAAGGTTCAGCAATTTTAATAGGGATTTATGTTTATAGATCTTAGTGTGTGGCAGTGGCTACTTGACTGGTATTATTTAAATAACCGCTTTAGAAAAGCGAGTCTACAACGCTGCGGTTAATGATATTATGTAAACAATGTTGTAGATAGATCACAAAATAACGTCATTGTGCTATGACATCATTGGTTTGAGGGATGAGCCGGTATAGTTGTAATTTAATAAGCAAACAGAATAGGCACGATTTGTTTCGTATGCGTGTTATTAATTTGCTCTTCCTCAAAACACCTATTCAGAGTGCTTGGTTACACTGTTATTAACCATCCCATTGCGGTTAGGTTGACCGAAGGTGTGATGCCTAGCGCCTAGTACCTAAAACCTCGCACCTGTTATTTTCATTTAACCGACAAATCATATTTTAGCACTAATGCATCGATATAGCGGCTGCGCAGGGTGTGTTGCTTTTCATGTTCTGCGCCGTGGCTTAATGCGCGATTTAATAGCTTCATAGCTGGGTGCAACCGCGCGCGCTCCTCTTGATTGAGGCTTGGCTTAGTTCGCAGTTCAGTGATGTCATCAACCACTAAGCGGCCAATATCAACAGCGACTATCTCGTCAATTAGGCCGTTTTGCGTTAATGAACCGTATTTGCTGCATAAAAATTGTTGCCACACTTGTTGCAGGTGTTCTTCTATTTCACAGCCAAATAATTCATCACTAAACTCAAAGCCTTGCTGAGCAAGTTTACTCAGTGCGGTCATGTATTGTTGGGCAAAATAATCAAAGGCATGACTCGATGAGCTGATTTTTTGTTTGGCCAGCCCTTGCCCCCAGTTTACACAGCCTCGAGGATAGTAGTCGTCGTATTCTTCACATTCATACAGGCCAGAAAATGAGCTGCAACTTAATTGATTTTTAATGCAATAGCTGGGTTTAGGGAATAAGCCACTGTCTTGCCAATGCATTAATGTATCTTCATCAATTGCTAGAGCCTGACACAGCTCTTCGCTGTGATAAAAGTGGGTTGCTAAAAATCGTGATAAACGCATAAAAGTGCACTCAAAGTTAAAAATAAAAATACTGTTTATTTATACAGTTGTTTATTTTGGACTAAGCCTTGCAACAACACAAGTAATTTAATTAATTAACCACGCAACACTCGGAAAACGACTGCTTTTATGTTACAACTACGGCAAGTTTTTTTAAGAATAATTTTTTATGCGCAGCCTAGAACAAATTAAACAAGCAAGCCTTATCACCGCGATCAAAACCCCGTATTTAACCAGTGGTGAAATTGACTTAGCTACCTATGATTTTTTAGTTGAACAACAAATTGCCGCGGGTGTTGACGGTATAGTAGTTGGTGGCACCACAGGTGAAGGCCAGTTAATGAACTGGGAAGAGCATTTAATGCTGATTGCGCACAGCGTTAATAAGTATTCAGATAAGCTGATCATTGTCGGTAATACGGGTAGCAATAACACCCGTGAAGCAATCAAAGCCACTGAATACGGTTTTGCCAGCGGTATGGACGCAGCACTGCAAATTAACCCGTATTACGGGCGTACTTCAATAGCCGGTGTGAAAGAGCACTTTAAACGGGTACTGGCAATTGGTCCCGCATTTATTTACAACGTAGCAGGGCGCACAGGTCAAGATTTAACCCCTGATATTATTGAGCCGTTGGCACAACATGAAAACTTTATTGGCGTAAAAGAGTGCGGTGGGAATGAGCGTATTAATCACTACGAACAACAAGGCATTGCTTGTTGGTCAGGGAATGATGATGAAGCCCATGATGCTCGCCACACGTATAAAGCGCATGGCGTGATCTCAGTAACGTCTAATTTAATTCCGGGCTTGTTCCGTGAATTAATGGATCAACCTAACGCACAATTGAATGAGTCATTGCAACCGCTGATGCAATGGTTATTCTGTGAGCCAAACCCTATTGCAATCAACACCGCCTTGATGATGACAGGTGCTGTAAAACCAGTGTTTCGTTTGCCATATGTACCATTGAATGCGCAGCAGCAAGCGCAGGGGATTGCCTTGATCAATCAACGAAAAGAAAATGAAATTATTGGCCAGCATGCAACTAAACTTGTTGAACAAGAAGTGATTTTACTCTAAATATGAATGGGTGCTTAATTTATCTGCGGTTAAGCACCAAAATTTTGCATTTTGTATAGTAATAGGTAAAATGGCACGCCTTTTAGAGTAATAAGACCATTTAGCCTGTGGAATTTGTTGTTGATAATTTTAGTGTATGGATTGCGCCTGAGCAGCAAATTAGTGGACTCGAATCTCTTCCTCACCAAGACTTAGATTTAAATTGGGTTGCACCGATGCAGCGCAGACGCTTAAGCCAATTTATGAAAATGGCTTTGCACTGTATGCATAAAGTTGAAGGTGCACAAACGCTTGCAATTAACTTCTCATCTCGCCATGGTGATCTGCCTAAAACGTCGGGTTTACTTGATGCGATCTGTACTGACGATGCATTGTCACCGACCGCATTTGGTCTAAGTGTTCACAACGCTGCGGTGGGCATATTCTCCATTTTGAATAACAATACAGCGGCGATGAATGCGATTGCGTGTGGCAATGACAGTATCATTAGTGCATTGATTGATAGTTACGCGCGTTTACATACGCAATTGTGTGAGCAGATCATGATTTGCCATGCCGATAGAGCCTTACCGACTGAATATCAGTGTTTTGCGGATGAATTGCAGGTTGATCACTGCATTGCCCTATCGCTTAGGTTAGCAAAACAAGGTGAGTGCTATTTTTCGCTTGAGCCTATTGATTTTGGGTCTACAACAGATGCAAACCAGCTGCTGCCAATCAGTATCCAATTTGCCATTGCGCTATTAAACAAAGCCCCAAAAACGATCTTATTTAATAATCAACGTGCATGGATGCTAACGTTCCATGCTGGCTAATTGTGTTAATAAAGTAAATTATGTTTGGCGGATTTTTGCCACTGGGTTGTGCTTTAGTTTATTTGGTTTTGGTGGTGTAGTTTTAACACTGCTGGTTTTACCACTGCAAAGGTTATTTGAGTCATCTGAAACAAAGCGAAAATATCAAGCAAGATTAACTGTACACTATTGTTTTAAAGCGTTTGTCGCTATGATGCACACCCTTGGGGTGATCCATTTTAGTATTGAAGACAAAACACGTTTTGCTGATTTAAAAGGCCAGCTGGTTTTAGCAAACCATCCATCATTGATTGATGTGGTTGTGTTGATCTCGGTTATTAAGGATGCAGATTGCGTTGTTAAGGCGCATTTATTTAAAAACCTATTTATGCGTGGCGTCATAAAAAGCACTGGTTACATCAGTAATCAAGACCCACAAGAGTTATTAGTTGAGTGCCAAGCATCGTTAGCCGCGGGTAATAATTTAATTATATTCCCTGAGGGGACGCGTTCGCAGCCAAATACAGGGCTAAAATTTAAGCGCGGTGCGGCTAATATAGTACTCAGATGCCAAGCGTCAGTTTCTTGTGTACTTATAAAAATGCAACCAAGCACACTCACCAAAGGAACTCCTTGGTATAAGGTTACAGCTACGCGGGCACACTTTATGATGAAATTTACATCAGTTGAATTTAAAAATAATAATAATTTAAATGACGAACCACCGTCAATGCAAGCACGGTATTTGACTCGTCAACTACAAGACTATTTTTCAGAGGAACTAAGGCGTTATGAGCGAATTAAAAAATAAAATAAAGCTATTAATTATTAGCAGCTTAGATTTAGAAGATATGACAATCGAAGACATCGAAAATGATCAAGCTTTGTTTGTTGATGGTTTAGGTTTAGACAGTATCGATGCACTTGAACTGGGACTGGCTATAAAAAAAGAGTTTAACGTCAAAATTGATGCGAACTCAGAACAAACAAAAGCACACTTTGCATCAGTAGATGCGTTGGCTGAGTTTATCGAAAATTACAGATCTTAATACGCACAATAGAAGTAGGAATGAGCATGAAAACGGCAGCAGATATTTACGATGTGTTACATAACATTTTAGTTGAGGAGTTTGAGATTGATGCCGATGATATCAATCTTGATGCGCATCTTTATCAAGACTTAGACTTGGATAGCATAGATGCCGTGGACTTAGTGGTGAAACTTCGTGAAATCACCGGCAAAAAAATTGATCCAGACGCATTTAAGCAAGTTAGAACTGTGCGAGATGTTGTTGCTGAAGTTGAAAAGTTAGTTAGCTAGGCGATCTAATATGCTAAAAGCAATGAGTATTACGCTGGCGCTAGTCTGTTTAACCTTATATCCATTCATTGTGTATTTTGGTTTGCAGTATACGTCTGTGAAATATGTCAGCATGGTATTGATTGCTTTAGTTATTATTCGTTTATTAGGAAGTCGTCAATTGCTAAAACACATGCCTTGGCTAATACCAGCAAGTGTGTTAGCGGTGATAGCGTTGATTATCTCAACGTGGCAAAGCACTGAGATTGGCTTGCGTTTGTATCCTGTAATTATTAACACTGTGATGGCTATTACGTTTGCTTTTTCATTGCGTTTTGGGCCACCCGTAATTGAAAGCTTTGCGCGTATTCGTGAACCAGAATTAGACGCCACAGGCATTCGTTATACTCGCCAAGTTACTAAATTGTGGTGTGTTTTTTTTATTGTTAATGCCAGTGCGGCGCTGTACACCAGTTTATATACATCGTTATCGGTATGGACTCTGTATAATGGTTTGATTGCCTATATTCTAATTGGGATGATTATGGCAATTGAGTGGTTAGTTAGACAAAAGGTAAGAAACAATGCCAGTTAGGCCTATACAATTTGATGACAAGGCTGCATTTTTTGTCGATCAGCGGCTGATCACGCAAAGCGAGTTTGTAGCTGATGTTGCACATTTCCAAAGCCAATTACATCAGTTAAAGCCAGCTAGTCAGGTTGTGTTATTTCATCCAGACACCTATCAGTTTGCTGTGCGCTTATTTGCACTGGCAACCCGTGGTCATACCGTTATTTTACCACCTAATGGTCAACCCGAAACCTTGCAAATTTTTTTACAACAAAGTGCTATTTTTTGTGGTGATGACAGTAATTTACTCTTTACTGATGGGCTGTTGAATATTGAGACGCAGCCACAAATTGTAAATCCATCTAATATTGCACTCACGTGGCCTAGCGAAGCGATGGTGGTGTTTTATACCTCGGGCTCGTCCGGCCAATCAAAACCGATTGTTAAATCATGGCATGTCCTTAATCGCGAGCTGATGGTATTGAGTTCAAGTTTTCCGTTGTTAGGCCGGCTTACTTTTATCTCAACGGTGTCACATCAGCATATCTATGGCTTACTGTTTCGTTTGTTATGGCCTTTAGCAAATGGTCACATTATTGATAGCACCCAGCTGCAATACCCAGAGCATATAGCGCAAAAACTGCAATTGTGTCCTCAAGCCGTTTTAGTTTCAAGTCCTGCGCAATTAGCTAGGTTATGTAATGATAACGTTTTAATTACGCAAAAAGCCTCGCTGCAATGGCTCTTTTCATCGGGTGGGCCGCTAAATAACGAGCATGCACAAACACTTTATCAGCAGCTTAAGCGACCAATTACGCAGGTGTATGGCAGTACTGAAACCGGTGGGATTGCCTATCGGCAAGTGTTAGATACTTCAATAAATACGCCTTGGCAGCCATTTTCAGGTAATCAATTGTCTGTGAATGAGCGTGGCCTATTACTGTTAGACTCGTATATCTTACAACAAAAAAACGTGCCGTTAGATGACAGTGCTGAGCTGCTCAGTAATGGTCAATTTCATTTGCTAGGTCGTTTAGACCGCACCATCAAAATTGAAGAAAAACGGCTTAATCTCGATGAATTAGAAGCCTTGCTAATTAAACATGAATGGATACAAGAAGCTAAATTACTCGTTGTGCCGGCTAAACGCGTGCAGATTGGCGCGCTGGTA
Source organism: Pseudoalteromonas prydzensis (assembly GCF_011050055.1). Lineage (GTDB taxonomy): Bacteria > Pseudomonadota > Gammaproteobacteria > Enterobacterales > Alteromonadaceae > Pseudoalteromonas > Pseudoalteromonas prydzensis_A. Next base: position 141,750 of record NZ_DRGM01000167.1, on the reverse strand, counting down.
GTACTTAGCGCAGCAGGTCACCAGCATTTAGATTCACAGGGTAAATTGGCGACCAATCGGCTGTTGATTAATTTTTTATCGAGTCGATTTGAACGCGTCTGTTTGCCTAGAAAATGGCGGTATATTCAAGCGCTTCCTTATAATAGCCAAGCTAAGTTACATATAAAAACCATGGAGCAGTACTTTGCAAAGCCTGAATAACACTCAGCCAGATGTCACTGTGTTATCGCACTCAGCAGATAAAGTCAGTTTGGCATTATATATTAGTGAAGATATTGATTATTTTCGTGGTCACTTTCCAGACGCCCCCATTCTTGCGGGTGTTGTACAGTTAGATTGGGCTGTAAAATTTGCGCAGCAGTATTTGGCATTTCCAGCAATCGTACAAGATGTAGAAGTACTTAAATTTCAAGTTGTCACCACGGTGAATATGACTGTTAACCTGACGCTTGAGCGTAATAAAAACGGTAAATGTATTTTTAGTTATCACTCTGATAAAGGCCAACACGCCAGTGGTAGGCTGGTATTTGCATCGCAACCATTATGAATCGTTACTGTATTGTTATTCCTAATTATAATCATACCCATGCGATTGCTGGGGTATTAAGCGAACTGAGCGAATTATCATTACCTATTATTATGATTGATGATGGCAGTGCTGCTGATGCTAAACAGGTATTTGCTAGCCTTGCGCAAGGTTACCCGTTTTTGACGTTACTTACCCACAGTGAAAACCAAGGCAAAGGGGGCGCTGTTCAGACTGGTTTACGTTACGCATTTGCAAATGGCTTTAGCCATGCAATACAAGTTGATGCAGATGGCCAGCATAGCTTAAACGATATTAGTAAATTGATTGCCGCCAGCGAGAAAGCGCCAGAAAATGTAGTGAGTGGTTGCCCAATTTATGACAGTTCAGTGCCAAAGCATCGTTATTTAAGCCGTTATATCACTCATTTTTGGGTATGGGTTGAAACCCTGAGTTTTGATATTGTTGATTCTATGTGTGGTTTTAGGGTTTATCCGCTGCAACAAACTGCGCAATTAATGAATAAACGTGCGCTAGGCACGCGGATGGACTTTGATATCGAAATTTTAGTGCGTTTATATTGGCAAGGTGCACGCGTTACATTTATTCCTACTCAAGTGATCTACCCCGAAGATGGCGTTTCTCATTTTCGCGCTCTGCACGATAATGTTGGCATTTCTTGGTTACACACACGGTTATTTTTTGGCATGTTAGTGCGTATTCCTAAATTACTTTTGCGTAAGGTTGCGCGCTAATGGCAGTAAAACATTGGTCAAGAATGCAAGAGCGGGGTAATCAGCTTGGCATGCAAATTTTGCTGTTAAGCTATCGGGTACTCGGACGCAAAGGTTTATGGATAGTGTTGTTTCCTGTTTTGCTGTATTTATTTCTCACAGGGAAAACGGCGCGTACCGCCTCGCTGCAATTTTTAACCCAAGTTAATCGCTGTAATGGCATAAACAAACACGCGTCTTGGTGTGATAGTTTCCGCCATTTTCGTTCATTTGCGAATAGCGCATTTGATAAAATTGATGCATGGCTTGGACGAATCAAGCAGTCCGATATTGTGTATACAAATGAAGCGCTGTATAAACAATTAGATGAACAGCGCCAAGGCGCGGTGTTTATAGGTTCTCATCTGGGTAATCTCGAAGTGTGTCGTGCGCTTAGTCAACATCGCAGTAGTAAACGCATTAATGTGTTGGTTTTTACTCATCATGCGGTGGAATTTAATAAAATTCTTAAGCGTATCAATCCTGCTGTGAGCGTTAATTTAATCCAAGTGACAGATCTTGGTCCTGACATTGCTATATTGCTCAAAGAAAAAGTAGAGCAAGGTGAAATTGTGGTGATCGTTGGTGATAGAACTAGCAGCACGAGCGCAGGCCGAGTGATTGAATGTGACTTTTTAGGTAAACCCGCGGCTTTTTCACAAGGGCCGTTTATTTTAGCCGCATTGCTTGATTGTCCTGTTTTCTTTTTGTTTTGTTTAAAAGACCGTAGCGCACAAAAAGGCTTGTTTTATCGTGTTGTATTTGAAAAATACGCAGATAAACTCGTTTTACCACGCAAAACACGCCAGCATGCATTACAACTCGTTATTTCGGATTATGCAGCACGTCTTGCTCATTATACGGCTTTGTATCCATATCAATGGTTTAATTTTTATGATTTTTGGCAAAATGATCACACTGTGATCCGTGACCAAAAGAAGGGGAAGTAAGGTGTCGGATCTCGCTACTACAGTATTTGGAAATCAGCGTTTAACAATTGAAGATATTGTGTATATTGCACTCGAGCAAGGTGCTGTTGCGCTCTCTGGTGATGAACAACTAGCGCGTAAAATTAACAGTGCAGTGGCCTTTTTAGATCAATTATTAAAAGAAGACGGTGTGATCTATGGCGTAACGACCGGCTATGGTGATTCGGTTACAGTAAAAGTACCACTGGCGCTTGTAGACGAATTACCGCTGCATTTAACACGCTTCCACGGTTGTGGGTTAGGCGATGTGTTTAATGTGGCTCAAGGGCGCGCAATATTAGCAACCCGTTTGGCATCTTTATCGCAAGGGTATTCTGGTGTTAGTTGGGATATGCTAAATCTGCTCACTGCGTATTTAAATCATAATATTGTCCCGGTTATTCCGCAAGAAGGCTCAGTGGGAGCCAGTGGCGATTTAACGCCATTGTCATACGTTGCAGGGGCGATGATAGGTGAGCGCGATGTCTTTTATAAAGGCGAAATTCGCAATAGCTTAAGTGTTATGCAAGAGCTGGGTTTAACACCGTTAACGCTTAGACCTAAAGAGGGCCTAGCAGTGATGAATGGCACGGCTGTAATGACCGCTCTTGCCTGTTTAGCGTTTGACCGCAGTGCCTATTTAGCTAAATTAACCAGTCGTATCACTGCTTTTGCAAGTTTAGCTTTAAAGGGCAATAGTCATCACTTTGACGATATTTTATTTTCGGTTAAGCCACATCCAGGTCAACAACAAATAGCGAGTTGGATCCGTAGCGATTTAAATCATGTAGAGCACCCACGTAATGCAGACCGTCTGCAAGATCGCTACTCAATTCGCTGCGCGCCTCATGTTATCGGTGTGGTGCAGGATAGCTTACCGTGGTTTAGGCAAATGATTGAAAATGAGCTTAATTCAGCCAATGATAACCCGATCATTGATGGCGAAGGTGAACACGTTTTACATGGTGGACATTTTTATGGTGGCCATATTGCCATGGTGATGGACAGTATGAAAACGGCAGTAGCAAATTTGGCCGATTTAGCGGATCGGCAAATTGCCTCATTAGTGGATACGCGTTACAACAATGGTTTGCCATCAAACTTGTCTGCCAGCACCAGTGAAAGACGTTATATCAATCATGGTTTTAAAGCCGTACAAATTGGCGCTAGCGCTTACACCGCAGAAGCACTTAAATTAACCATGCCAGCGAGTGTGTTTTCACGTTCTACTGAATGTCATAATCAAGATAAAGTGAGCATGGGAACCATTGCAGCCCGCGATTGTTTACGTATTTTACAATTAACAGAGCAAGTGGTTGCCAGTACATTACTTGCGAGCGTACAAGCATTGCGGTTACGAATTGCTCAAAATGAACTTGATTATTCAAGCTTAACAGCAGACGTACAAACAATGTATAACGATATTTGTGAGTATTTTGAAGTGCTTGATGAAGATCGCCCATTAGAAGGTGTGTTAAGGTTTACGGTTGATGCAATTCAGAGGAAACGCTGGAGTTTATATGAATAGTAAAGGCGCATTGCTCAGCACTCATGTTGAAATTGACATTCCTTTTCATGATTGCGATCCAATGAATGTTGTATGGCACGGCAACTATGCCCGCTATCTTGAAGTTGCACGTTGTGAGTTACTGCGTTTATTTGATTATGACTATATGCAAATGAAAGAGTCGGGTTATGCGTGGCCAATTGTTGATATGCGGATCAAATATGTTAGCTCTGCGGTGTTCTCGCAAAAAATACGTGTGGATGCTTATTTAAAAGAATATGAAACACGCTTGCGTATTGATTATGTGATCACCGATTGCCAAACGGCTAAAAAGCTGACGAAAGCGACGACTGTGCAGGTGGCCGTTGATGTGCAAACAGATGAACTGCAATATGTTTCTCCAGCGGTGATAACTGAAAAACTGCATAAGGTCATGTAATGATACGATTATTTTTATTCTGCCTTGGCTGTTTGTTAACAACGATTATTTCAGCATCTGAACAGCCGCACAATAAAGTTGGGGAGTTTAGCCAAGAAAAATATTTTGCAGGCTTTACAAAACCCTTTATTTCCAGTGGCGTGTTTACACTTGATCCAGAGCAACTGAAATGGCAGGTGACAAAACCAGTTATCAATACATTATTGATTAAAAGTGGCCAAGTTTATGTCGAAAACGCTCAAGGTGAAGCGGTACTGCAAGCGGGAGCTGCCCCTTTTGTGAATTTACTACAGGCGATAATCAGCCATGACTTAGACGCTTTAGGGCAGCAATTTACACTCTCTGATGACACACAAGCAGGTTGTTCGTTGTTACTACCAAAAGATCAGCTATTAAGCCAGTTGTTCGTCAGTTTTCAGCTGTGTACTTCTGATGGTAACGTGCAACAGGTACGTTTAAACGAACATAATGCCAACTACACGATTATACATTTTAACTATTTAGCGCCTGCAGCTGCGGAAATAAATTAAAGTGGCTCGCAGGTTTTGTGCATTTGCTTGGTTATCGGGGTTAGCGCTATTATTAGCGGTGGTTATCGCTTTGCAAAAACCGCACATTGATAGCGATATTTTAGCTTTAATGCCACAATCTGACACACGCATTGATAGTGTTGAAGCGCACTTTTTTGCAGGTAATAAACAGCAAGTGATGTTTTCTATTACCGGGCAAAATGCTGAACAAGTGCATGATAAGCTCAACGATTGGCTTATTGCTAACGATCTGCCTGCGCGTTTTAATGTGCCGCGTATTGATGCTTTGAGTCAATTTTATGCTCCCTACGCTGGACGTTTACTGAGTGAGGAATATCGCGGCGCACTTGAAACTCAAACTACGTTTAGCACTTTTTATTATCAAAAGCTCAGCCAGATTGCCGATCCGTTTGTCAGTGCGACTATCAACCTCGATGCTAGTTTAAGCCTTGGCAGTTTTTTAGCCGAACAAATGCAAAACCTGCAAACCTTTAACCTCGAGAAAAACCGTTTAACGGCATTTCATAATGATGCTAAGTATTATCTGCTATTTGCACAGATCAGTGATAATGCGTTTGGTATTAATGAAGCTGAACTACTTACGGCCAGTATTGCTCAACAGTTAAAGCAGTTATCTGCGGACTTTCCGCAAACAACAGTACGCTATTCGGGGGCGGTATTTCATACCAGCGCCAATGCCAGCCAAGCCAAATATGAAATGGCATTATTTGGTACATTGAGTCTGCTTGCGCTGATCACTATGATTGTGTGGGTGTTTCGTTCAAGTGTCGCGCTATGGCTTGCCTCATTGACTGTGATGAGTGCGATATTAGGCGGTGCCGCTGTATTACTTGCCGTGTTCTCCCAAGTTCATATTCTCACTTTAGTATTTGCCGTTACACTTATTGGCATTGCCATTGATTATTCATTTCATGGCATGCTGGATCTCTGTAGTGGCGAGCGAAAAGGTTACAGCCGAGGCTTAAAATTAGCGCTGCTGTTATCCTTGCTGACAACGTCACTCGGTTATGCGAGTTTATATTTTTCGCCAATGCTGTTGCTTGCTCAGGTTGGGGTATTTGTTGTGGCTGGGCTGTTTAGTGCATGGCTGTGTACTTTATTCATTACTCAACAATGGCAACATCAGCTCATTATTGCAGCGCCAATAATAAATATCGCCGATAAGCTAAAAGTTAGCTTGCTAGGCTTGCTGCAATTACGCCGCTATGCAATTGCAGCCAGTGTCGGATTGATCACGGTTTGCTATTTACATACACCAGTAAGCTTAAACAATGATGTTCGCTTGCTAAATGCAAGTCCGCAAGCATTAATAGAAAATGAAGCTTTTCATTTATCATTACTAGGGCGAGATAATGGTCAAATCATGATCATGTTTGCTGATGATGAACAAGCACTACTTGAGCAATTAACAACTTTTAAAACAGCGCTGCAGTTACAATCTCCCGATGCTGAGCTTAATTTACTCAGCGATTTATTACCAAGTATTGCAATGCAAGAACGTAATAGCGCGCTAGTTAAAGCAAAACACAGACAAGGCGTGTTCACTCAGGTGGAAAATATGACCGGACAGCCATTCTCGGCATCTACAAAGGTGTTAACACTAGAGAGCTTACTCGCATCGCCCTTAGCGCCTCTCATTGAGCAACAAGTGATGAGAGACGACGAATTTGTAGCAAGTTGGTTTATGGTAACTGACGCGCCGGCCAGTGTTTTAGCCGAATTTGCCTCTGCGGATCCGCAATTACTGACTTACAATAAAGTGGCATTGCTTAGCGAGGGCCTGACACACTATAGTCATTCACTGCTGATTACCCTAGGCTGCGCCATCGTATTGGCTGCCTTTTTATTCGCATGGCGTTTTGGAATGGTGTGTGCATTTAAGCAAAGTGGGGTGCTAATACTTACCATCGCGATTATTTTATCGTTATGCAGCGTACTGCAAGGTAGTTTATCGATTTTTAATTTGCTCGGTAGCTTGTTGGTGATGGCATTGTCTATCGATTACCTTGTTTTTTATCAAATAAATCAATTGAGTCGAGAGAATATCATCGCGATCAGTTTATCGGCGGCTTCATCCATGTGGGTCTTTGGGATGTTAGCGATGTCAATCACTCCTGCAATCTATAGCTTTGGTTTAACTATTATGATTGGCCTGATGGCTATATTTGTTTTGGCTCCATTGACATTAGAACTGCCTAAAAGTAAGGAAAATAGGTGAATACGGAAAATCAACAGTACGACGTGGTGATCATTGGTGCAGGTCCATCTGGCGCAGTTGCAGCCAGTTTATTGGTAAAACGGGGTTGGCAGGTGCTGGTATTAGAGCAGCAAACATTTCCACGCTTTTCCATTGGTGAAAGCTTATTACCACAATGTATGGTGTATTTAGAGCAAGCCGGCTTACTCGATGCACTGCATGAAAATGCCGCGTCACTGGGCTTTCAATTTAAAAATGGTGCTGCGTTTCAACGCAGCGGCGAACACGCGAGTATTAACTTCACTGAGAAATTTAGCCAAGGCCCAGGGACTACTTACCAAGTTAAACGTGCTGATTTTGACAAATGCCTTGCCGATGGTGCCCAGCAGCAAGGTGCTGAAATTCGTTATCAGCATACAGTCGTTGCTTATAATAACCTAGTTGATGGCGCTCAGTTACAAGTAAAAGATCAGCTACAAAACGAATACACAGTCACAGCGCGATTTATTTTAGACGCCAGTGGTTTTGGGCGCGTACTGCCGCGTTTATTAGATCTTGAACAGCCGTCTGACTTTCCTGTACGCAGTGCTTTTTTCAGTCATTTCAAAGATGGCATCGTTGATGAAAGCTTCGACCGCAATAAAATCTTAATTAATGTGCATCCAATTCATAAAGATATCTGGTATTGGTTGATCCCTTTTAGCGATGGCACTGCTAGCATTGGTGTTGTTGCAGAGCCGACTCGATTTGCTAAAAATGCCGAGCCGCTGGCGTGTTTAAATGACTTTATTGAGCAAGACCCATTTTTAGCGCAATTGCTTAACAGGCGAGCAGCCATAGGTGAAGCACGCAGTATTAGCGGCTACTCAGCCAATGTAAAATCTTTAGTTGGCAGTAACTTTGCCTTACTAGGTAATGCTGGTGAGTTTTTAGATCCTGTGTTTTCATCGGGTGTGACCATAGCGCTTAAATCAGCTGCCTTGATTGCGCCTTTAGTGGATAGACATCTACGCGGTGAAAACGTTGATTTTATCGCGGATTACAGTGAGCCTCTACAGGCAGGGGTCGATTGTTTTAGAACCTATGTCAGTGCTTGGTACGATGGACGTTTTCAGGATGTTATCTTCTATACAGAGCAAAATCATCAAGTAAGAGAAATGATCAGTGCAATCTTAGCTGGCTATGCATGGGATACCGACAATCCATTTGTGAAACAGAGTGAGCGTAGGCTCACTACCTTGGTGGCTTTATGTCAGTCATAATACGCACCGCTGCATTCGCCATTATTATGTTTTTAACTGCATGTACTACACAATTTACACCGCAGAGTGTGGTTGAGATCGCCGATAATACATCGCTGGAGTTAGCTGATCCACCGAAACAGTTAATAATTGATAATTGGCAGCAAGTATTGCAGGTTTCGCACCAAGAGCAGCAGCATACTTTACTTGCGCAATTAAGTATTAATGAGCAGCAGGGGATAAATTTAGTGGTGATGACGGCGCAAGGAATGCCTATTTTTATTTTAGAAAAGCCAATTGGTGCGCCAATCAAAAGTACAAAAATGTTGCCTATTGCAGGGATTGATCCGCGTTATATCTTAGCTGATATAATGCTAGTACATTGGCCGGTTGCTGAGATAAACAACAGGCTCAGTGGTGCTGTTATGCAAGATAGTGGAGCTGAGCGTCGTATTGTTAATGATGGACAACGATTAGTCACTATTAAGTTTTCGGGATCTGTAACCCAACTTATAAATTTTCAACGTAATTATAAAATACAATTTCAAAGGGTTGAGCAGTGATGCCGGTTTGGTTAAATGATTTAGGGATTGTGAGCGCCTTGGGTGCAGGGCATCAGCAGACCATCAAAAGTTTAAATTCTCAACATATTAATACGCTAACGGCAACGGATGAATTAGCATTTGCTGGCCGGCAAACTTATGTTGGGATGGTTAAAACACTGCCTTTATCGGCGATACTTCGCACATATACTTTGATTGATGATGCGCTTGCGCAAATAAAGCCAACGCTTGAGCAATTTAATGTTGCTGATCAGCGTATTGCTGTGGTGATTGGTACCAGTACTGCGTCAATTCACGAAGGTGAACGCGCACGTATGCAATTTAAACAGGCAGGCTATTGGCCTGAAGAATATAACTATGAAGATCAATCACTGATCGCTCCTGCGAACTATATTGCCAAACAGTTGAATGCGACAGGCCCGTGTTACAGTATTTCAACGGCATGCAGCTCAAGCTCAAAAGCGATGATCAGTGCAAGGGCATTACTTTTAGCTGATCTTGCTGATGTGGTTATATGTGGCGGTGTTGATAGTTTATGCCAGTTGACCGTCAATGGCTTTGACTCACTGTCATCAATTAGCGATGCTGTTTGCCAACCGTTTTCGCTTACTCGAAGTGGCATTAATATCGGTGAAGGTGCGGCGTTATTTGTGATGAGTAAAAAACGCAATCAAGGGAACGCTGTTGCATTTATAGGTGGGGGCGAAAGCTCCGATGCTCATCATATTTCTGCACCAGCGCCAGACGGCAGTGGTGCAGAGCAAGCGATGTGTGCGGCATTAAGAGATGCAAACTTAACTGCCGATGATATTGATTACATTAATGCGCACGGCACGGCCACACAGCAAAATGATGCTATGGAGTCACTTGCAATTAATCGTGTATTTGGCAACAATACGCCGGTGAGCTCAAGTAAGCATTTAAGCGGGCATACGCTAGGCGCTGCGGGGGCTATAGAAGCGGGGATCTGTTGGTTAAGTTTAATTAATAATGATTCGGTGACTACTTTACCTTTTAATACTGGTGAACAAGACCCTGCTCTTGGTGAGATTGCATTGCTGACTTCACCTTTTATAAAACCTCTAAAATATTGTCTGTCCAATTCATTTGCATTTGGCGGCAATAATGTCAGTGTCATACTAGGACTTATTGATGAACAACTATAATATTGAGCAACTAGTCCCCCATAGTGCGCCTATGATTTTGCTCAATAAGCTTATCTCTTATGAGCAAGACAGCGCTACTTGCGAAGTGACTATTTCGCCAACCAGTGCATTTTATTCAGACGATTTACAAGGTGTGCCAAGTTATATTGGTACTGAGTATATGGCACAGGCAATTGCCGCTTATGCAGGCGCTTTGGCTAAAGACCAAGGTGAGGCGGTCAAAATAGGTTTTTTAATTGGCACGCGTAAATACAAAACGCATACCCCTGTTTTTAATATGGGCTCAGTATTACAGGTTACAGTTGCAAAGTTATATGAAGAAGATTCTGGGCTAAGTGTGTTTGAATGCTGTATAAAAAACAATAACACAGCATTATGTGAAGCTAAAATTAATGTGTTTCAACCTCATGACCCAATGCAATTTATAAGAGAACAACAATGACAAAACGAATTTTAGTAACAGGGTCAAGCCGTGGTATCGGTAAGGCGATCGCATTACGCTTAGCCGAGGATGGCTACGACATTGCGGTGCATTGTCGCACTGGGCTCGAAAGTGCAAAACAAACCTGTGATGAAATTACCGCACGTGGGCAAAATGCCAGTTTATTACAATTTGATGTGTGTGATAGAGCTGCTGCAAAACAACAAATCGAAGCCGATATTGCTGAGCACGGCGCATATTATGGTGTGGTATGTAATGCAGGGATCACCAATGATATGGCTTTTCCTGCTATGTCAGGTGAAGATTGGGACAGTGTTATTCGCACCGGTCTTGAAGGATTTTACAATGTTGTGCACCCAACAGTGATGCCGATGGTACAAGGGCGAAAAGGCGGGCGCATTGTTACTATGTCGTCGGTATCGGGTATTGCGGGTAACCGTGGGCAGGTCAATTACAGTGCTGCAAAAGCGGGTATTATTGGTGCAACTAAGGCGTTATCACTTGAACTTGCCAAGCGCAAAATTACCGTTAACTGCGTTGCCCCCGGTTTAATTGATACGCAAATGACCGATGATTTACCGGTTGATGAAATGCTTAAGATGATCCCACTAAAACGTATGGGCGCCGTCAAGGAAGTTGCAGGTACTGTGGCTTTTTTGATTAGTGATGACGCGGCGTATATTACCCGCCAAGTGATCTCTGTAAACGGTGGTATGGTTTAATGAAACGCGTTGTTGTTACGGGGATGTCGGCAATTACTGCTTTAGGGGATCAATGGCCCGTTTTTAAAGAAGCGTTACAGCGCGGTGAAAACGCAGTGCAAGTTATGTCTGACTGGGATTTTCTAGCTGAGTTAAATACGCGACTCGCAGCACCGGTCACTCACTTTACAAAACCTGCGCATTATAAACGTAAACAAATACGCTCAATGGGGCGCGTTGCTCTTATGTCAACGCGTACCACTGAACTTGCATTAGAGCAGGCCGATTTAATACATAATCCAAGTTTAACGGATGGCTCTACAGGCGTGTCTTTTGGTTCATCAACGGGGTCAACTCAGCCCTTGATTGCGTTTTCAAAAATGATGGAAACGGGTTCTATGGTCGGTGTAACAGCGACCAGTTATATCCAAATGATGGCACATACTGCTCCCGTTAATGTGGGCGTTTTTTTTGGTATTAAAGGCCGTGTGATCACGACTAGTTCGGCTTGCACATCTGGATCGCAAGGCATTGGCTATGCCTATGAAGCCATTAAGTTTGGTCGCCAAAAAGTAATGGTTGCAGGGGGAGCAGAAGAGCTATGTGTTACGGAAGCCGCGGTCTTTGATACCTTGTATGCCACCAGTACTAAAAACCAAACCCCAAAATTGACTCCGCGACCTTTTGACAAAGCGCGTGATGGTTTAGTGATTGGCGAAGGGGCCGGAACGCTTATTCTAGAAGAGTACGAGCATGCTAAAGCCCGTGGTGCAACAATACTTGCAGAAGTGGTTGGTTTTGGTTGTAACTCAGATGGTCAACATGTTACGCAACCCACTTCAGATACCATGCAAGTGGCCATTGAAATGGCGTTACAAGACGCCAATCTATCCGCGGATAAAATAGGTTATGTAAACGCGCATGGTACGTCAACCGATCGCGGTGATATTGCTGAGTCTCATGCTACTTTTAACGCCTTGGGGCGAAAACCTATCAGCTCATTAAAAAGCTATTTAGGCCATACTTTAGGCGCTTGTGGCGCAATTGAAGCATGGGCCAGTATTAACATGATGACGGATAACTGGTTTGCGCCAACTATTAATTTGACCGAAGTTGATAGTTTGTGTGCGCCACTTGACTATATAACAGGGCAAGGTAGAGAAATTCATACCGATTATGTAATGAGTAATAATTTTGCATTTGGTGGTATTAATACTTCTCTTATTTTTAAGCGTTACCAAGGTGAATAAAAGCTCGATAACCAATGTTGGCTGGCATTATGGGCCTAGTGTGTATTTTGAAACCCCATTACTGACTTACACTGATCCTGAGTTAACTGCCAGTATTCGCGCTAACGTAAATTTTGCAGATGACCGTTATTTAAATTATTACTATGGAATTGCTCCGCAGGATAGTCGCGCTCAGCGCAATGAATTTAATAACCAGTCGGGATATGCTGGTGCGGATCTATCTTTTGGCATCAACTTCGACACTAAAAAATACTGGCTAGGTGGATTTGTTAAATATCATCACTTAGCAGATAGTAAACAACAGCAAAGCCCATTAGTGAAAAAAAATAGCAATGTATCGCTCGGCTTTGGTATTGCTTGGAAGTTTTATACACAACAAGGAAATTGAGATGAAATTGGTTTATAGCGCACTTTTGGTCGCAGCTTCATTAACTGCTGTATCAGCGAATGCCCGTGATGATATTGGTAAATACCCAATTCAGTCATTACTAGAAACAAGTAAAGCAAAAGATGCTTTATTAGATATTCCGCTGTATTTTGCAGATCAAGCACATGCTAAAGAAAGCAGTAAATTTGGTGAAGTGATCACCAATAAAAAAACCAACGCATTTAATAAAAGTGACCAAGAAGCGTGTGAATGGGTAATGCTTAGTGCGCTTAAGGCATTACAAGAGCGAGCGGTAAAGGAAGGTATGAATGCTGTGGTGAATATTCAGTCGTACTATAAAAAACGTGAGTTCGTTAGTAGTACAGAATATGAATGTGGCGCAGGTGCAATTATGGCAGGCGTAGCATTAAAAGGCACTTTAGTTAAGTTATAACTAACTGCTTAGCATAAATTGCTGTATAATTTGCGACCCTTGATAATGTGGCCGCAGGTTATACAGCATGAATTTTAAATCTTTTAGTTTTGCCCCTGAACTTCTTCAGGCGTTAGATGAACTTAACTATCACACCCTTACGCCCATTCAACGCAGTGCGATCCCAGCAGTGCGTAAAGGCAAAGATGTTTTAGCCAGTGCCCAAACAGGCACCGGTAAGACAGCTGCATTTGCGTTACCTATTATTCAAAAATTATCTGAAGTTGAATACACAAAAACCAATGCGCCTCGTGCCTTAGTGCTTGCACCAACGCGTGAGCTTGCAGAGCAAATTGCCAATAATTTTACTGATTTTGCTAAATATACCAAGCTTAAAATCGTGAGCTTATTTGGTGGTGTAAATACTGCTGGTCAGGCAAATGGTCTAAAAGCCGGCGTAGACATTGTTGTCGCAACGCCAGGGCGTTTACTGGATCATATTCGTTTAGGCAACCTAAGCCTTGCCGACGTACAACATCTAGTGCTCGATGAAGCTGACCGTATGCTTGATATGGGCTTTATCACTGATATGCAAACCGTGATCAATGGCTGTGCAGAAGAGCGCCAAATTTTGTTGTTCTCTGCAACATTCCCAGCGGCAATTAAACAGTTTGCTAGTAAAGTACTCAAGCAAGCTGAAATTGTTCGTGTTGATCAAACAAATAGTACTGCTGCAACCGTGCATCACGTGGTTTATCCAGTGGAAGAGCGCCGTAAACAAGAGCTGCTTTCTGAATTGATCGGTAAGAAAAACTGGCAGCAAGTGTTAGTGTTCGTCAACATGAAAGAAACGGCTGATGAGCTAGTTAAAGAATTAAACCTAGATGGCATTCCTGCTGCCGTGTGCCATGGCGATAAAACCCAAGGTAATCGTCGTCGTGCATTAAGTGATTTTAAAGCGGGTAAAGTACGTGTACTTGTGGCTACAGAAGTTGCCGCTCGCGGGATTGATATTGATGACCTGCCGCGTGTAATTAATATTGACTTACCATGGCTTGCTGAAGATTACGTACACCGTATTGGTCGTACAGGTCGTGCCGGTAAACAAGGCCAAGCAATTTCATTTGTTAGCCGCGAAGAAGAAAACATGTTGTTTGAAATTGAAACCTTAATTGGTCAAAAAATTCAGCGTGAATATTTACCGGGTTATGAAGTAAGTAATCGTGAAGTGCTGATTGATAAAATTGGTAAAAAACCGTCGCATTTACGTCGTAGTCATTCAAATAAACCATCAGGTCAAGCAACCGGTGAAGCGCGAGCTAAAAATCGTGCTCGTATTTCTGGTGTGCGTAAGTCACTTAAGGGTGAAAAATTAAAGCTTAAGAAATAACACTTAGTTATTTTAAAGTATAAAAAAAGCCTGAGTAATTCAGGCTTTTTTATATCTAAGCTTTTTAGCTGTGTTTCTCAAGCATAGATAGCGCCAGTGCTTCTGCGGCTTTTATGCCATCAATACCAGCCGATAAAATACCGCCAGCATAACCGGCGCCTTCGCCTGCTGGATATAAACCTTGGGTATTAATACTTTGCATGCTTTTATCACGCTTAATACAAATTGGTGATGAGGTACGGGTTTCAACGCCAGTTAATAAACCATCGTTCGATGAAAAGCCACGAATTTGCTTATTAAATGCAGGAATAGCCTCGCGAATGGCATCAATTGCATATTTGGGTAACACATTGGCTAAATCTGTCAGCTTGATACCCGGCGTATAAGACGGTTTAACATCGCCTAAATCACTTGAGTCTTTACCTTTTAAGAAGTCGCCAATTAACTGGGCTGGGGCATCATAGTTGCTGCCGCCGAGCGCATAGGCTTGCTCTTCTAATTTACGTTGCAGATCAATGCCTGCAAGTGGGTGGCCCGGATAGTCTTCATCAGGTGAAATCCCCACCACAATGGCGCTGTTGGCATTGCGCTCATTACGTGAATATTGGCTCATACCATTAGTAACAACACGGCCTTCTTCAGAGGTTGCTGCAACCACAGTACCACCTGGGCACATACAAAAGCTGTAAACAGTTCGGCCATTATCGCAATGATGCACTAGCTTGTAATCAGCTGCGCCTAGAATTGGATTGCCGGCATTAGGGCCAAAACGGCACTCATCGATCATCGATTGTTTATGCTCGATTCTAAAGCCAACAGAAAACGGTTTGGCTTCAACGTAAATGCCTTTGTCGTACACCATTTTAAAGGTATCACGGGCACTGTGGCCTACCGCAAGCACCACATGACGTGTATTAAGCTGCTCACCGGTAGAGAGTTTTAAGCCAGTGACTTGGCCATCATCAAGTAAAATATCATCAACACGGGTGCTAAAACGGATTTCACCCCCTAGCTCTTCAATGCTGGCGCGCATTTTTTCAATCATAGTCACCAGCTTAAAAGTACCAATGTGTGGCTTACTGACATACATGATCTCTTCAGGCGCGCCTGCGGCAACAAATTCAGTGATCACTTTGCGGCCATAATGTTTTGGATCTTTAACTTGGCTGTAAAGTTTACCATCAGAGAAGGTTCCTGCGCCGCCTTCACCAAACTGTACGTTTGATTCAGTATTGAGCGTACGTTTGCGCCAAAAGCCGAAAGTGTCTTTAGTACGTTCACGTACTTCTTTGCCGCGCTCTAGAATGATTGGCTTAAAGCCCATTTGCGCCAGTATTAAACCCGCAAACAGTCCGCAAGGGCCAAAACCAATTACCACTGGGCGCTCTTGTATAGTAGCGGGGGCTTCGCCAACGAATTTATAACTCGTATCTGGCGCGGGTTTAACATGTGGGTCTTTCGCAAATTGAATTAATAATTGCGCTTCATTATCAACCTCAATGTCGAGGGTATAAATAAGTAAAATAGCGGTTTTTTTACGGGCGTCGTAACCACGTTTAAAGACATTAAAGCTATGGAGTTGGCTGTTATCAATGCCAAGTTTAGTTATAATTGCTTGCTTTATGGCATCTTCGCCATGATCAAGTGGCAGCTTAATTTCTGTTAAACGTATCATATTTAATCTCTGTTAGGTGTCTTAGCAGTCGCTGACGCGAGGTGCTCACAATAGCCGATTATTTTACGTTAATTTAAGCTGCGATGGCAGCGATTATTTATTGTATTTTGACTGTGGTTGGGTATGATCCCTTGCTGTAATTTAAGCTATGTTAGGCAAACGTAAAAATGGCATTTGTAGTCACTGAAAACTGTATAAAGTGTAAATACACCGACTGTGTAGCAGTGTGCCCAGCAGATGCGTTTTATGAAGGCCCTAATTTTTTAGCCATCAGCCCGATTGATTGTATTGATTGTGGGTTATGTGTGCCTGAATGTCCTGCTGAGGCAATCTACCAAGAAGATGAATTACCCGACTCGCAAAAGGAGTTTACTGAACTTAATGCGGAACTAGCCCTAGTTTGGCCAAGAATTACTGAGGTAAAGCCAGCCCCTGCAGATGCGGATACATGGAATGGTGTGCCTGATAAACTAAAGTTAATTGAAACCTAAGACTTTCATCCTAAATATATAATAATTGTTATATATTTTCACTCAAACTATTAACAAGTGTACCTGCATGAATTACAATTCGTGAGCTTATTTACTCATTAAGAGTAATTTAAATTTTAAACGGATGTTTATGCAGTATCTAAAATCAATAATAAAACCATGTACTCTTTTCTTTTTGTTGTCGTTTGTTACGCTTTTTTGCGGATTGAGCCAAGCCTCTGAAAAACAAAATTTTAGCTTAGCACATATTGATCAAGGTATTGATCTTGATGGGCAGCTGAATGAACCTCACTGGCAACAAGCCACGTTAGTGCCTTTACGTTATCAAAATGAACCTAACGAGAAAGGCACGCCACCGGTAAAAACGGATGCTTATATCTACGAAGATGGCAACTATTTATATGTTGGCCTTGTTGCTTATGATAATGATCCGAGTCAAATTCGTGCCGCACTTCGCGACCGTGATAGTTTATGGAGTGATGATAACGTTGCGCTAATGATCGATACCTTTAATGATGAACGAACAGGTTATGAGTTTTACGTAAACCCGCTTGGTGCGCAAGGTGATATGCGGATGACAGATACCGACGGTTGGAGTGAAGACCCTTCATGGGATGCGATTTGGGATAGCGCAGGGCAAATAACCGAGCAAGGTTATGTGGTTGAAATGCGTATTCCGTTCACAGCACTGCGCTTTCCTAAAAATAAAGCTGATATGACATGGGGATTTGCGCTGTGGCGTAATTACCCGCGTGAGGTACTTTATCAGTTGTCTAATGTGGGTTTTGACCGTGATGTGAAATGCAGCTTTTGCCAGTTTGATAAAATCACAGGCTTTAATGCCATGGAGCCCAGTAAAAATATTCAATTAACACCGACCTTAACCGCACTTCGTAATGATGTAAAAGAGGCTGTACCTGGGGATTGGCAAAATGGTGATATTGATACTGAAGCTGGACTCGATTTACGTTGGGGGATCAGCCAAGACGCGGTTATCAATGCCACCATTAACCCAGATTTTTCGCAGGTAGAGACAGACAGTTTAGAGTTAGATGTAAATACTACATTCTCTATTTATTATGCTGAAAAACGCCCGTTCTTTTTAGACGGTGCGTCATATTTTAAAAGTAGCCTATTCGAACTACTTTATACCCGTACGATTGCCGAGCCAGACTTAGGGGCTAAAATAACCGGGAAAACGGATGCACATAGCTATGCGTTTTTGTACGCTGATGATGAAAATACCAGTATTTTATTACCGACCAACCAAGGTTCTGGCTTTGCTAATTTAGCTGAAAAATCAAAATCATCAATTGGGCGTTACCAGTATGATCTTGGTGAGCAAGGCACTATAGGGGTGATGAGCACCCACCGTGAAGCAAATGATTATCACAACACCGTACTGTCTGTGGATGGCAGTTATTGGTTTAATCAAACCGATAGTGTGTTGTATCAAGTTGCGACCTCTGATACTAAAAACTCTGCTTTTTTAGTCGATAATTATGGTTTAGAGAACAATCAATCAGATCAAGCTTATATGCTCGAATTTAGCCGTGAGAAACGAGATTATAAGCTATTTGCTAGTTATGAGGATATTGGTGAAGATTACCGTACTGACGTTGGCTATCAAGAAAAAGTGGATTACAAAAAAGCGTTATTAGGTGGCGGGCAAACCTGGTACTTGGATGCAAGTGAGATGGTAACCGAATATTCTTATAATGTGGATTGGGACAAAACCTGGGCACAAGATGGCAGCTTGCTTGAAGAAGAGTATGAAGGCTACATTTTTTTAAAAGGCCAATTACAGTCATCCTTAGAGTTTGGTTTGATCCACCGTAATGAGAGTTATTATGGTAACTTCTATAACCAAAACATTGGTTATATCTACGGTGGTTTTAGTCCAAGCAAAGATTTACGCATTACGCTTTACAGTGAATTTGGCAGTAAAATAGATTATAGCAATGAGCAGTTAGGTGATTTGTTTACTATAGAGCCAGAACTGACGTGGGATATCAATGATCATTGGCAAGTGCAGCTTGAGCACAGTTATAGCCGTTTAGATAACCCACAAGGTGATAATGTATTTACTGCGAATCTAACCGATTTACGTGTTTACTATAAATTTAATATGCGCTCGATGCTGAAACTGATTTTACAGTTTGAAGATATCGACCGCAATCAAAACGCCTACTATGCCAATGTTAATAGAATTAACCGTGATTACGGCAGTCAGCTGGTTTATTCCTATAAAATCAATGCACAAACATTGTTTTACTTAGGCTATTCAGATAAAGGCTACCAAGACGATTCATTAAAGAGTGTAGAACGTGATCAACGGACTTTCTTCACTAAACTCAGTTACGCATGGCAGCTTTAAATTACATTTTAAAAAAGCCCTTAGTATTTAACTAAGGGCTTTTTATCGTTAGAGCCATTTAAAGTCATAGTTGGCTATTTCAATATAGCTAAAATGTTATTTTATAGTTGCTACTACGTCTCTTACCACAGGCTCAAGACCTTTCAATCCCCATTGTTTACCTGTTTCAATTGCTTCTTCAATTGGCTGGTTAAGCTCTGTTGCGTTATAAAGTGCAATCAGTGCCCCAACTCGATTACCACTTGCACAATGCAGTAATGTTGGGCTCTCAGATACATGTGCTAATAATTGCTGTAGCTTTTTTGCATTTTCAATATTGATATCGGCTTTTGATGAAATGGGCAGTGAAAAGTATTGCAGTCCTAGATTGGTCACTAAAGCCTGTTCATCCCAATTATTTTCTCCGTCGCCGCGTAGATTAATCACATACTTTATACCTTGCTCTGCAAGCTGCTGAAACTGCTCCTTACTAGG
The DNA here is from genome assembly GCF_011050055.1 of Pseudoalteromonas prydzensis. Classification (GTDB taxonomy): domain Bacteria; phylum Pseudomonadota; class Gammaproteobacteria; order Enterobacterales; family Alteromonadaceae; genus Pseudoalteromonas; species Pseudoalteromonas prydzensis_A. The sequence continues at coordinate 122,219 of NZ_DRGM01000167.1, read as the reverse complement.
CTGTCCTGCGGTATAAATGTGTTGTTGCGGGTTTGCATAATTAGTTAAGGCAATGGACTTTATTTCTGCTGATGCGGGTGGCTGCGCATAACTCGTTATGCTAATCAAAGAGCATGCAAAGGTGATAATAAAAAATACTATTTTCATAATCTTAGATCTCGTTGAAGTTGCGAGTGATGTAGCCATTATAATAAGTAGTTACTATATTATTAAACCAGATAGCTGAGTTTTTCAAATTCGTTAGGGATATTCAATAATAATGCCAGCAAAGGCTGGCATTATTTATCGGTCATTAAGGTGTGTAATAAATTGGTGAGCCAGGCCCTACAGGCAGACCAAATACAAACACCCATAAATAAAACAAAGCGACCCAACCGACAAAGAAAATCATACTGTAAGGCAGCATTGTTGCTACAAGTGTGCCTATTCCCATGTCTTTCTTATATTTAGTGGCAACCGCGAGGATCAAACCAAAATAACTCATCATTGGGGTGATCAAATTAGTGACTGAATCACCGATACGATAAGCCGCTTGAATGGTTTCTGGTGCGTAGCCTATCAGCATTAACATTGGCACAAAAATAGGGGCCGTGATCGCCCATTGTGCTGACGATGAGCCTAAACTTAGGTTAACAACTGCACACATTAATATAAACAATACAAACACTTCAGGGCCCGTTAGGCTTAACGCTTGCAGCATGGCTGCCCCGTTAATCGCCAAAATAGTGCCTAGGTTTGTCCATTTAAAAAACGCCACAAACTGCGCTGCAAAAAATACCAATACAATGTACATGCCCATCGAGCTCATACTCTTACTCATGGCGTTGATCACATCTTTGTCGTTTTTCATGCTACCAACAACGCGACCATAGACAAAACCTGGAATACCAAAGGTAATAAAGATAAATACCACGATCCCTTTTGAAAATGGCGAGTGGGCAAACTCCCCCGTTTCAGGATGACGCAAAATGCCATCGGCTGGAATAATGGTCCACGCTAGTAAGAGCGATACTAATAATAACGATACACCAGCCCATTTTAGGCCTGATTTTTCTTTGGCTGTTAAACTTTCAATATTATTTTCTGCCAGATCGGCGCTGGCCTCATCTGGGTTATATTTGCCTAATCGTGGCTCGACAATTTTTTCAGTGACCCAAGTACCTAATACTGCAATTAACAACACCGATATCATCATAAAATACCAGTTCGCTTCAGCGCCCACTTGATAAGTGGGGTCGATCATTTGCGCGGCCGGTGTGGTGATACCTGCAAGTAACGGGTCGATTGTGCCAAGTAATAAGTTGGCGCTATAACCACCCGATACACCGGCAAAAGCTGCGGCTAAGCCTGCGAGTGGATGACGGCCTAAACTGTGGAAGATCATAGCAGCTAGCGGAATGAGCACCACATAGCCAAGCTCTGATGCGGTATTCGATAATATAGCAGCCAATACCACCATAAAGGTAACTAAGCGTTTTGAGGCACCCATAACCATGCCACGCATTGCCGCAGATAATAGACCTGAATGCTCAGCGACGCTGACACCTAATAAAGCGACAAGTACGGTGCCTAACGGGGCAAAGCTAGTAAAGTTAGTAACAAGGCCTGTTACTATCCGTTGTAATCCCTCTGCACTTAGTAGGCTGACAACTTCAATAACGCCATCAGGCTCACGACCTGCGGAGCCAACCGGGCGAGGATCAATCGCACTTAAGCCAAACCAATCAGCGACGCCACTGAATAAAATAATCGCCACGCAAAATAGCGCAAATAAAGTGATAGGGTGGGGTAACATATTCCCCAAAAACTCAACAGACGCTAAAAATCGGTTAAATAACCCCGATGGTTTTGCTTCGTTTGTTGAGTTGGCGTTGTCGACGGCTTCTGACATTGCAAGACTCTCAAAATAATAAATTGCCGCAATCTATCATTTTTAAGGCTGAGTATCATCAATAAACGGTGGTTTACCATCTAGGTCCGACAAACTGTTATAACATCAAAGAGGCAATTAAATCATCTTGGATAATTTATAATCGTTGGCTACGTTAGCAATACCTAGCTATAGCTCATTGATTATATTTGCCAGCTTTTTAAGAAAGTCATCTTTGTGTTTTTCATGCTCATAATCGAGATGGTAAGTGTTATGAAAACCAAAGCTAAGTAGTACGCCACTGCCTTTAAGGTAAATTGTATAACCATCAATATCAGAAAATGCGGTTAATCCTTTATAATGTTTGCCATCTTCATTGGCATCGCCATGTTGAATAATTTGTTCATAAACCGACAATATCTGTTTTGTTTCGATATCATTTTTCATTGTTGCTCCTGTATAACGTTGTTCAGCCAATAATACGTAACTCAGCTATATTTAGTTTATACCATGTGCAAAGAATTGGTTGAAAAGTTAGCCGTTGTCGCAAATTTACAATTAGGCGAGTGGCTTGCCATGCTATGGTTTATTTATTTTAGGGATAATAATGATGAAATTTAAATATATTACGCTGCTCTTGGTCGTTTTTTGTTTTATAAGCTCTCACAACGTGTTGGCAAATGAAGAGGACTTAGTGTTAAAAGATCAACAAGGTGAGTTATTCGAGCTGAGCAAAATTGTTGGTAACAAACCTGTTTATTTGAAATTTTGGGCGACCTGGTGCAAACCGTGTATACAGCAGATGCCGCATTTTCAACATGCTTATGAACAATATGGGGATACTATTGATACCATAGCAATCAATATTGATCTCAATGACGACCCCGCTGCAGTTACTGCGGTGAAAAAACGCTTTAATTTAACCATGCCAATCATGACTGATCACACAGGTAAGGTTGCTCAACATTATCAGTTTATTGGTACACCTTTTCATGTGCTACTGGATAAAACGGGCAAAGTTATTTTCCAAGGACACGAGGCAGATAAAGCGCTCGATAATACATTACGGTTATTATCACATGATGGTGTGGTTGAAAAAACGCGCTTGTTAGATGAAGCCAACAAGCAGCGAGCTATCGCTTTAGATATTCCTGCACAAGGTTTAAAAGCGGTGCTCTTTACAGCAACCTGGTGTGATTGGTATTTAGCCGATACGCGCCCGGAAATGGCAAAGAATTGTGTCGCAGCCCAACAGCAAATGAATACTTTTGCTAAACAAGGGGTAGATAGTGAAGCAAGAATTAGCCAACTATGGACAGATCAAGCGGCTGTGACAGAATACAAAGAGAAGTTTAACGTGAGTCACCCTTTAACAATTGATTATGGTAATGATTTATTTATCAATAATGAAATCAGTAAAGTGCCGACATTATTGGTTTACAAAGACGGCAAAATAATAAATCGTATTACTGATTTCACAAGCTCAGTTAATCTACAAAATACACCATAATTTGCTTTGAAAACGCGCAGATCTAGCCTATGCTCTAGGCTCATTCATTAATGAGCTTAGAGCATGATAGATAAGGCGTTATTACTTAAAACTCGCGAATTATCAGATAGATTAATCGCCCTGCAAACACCGATCCGTATTTTAGATGCGATTAATTGGGATAAAAGCATAAAAGAAGAGTTTTTTAGGCAAAAATGCCAAAAGAACCCTTTGGTCGATAAAGCCTATTATCAGCAGCGTGATCTAGGGTTTGTCCCCAGTGAATTACGCCAAGCGTTCTCTGATTTAAACCGTAATATCATTAGCCAGCTCGGGCAACTCAACCCAATTACTCAGTATATGAGTAAAATGTGTGCTGAATATAAAACAGTTCTCACTATGCTTGAATATCGTGGCACCGCAGAGTTTCATGATTTGTCGGTAGAATTGTTTGGTCACCCTAAAGATCTTTTTCACGCGGGTGAACCATCGTTGTCAGAGCTTGCAAATATGCTCGAACTGCCACTTAAGAACCTGCTTGCTGCGGACATTTTACCGGATGATCCAAAAAATATTGATGCCGATGCTGCGGTTAAAATTCTTGCGGAGCAAGTGAGCGTCAGCATGCCTGGTATCGATGTTGAAGTGATCATCAGTGACGGCATAGTCAGTGATGCCGCTGCAGGTGCAAACAATATCAAACTTAATCAAGATGTTAAATTTTCACAGCGTGAGCTCGATATTCTAGAAGTCCATGAAGGCTGGATCCATGTTGGCACCACGCAAAATGGGTTAGCACAACCTTATTTAACCTGTTTGAGTAAAGGCACGCCAAGTTCAACGGTGACCCAAGAAGGCCTTGCGGTATTGACGGAAATCATCACCCTAAAATCAACCCCACGGCGGTTAGCTAAGCTTGTTAATCGTATCCAAGCCGTTACTAAGGTAATAGACGGCGCTGAGTTTGTCGATATTTACCGTGACTATGTAGCGCAAGGATTAAGTAAAGATGAAAGTTACACCCTTGCGCAACGCGTTTTCCGTGGTAGTACTGCGACAGGTTTACCGTTTACTAAAGACATTGCTTATATCAAAGGTTTTGTGTTGGTGTATAACTTGATCCGTGTCGCCATTCAACTTGGCCGCATTGACCAACTGCCCCTGTTGCTCGTTGGTAAAATTTCAATTGATGACTTTAGGCTTATTTCACAGCTACATGATTTAGGCGTGATTGAAGATCCTAAGTTTGTGCCACCGCACTTTAAAGATCTACGCGGCTTAGCAACCTGGCTCAGTTTTGGTCGCTTTATAGGTAACCTGTCTTTTGAACAGTTAGAGAATGATTATAAGCCGCTATTTTTATAGCGATTATTTTCTATTTTAAGGCAATAAAAAACGCAGTTGGAATGAGCAACTGCGTTTTTGTATCACATAGCTAAGGACTTGATAAAATTAGTCAGCAAATGCATCTGCATTACGAAAGTTCAAGCGAACTAAGCCCTCTACTTGTTTTTGTAAGCAATAAACTTTTCAAGTTCGTTGATGTTATCAATAAATACATTACAGCCTACTCAAGTGCATCACGAATATCCGCACCACGCTTAATTGGCGGATTTGAATAGTACGCTTAGCTGTTTGGCTGACAACAAAATCAACTTCACCGCTGTGGCTAAGTCAAAGCTGGACCTTCTTTTAGTTGGACGCAAAAACAGCTGCGTGTGGTGAAGTGCAAAATGTAAGGCAATGCGCTGCTAAGTGAACTGTACTGTGAAGTACGGCTCTACAGTGAAGCACCATTAATGACGCGCCACTATAATAAAACCAGTGTTTACTTTCTGAAATAGAAAGATCAAACAAGTAAAGACGGTTTTTTATTTTGTCGATAAGTAATATTAATCATTATAAGTCTCTGGTTTATAATAGGTCTTATAAATAGTCATAATTCGTGCAGCTACTTCAGGTTGAAAACTAGCATAGTGATACTGCTTGATGGGTTGGTGCATTTTAGCACTTTGCATGAGTGCATCTATTTGCTCAATCACTTCAGCGCCAACTTGGGTTCTGCTACAGGCAAAGTAGCCGCTATTGAACTCTGGGTATTCTATGATCTCACGGCTATCTAGTTCAGCATATTGCTGCGGTGTTAAAAAGTGTTTAACACTCATGTCATAGTCAATGATCATATCAACACGCTTGTGTAAGAGTAGTTTTGCTAAACGGGAAAAATCACCTGCACCAATTATGGGCATGATTTGATGTTGGTACATGGCCAGCATGCTATCAAGTTCTTGATAACTAGTAGATGTAAGAGTGGCAAAGGTGTACTTATTTGCGAGTAACTTTGAAATTGAAACTTGTTCAGGCAAATCCTTAAGCGTTTCTTTTAACCCAAATACTCTGCGTTGTAGGAACATAGAAGAAGGCATCGCAGAGAAAATAAATTGCTTTTCGCGCTGAGTTGTTTTCAATATGTTAAAACTACACACATTGGTTTGAGTTGATAGCTGCTTTAGCATCCGAGCGGCATTGGTTGTGTATTGCTCTACTTTAAATTGATGGCTGAGTGCTTGCGTAAAAGCAGCAAGGTAGCGTTCATCAGCAATAGATTTTTCTTCTTCGGTGAGAAAATATTCATAAGATAAAAAAGTAACAGCTTGCTTTGCATAGGCAAGGCTCGGCAGCATAAAAGCCAAGTAAATCAGTAGCAGAATTTTCATACAAGTTCCTTTTAGTTATTATTAAAATAACAAGAAACTTTAATTTTGTCTTTTAAAAAAAGCCCTTGCGGGCTTTATATAATTAATTAACGTGCATTGGTACTTTCGAAAATTTTATCGGCAGAGGCTGCAACAAAGCCTGTGTAAAGCTCGCCATCAGCTTTTGCATAACGCAGGGCAAATTCATAAAAGCAGCTTGGTACCGTCATTTTTACATCACTAAATTCAACAGCAAAATCATCCGCAAGTGTTGATGACTGTTCAAGTAGCACCTCTGGTGAACCTTTCACTTCGCCACCTGAGGTATTAAGTGCAAAACCGGCATCTTTAAGTGCTTGGTTTACAGCTTCAATATTATCAAACTTTGCCAGTTCATTAATACTCACAGTAAAGTGATTGGCACGGTAACCCCATGCTGACATCCATGCCGCATATTCACTTTCAGCAAGCAGCTTTTTATAAGTGTCGGTGCTAACCTGCCAGTGAGTACCTGAATATAAAAAGTTATCAGCAGTCACCGCTGCCGCATCGATATTCGCGACCATATCATTGACGATTGCTTGTAGCTCTGGTGAGCATTGCTCAACTAAAAGTTCTGAAATGAACACTTTTGGCTGTGTAGGATCGCTATGTTCATAATGTTTAGCGTAAAGCTTTTTAGCTTCAAAGTGATATTCGCCACATTCTTTATAGCCAACGGCTAAGAAGTGCGCGGCAAGTTTTTCAAGCCCAATTTTTTCATGGTTAAATGTTCTTAATGCAATGTGATCATTAATTACATCATTTTTTTGCGTTGAACCGAGTAATTCATGAACCTTAACAGCAGAAGGCGTAACGGATAAATAATTTTGCCATAGGTTGTCAAATAGGGCATTTACATCTGTGTGCATTTTTAATTCCTTAATTTGGTTAAAATGGTTGTAGCCATTTAGTCATTATTCAATGATTAAGCCCGGCGCGAGGGTCTCTGGTAAATTTACTTTGTCTGCTTCAACGGAGGCAACAGGGTATGAACAGTAATCCGCGGCGTAATAGGCGCTTGCTCTGTGATTACCACTGGCACCAATACCACCAAATGGCGCAGCGCTCGATGCACCCGTGATAGGGCGGTTCCAATTAACAATGCCAGCACGAATACGCTTTAAAAAGTGCTGATAATCATCGCTTGAGTCACTCAATAGACCTGCTGATAGGCCAAACGAGGTATTGTTGGCTTCATCAATGGCATGGTCAAATTCAGTGTAGCGGTACACTTTTATTAGTGGTCCAAAGTGCTCTTCATCTGGAATGCCTGTCACGTTGCTTACATCAATGATACCAGGGCTTACAAAGCCAGTGCCTAGTTTTAAGTGCTTTAGCTCAACCAGTGATTTAGCACCCATATCGAGTAATTGCTGTTGTGCGCTAACCATACCAAGGGCGGCTTTTTCGCTGATCATCGCGCCCATAAAAGGCTGCTCATCGCTAAAGCTATCAGCAATTTTAATATTCTTAGTGGCGCTGATGAGTTTGGCTAAAATAGCATCGCCATTTGCTGTGTTTTCAATAAAGACACGCCGAGCACAGGTGCAACGTTGCCCTGAGGTAATAAAGCCAGATTGAATAATATCGTGTACCGCAGCGTTGATATCCGCCACATCTTTGATGATCAGTGGATTATTGCCGCCCATTTCTAAGGCGAGAATTTTGCCTGGATGCCCTGCAAATTGCTTGTGCAGCAGGTGCCCTGTATTTGAACTACCGGTAAAAAATAAGCCATCAATACCTTGGTGGCTGGCAAGGGCAATACCGGTGTCAACTTCACCTTGAATGAGGTTGATCACACCCGCGGGTAAGCCTGCTTTTAGCCACAGCTCAAGCGTAAACTGCGCAACGTATGGGGTTAATTCTGACGGTTTAAATACCACAGTGTTACCCGCTAAAATTGCAGGGACTATATGACCGTTTGGTAAATGACCTGGAAAGTTGTACGGGCCAAATATCGCCACTACACCATGCGGTTTATGGCGAATAAACGCTTTGGCACCTGGCATAGGGTTTTCAGTGGTTCCTGTGCGTTCGTGATGGGCTTTAATTGAAATAGCCACTTTGCCGGCCATTGCACCCACTTCAGTGCGGGTTTCCCACAATGGTTTACCGGTTTCACGGGCAATGACTGTAGCAAATTCTTCGCTGTGCTCTTTTAACTGGGCAACAAAGTTTTCCAGCACAGTAATTCGCTCGCTAAGAGGTGTTTGTGCCCATGTGAATTGCGCTTGGCGCGCCGCTGCAATAGCATCATTCACTTGCTCTTTGCTGGCTGTTTTACCTTGCCAAATCGTTTCACCATTACTCGGATTAACCGAAGTAAAGTCGTGACCAAGGCCTCTTTGCCATTGGTTATTAATAAGTTGAGTTGTGGTACTCATAAGGCGATTCCTTAAGCAGATCACAGACGAAAGAATCGTGCTGCATCCCCTTGTTTTAATTTAAGTGCGTGTGCGACAGCGTGGCTGATCACTAAGGTATGCTTAGCATGATTGTAATGCGCGTGCTTGGTGAACGTGGCTCTAAAATCGCTGACGCCTTGGTTACATATCGCCAAGGTATCTGAGCTTTGTTCGTCAACATAATCGAGTTCACCAATAGAAATTGGGCACACCAGTGATTCACGAACGCTACGAATATTGCCGAGTTTGGCTTCGACAGTTGGCCCTGCATCAAATAAATCAACGTAGCCGCGGTGCTCAAAGCCTTCTTTTTCAAGTAGCTTGAGTGCGGGTTTAGTTTTCTCATGGACTTTGCCAATTACAGCTTGCGCTTTTTTACTCAATAGATTGGCGTAAATTGGGTATTTTGGCATCAATTCACTGATAAATACTTTATCGCCTAAACCGACAAGGTGATCAGCTTGTGGAAATTCGATACTAAAAAAGTGTTCTTCTAACCATTGCCAAAAAGGAGAGTGACCTTGCTCGTCACTCACACCACGCATTTCTGCGATGATAGTATCGGCAAAACGTTCACTGTGCTGAGCCATAAATAAAAACCGTGAGCGAGATAAAAAGCGCCCAGCCAGTCCTTTACGGCTATCTTCGCGTAAAAACAAGGTGCATATTTCAGAGCAACCGGTGTAATCATTACACATACTGAGAATATCAACGGTGTTATAGACGTTAAGCGTGCGTGAATGATGAACGGTTTTACCAAGGTGATAATGATATAAAGGAACTGTTAGGCCAACAGCAGCTTCAATGGCTGTTGTGCCAACCACTTCACCGGTTTGGCTATCTTCTAGAACAAATAAGTAGCTTTCATCCTGAGGTTGATTAATGTCTTTCGCAAAGCTACGCTCAGCGCGCTCAATTTTCTCAAGTAATAGGGCATCATTGACAGGTAATGAAGTAAAGCCATGACCAGATTCAATGGCTATTTGTTTGAGTGCATCAAAGTCACTGGCAGTGATAGGACGTAATACGTGCATTTAAAAGTGCTCCATTAGCGCCCAGCCAGGGCGCTAAATTAGATTAACCGTTTACAACATCCGCAACCGCTTTTTCAAAGCGTGCTAAGCCTTCTTTAATGTCTTCAATTGGGATCACTAATGAAGGTGTAAAACGAACTACATTGGTTCCTGCAACTAAGCTCATTAAGCCATGTTTAGTACTGGCCACTAAAAAGTCTCGTGCGCGTCCTGCAAATTTGCTGTTAAGAACCGCACCTAATAATAGACCTTTCCCGCGTACTTCGCTAAACACGTCGTATTGCGCGTTAATTGCATTTAAACCATCACGAAATAGTTGCTCGCGTTGTTTAACACCGGCAAGAACATCAGCAGTATTTACAGTATCAAATGCAGCTTCTGCTACCGCACATGCAAGTGGGTTACCGCCGTAGGTTGAACCATGCGTGCCAACTTTAAGGTGCTCAGCGATTGCGGCTGTGGTGATCATCGCACCAATAGGGAAACCACCACCGAGTGCTTTGGCTGTGGTTAAAATATCCGGTGTTACAGCTAACTCTTGGTATGCGTATAGTGAGCCGGTGCGGCCAACGCCCGTTTGTACTTCATCAAAGATAAGCAATGCATTGTGCTTATCACATAACGCACGCACGCCTTTGATAAACTCATTGGTTGGCGAGATGATGCCGCCTTCACCTTGCAGTGGCTCCATCATAACTGCACACGTTTTATCACTAATTAGTTTTTCAAATGCCGCTAAGTCGTTATAGTCACAGTGATCAATTGCTGCAGGTTTAGGGCCAAAACCATCAGAGTAAGCTGCTTGCCCACCCACTGTTACCGTAAAGAATGTACGGCCATGAAAGCCTTTATTGAAGGCGATGATTTGCGTTTTCTCTGCACCATAAACATCTAGCGCAAAACGACGTGCTAGCTTAAGTGCCGCTTCGTTTGCCTCTGCCCCAGAGTTGGCAAAGTAGACTTTATCGGCAAAAGTGGCATCGGTGATTTTTTTCGCTAAACGCAGTGCTGGCTCATTAGTCATCACATTTGATAAATGCCAAATTTTTTCGCCTTGCTCTTTAAGTGCGCCCACAAGCGCTGGGTGACAATGACCTAAACAGTTGACCGCAATACCACCGGCAAAGTCGATATACTCTTTGTCGTTTTGATCCCATACACGAGAGCCTTGACCACGAACTGGGATCACCTCTGATGGATTATAGTTTGGCACCATTACGTCGTTGAATAATTCTCTTGTTACTTGCATTTGTTACACCTAAATCTGGCTTAAAGTGAAAAAAGTGATATTGCATAAAAGGGGCTAATTAAGCCGTTATTAACCCGCAATAGATTGATTTAATAATTCTTATTGTCTGCTCCCGTTATTATCTTGGTTCGAAGTTTAAATTTGCAGTGCTATTTTGTGAAAAATGATTAAAATAAAATACAAAATAGTGAAGAGAATGACCAATATGATAACCCCTCAAGATGAAAAGCTACTTTCTATACTGCGTACTAACGCCAGAGCGAGTATTTCAGATCTGGCCAGAGTACTTAATTTATCGCGTTCGACGGTGCAAAGTAGAATGTTAAAGCTAGAAGAGACTGGGGTGATAAAGGGATACAGTGTTGACTACGGCGATGCGTATTTAACTGCCATGGTATCGGCCCATGTATCGATTAAGGTAAAGCAAAAACTAACCACTAAAACTAATTTAGAGCTTAAACAAATCGATGCCATTTCACAATTGTACGCTATTAGTGGTGAGTTTGATTTAATCGCTGTTGTACAAGCGCAGAATTTAGAAAAGCTCAGCCATTTACTCGATGATATTGGTAACTTAGATGGGGTTGAACGTACGACTTCCTCTGTTATTTTAGAAACAAAATTTAAACGCTAAGTTGACGATAAATACAGAATGTCATACTTTCTATGGTGACTAAACATATTTACGCACTACACTTATTATTGGCACTGGGTTTTCTTACTCGTTAATGTAATTATGATCCCGAACTTTATTGACGTTTTTATTTAATTTATATTTTTATAACGTTTTCCACGGGTAATTAATCATCATTAAGAATGTTCAGTCACTTGAATACAGGATCTTTATGGAAGAAAACTTATTAAATTCAGTTATTAAAATAACTAAAAACCGTGATGTAGATTCATTGGAATATAGCTTGATCTCGACCATCCAAGAATTCGTTGGCTGTTCGGAAATTGTAATTTATAAGGATTTAGACTTACACAGTGATTTAACCATTGAGCGCAGCATCTCGTTAAAAGTAATAAATGATAATCAGTTTGAGTGGGCACAACGTCAAGTGGTTGATTCCCCTGAGTCTGAACTGCTGTCGTGCTTGCGCTCAGCTTGCATTATTACTGTACAGTCAGCGGATGGCATAGAGAAACGTTGGTTGCCTATTTCTTTGCAAGATAAACCAATTGGCGTTATTGCTATTGTATGTAAAGGTTTAAAAAGTGCGGATCAGGTATTATTAAATGCTTTTTGTCGTATTTATGAAAATTATTTATTTATCTTGCACGAAAATGAACGGGACCAACTGACTGGTTTGTTAAATAGGCAAACATTTGATAAAAAAATAAAACAGCTAATTGAAAAGCAAGTAATCAAACAGCATAAGACGGTTAAAACGGATGAAAATCGCAAGCGTAAGCTCAGCTCAACATCTTGGCTGGCAATGCTTGATATTGATCATTTTAAAAAAATAAATGACAGTTTTGGTCATGTTTGTGGTGATGAAGTTTTATTGTTACTTGCACAAAAAATGCGTCATTTCCTGCGCTCTACAGATTTGATTTTTCGCTTCGGTGGTGAGGAATTTGTGATCGTGTTTGAACCTACCAATTTTGAGTGTATCGAAAAGAAAATGAATGAATTTATGGATATGATCAGAGATACTCATTTTCCATTTGTTGCGGATATGACCGTTAGTATAGGCATGTGTCGCATCAGTCCATACGATTTTCCAATTACTGTATTGGAAAATGCGGATAAGGCGCTTTATTACGCAAAGGAAAATGGTCGAAATAGGGTGTGCTTTTATGAACAGTTAATAGAGAATAACTTGATTGACTTAAACGATAAAAGCACGGATATAGATTTATTTTAATCTGACGCCTTTGTTCTTTTGTTAATGATAGTTTTTTTTACTTCATCTAGTTTAATAACATAGGCGTTACCGCCAATTCCTTTAAATTCTTCATCGGTGAATACAATGGTATTTTCATCATAAAAGGTAATCGCTTCTTTTTGAGTCACAATCCCTAAATCTATTCGCGATACGTCTGCTGAGAAAAACTTATCACCAGAAAAATTTTCAAATAACCAAATACTTGTTGAATCTAATAATACTAACTTTGTACGATCAGGACTCAGTGCCGCAGAGGTGATCCAACAAAGCTTTTCCATAGTGGTACAGGTTTTAAATGAGTCGATTAATTGCGCATCGAAATTAGCGGCATGATCGCCTACTTTATAGACATTGGTGATACCATCAAACGGCTCAGTGCGATTCTTAGTAAATAGGTATAAGTGGCGGCCAAACGCAACAAATGCTTCCAGATCAAAGTTACGTTGATCTGGTGCAACAGGACTACCATCTAGTTCAGGGTAGGTGAACTTAATGATTTCGGCTTCGGTAGTATTTCCTTTTATATCAATCGGGTTCTCGATTTTATAAATCGTCAGCCATTTCCGTTCTTGTTTATTATTACCAAAATCCCCTAAAAAGAAGTGCCCAAAATCATTCTGAGTCATATCTTCCCAGTCAATGTTTTTCGCATTAGTAACCAGTACTTCTTTGGCGATCGAGCCGTCTTCGTTGAGGCGATAGAGTTTTGGATCATCACCACTGTCATTTATTGCCCACAAGCGTTTGAATTTATCAAATTCGATCCCCGATATTTCTTTTAGTTTAGGATCAACACTGAGTTTCTTTTTGCTGTACAAGGTGTAAATTGACATACTGATAATGATCACCGCAGCTAAAATTGCCACTGTGATAAGAGAATAAAGACTTTTTTTGAGCATGGAAGGCTAAGGTTTGATACTAAGTTACTGAGTATTATTATCTATTTTGAATGTAATTTCTATGATCACAGGGTAATAAAGGTTCATTATCAGCGATGATGCATGGGTTGTTATAAATTGTGTATCTGTTACTTTAATAACTAATTGGTTTCATCTTTGCTGATTATATGCTGGCCGCTTAAAATTGGGTTGTAGTAAGCGGGCATTGTAAGTTGAGTTGTGTCGGTATCAAATGCTCTGATCGTGATACTCGATTGCTGTGGATTAATAGTAGTGACTTCATGCCATAACAAAAAACAATGATAGCAATGAAGGTAATACTGAGTAAGCTAAAAGGGTAGCTATTCAATTAAACCACTTGCTGCCAATTGTATGAGTTTATTATTAAGTACAGTGGCTAGGCTAACTAACAAAACATTTCTTTAACAATAACATGGTAAGAGGAACTTTTATTTTTCTAAACGCCAGAGTGCTGGTGGTTGTCGAGTATTTACTCAACTTAAGTATTAAATAAATTCACTTTACCCCTGGCTATTTGTTAACTACTTTATAGTTCACAATTCAGACAGTCATTAAAACTTGGTTTAGTTCTTGCTCTTATTTTAATTGCTTATAACTAGATGAGTATTTGCAATTTTCTTGCACGCTTTCGGTGCAGTATTTATTTAATTGCACTGTCATAAAGCATCAATATAACTTTGTTTAACTAACAAACGTTATAAATACAATACAACCCCCTGCATATGTTGAGTAGTTGAGCACGGCACGGTGGCAAGGATTAATTAACCTTAAGGTTTAGTTGGAGCCCGCTATGTTAAGTAAACGATTTTTTAAAACCAAAAATGAAGCTGAAGTTACCTTTGAATTTCAGCACCCTCAGGCAGATCACGTGCAGTTGGTTGCTGAATTTACCGATTGGCAGCCTGTGGCGATGAAGTTTAATAAAAAGGAGCAGTGTTTTAAGCTAAAGCAGCGTTTACCCAATGATCAACAGTTTCATTTTCGGTATTTAGTCAATGGTACTATTTGGGACAACGATCATCACGCTGACGGATACATTGCAAACAGCTTTGGTACAGAGAATAGTATCGTTAATACACAACGTATTTAAGGCGCGGTTAATGGAGTCACTTTCACAGCTGTTTTATCTACACGGTATTGGCTATGAATACACTAAATATAACGGCGAACATGTTGTTTTTAGTAACGCAACCCGCAGTGCTGCACTGAGTTGCTGCGGTGTTGATGTTACTGATCCGGCACAAATTGATCACCTCAATATTCTCTTAGATGCGAATAAGTGGCTACAACTGGTGCCAAGTTGTAGTTTAGTTTGTGCTGAGCAACCAGCTGTTAAAGTGCGAGTTGATAAACGTATGTTAGCGCAGCAATGCACTGTTTCCTTTGCTGCTGTTGATTTACCTAGTGTCACACACTCATTAGCTGAGCTACATTGCTGTGGTGATTATGTATTTAATGAAATCACTTATCTCGAGCTTGTTTTTCCTTTGCCCACCTTGCCAATTGGCTATCTTGATGCGAATGTCCAAGTGGCTGATACCACACAGCAAACGCAACTGTGGGTAACGCCAAAGCATTGCTATCAAGTCGCGGATAAAAAGCAAAGCGGATTGTCTATTCAACTTTATAGTTTGAAAAATAAAGCTGAGCTAGGTGTGGGAGATTTTGCTGATTTATTAGCGCTGGTGCAGCAAGCAGCACAGCATAAGTTGGACTATATTTTATTAAACCCGCTACATTTATTATTTTGCCAGCAACCAGAGCGAGCAAGCCCCTACAGCCCCAATAGCCGTGCGTTATTAAATCCGTTATATATAGCCATTGATTTATGCGCTGACAGCACACATAACCTTGCGCTTGAGCACTACTTACAAAGCGCTGTCGCAACTGAGTTTAAACAGCGTACACACGACTTACACTATATTGATTACAGCGCAGTAAATCAGTTTAAGTACGCTGCATTTAAATTGTTGTATCAGCATTTTAAAAACCATGGCAGCGAACAACGCAAACAGCATTTTGGCGATTTTTGTCAGCAGCATGAAGCAACACTGTCCACTTTAAAGGTCAATGACACTGAATTTGCTAACTATTTACAGTGGCAAGCACATGTGCAATTAAAACAGTGTCAAACCAGTGCCCGAGAACATGGCATGAGCATAGGTTTGATCAACGATTTGGCGGTAGGATGTGCCGGTGACGGCAGTGAGTTTTTGAACCAACAGTCATTATTTACCGATTCGGCCTATATCGGAGCGCCACCCGATCCATGGGCTGAGCAAGGGCAAAATTGGGGATTACCCGCACTTAATCCAATTAAACTCAGTGATAACAATTTTAGTTACTACAAAGCGCTAATACATGCCAATATGGAGAACGTTGGTGGCTTACGTATTGATCACGTTATGGCAATTCGTCGCTTATGGTGGTGTTTTGATAACCAGCAGCAACAAGATGGTTGCTATGTTTATTACCCTTTTGAGTATTTGTTGGCCATACTCACCATTGAGTCACATTTAAATCAATGTATTGTCATTGGTGAAGATCTTGGCGTGGTTCCACCAGAGCTGAAAACTGCACTTGCAGATAAAGCAATTTTTTCAAATAGTTTATTTTACTTTGAAAAAGACTTTCAAGGTGAGTTTTTAACCGTGCAGTCATTTCCTGGCCAATCATTATTGATGGTTGCAAATCATGATGTACCGCCTTTCTTTGGTTGGTGGCAAGGACGTGATCTTACCTTAAAGCATGAATATAAGTTGCTAGACGAGCTGCAATTAACGCAACTGCAAGCAGAACGAAAAATTGAAAAACAGCGCTTACTGCGTTTTCTTTCAAGTTGTGCAGAGCACTCATTTTCGCTACACAGTGCTGCAGAAGACGTTTATCAAGCCGTCATATTAGGCTTAGCGCGTGCACCTGCGCGGTTATTTACAATCCAGTTAGATGACTTAGATCAGCAAACGTTACCAGTAAATATTCCGGGCACGGATCAAGAGTACCCGAATTGGCGTCGGGTATTAACGCATTCAAGTGAGCATATATTAACGCGCCATAGTGCATTCCTCAGTGCTATTAATTCCATAAGGACTAATTAAATGAACAGTCTTGTTCGTAAACCGGCAAAATTACAGCACTATGATCAACAAGTGGATGCGTTAAAACGTGGCTGCTTTAAAGACCCATTTAGCTTTTTAGGGTTACATGCAATTTCGGATACACACAGTGAAATCCGTTGTTATATGCCAGGCGCAACAAATCTAAGTATAAAACTGGCAAAGCAAACGCTGTGCTGTACGCGTTACCCTGACTCTGATTTATTCATTTTACAACTGAACAACAATGCTATCTCGGCTTACAAATTAGTTGTTGATTACAGCGATTGTCAGGTTATTTGTGAAGATGTTTATCGGTTTGAAAGCAGCCTAGATGACAGTGCGATGTACTTGTTTAACGAAGGTACGCTGGAGCATGCGTATCGTCATTTAGGCGCCCATTTTATTGAATTATCGGCTGTTAAAGGTGTACGTTTTAGCGTTTGGGCGCCCAATGCCAGTAGTGTTTCGGTGATCGGTGAATTTAACCACTGGCAACGTAGTCAGCATTTTATGCGTTTTAACCCTGCTTCAGGCGTATGGGATCTATTTATTCCAGAGCTAGCACAAGGGCAATGTTACAAGTTTTCGATAACGACGCTTAGTGGCGAAGTGCTCGAAAAAGCAGATCCATTTGCCTTTAAAATGCAACAAGCTCCGGGCACTGCTTCCGTATTACAAACTCGTCCAGCGGCGATTGAATTGACTGATACAATGCGCGCGCAACGAACAAAACGCAATGCGGTAGATGCGCCGATCAGTATTTATGAAGTGCATTTAGGCTCTTGGCAACGCGAAGTAGGAGATCGTTACTTAAACTATCAAGAGTTAGCACAGCGGCTAATTAGCTATGTAACCGAACATGGTTTTACCCACATTCAACTTATGCCGATCAGCGAATTTCCATTTGATGGTTCTTGGGGCTATCAGCCAGTTGGCTTATTTGCAGCAACCAGTCGCTTTGGTGGTTTGGAAGATTTTCGCTATTTTGTAGAGCAATGTCACTTAGCAAACATTGGTTTATTGATCGATTGGGTGCCTGGGCATTTTCCAAGCGATCCCCATGGCTTACATCGTTTTGATGGCACACATTTATTTGAGCATGCAGATGCGCGGCAAGGTTTTCATCCTGATTGGAACACCTACATTTACAATTATGATCGCCCAGAAGTACGCAGTTTTTTAGTGGCAAATGCCATGTATTGGCTAGAAGAGTTTGCCATTGACGGCTTACGTGTCGATGCTGTGGCATCCATGTTATACCTTGATTATAGCCGTGAAGATGGACAGTGGATCCCTAATAAATATGGCGGCCGTGAAAACCTTGGTGCAATTGAATGCTTAAAACAAGTTAACTTACGAAGTTATGCCAATAACCCTGGCATTATGATGGTTGCTGAAGAATCTACGGCGTGGCCTGGGGTTACACGCCAAGTCGATCATAATGGTTTAGGGTTTGGTTATAAGTGGAACATGGGCTGGATGAATGACAGTTTACATTACATGCAACGTGACCCTTTATATCGCCAACATCATCATCACGAATTAACGTTTTCGATGGTGTATGCCTACAGTGAAAACTATATTTTGCCATTAAGCCATGATGAAGTAGTGCATGGTAAAGGTTCTCTAATTGAAAAAATGCCGGGTGATGATTGGCAAAAATTTGCAAATTTACGCGCTTACTATGCATTTATGTGGGCGCATCCGGGGAAAAAGCTGCTGTTTATGGGCAGTGAAATAGCACAACGAAATGAATGGGATCACGACCAGTCAATTGATTGGCATTTGCTTGAACATATCTCTCATCAAGGTGTGCAGCGAACGATTACCTTGCTCAATAACATTTACCGTTCTGAAGGTGCGCTGCATCAGTTGGACACCGATCCTGCTGGTTTTAGTTGGATAGATAACCACAATGCCCAACAGAGTATTTTTAGTTTTATTCGTTTTGCTAAAAAAGCCAGCAATTATGTGGTTGTGATCAGCAATTTAACGCCAACTGTTCATCATGACTATTGCATTGGTGTGCCAACGGCTGGTGAGTTTGAAGTAATTTTAAATACTGATGATGAGCAACTGTTTGGCTCTGGCGTGCGTGTATTTGCTCAAGCTAATAAAACAATCTCAAGTCAACCAATAGCAAGTCATGGCCTGCAACACAGTATCAAGATCTCATTACCAGCGCTTGCGACCGTTTACTTAAAAAAGGTGCCTGATGGGTCTATCAATAGAATTAAATAAAGGCTATGTCTCACCACTTGGTGCGAGCGTACTAGCAGACGGCGTTAATTTTGCTGTCTATGCACCCTTGGCTAAACAGTTGTATGTGTGTTTATTTGATAGCAGTGGTCACACTGAAGTTTTAAAATTGGCAATGAAGAATAATGAAGGTGGCATATGGAGTTTGCATATCGCGCCGCTTGCTGTGGGTACTTTATACGGCTATCGCGCTGAAGGTGAATACCAACCGAAAAAAGGACTGTTTTTTAATAGTCAAAAATTATTAATTGACCCTTATGCAAAAGACTTGTTTGGTGAATTTACATGGAGTGAGCGCCACTATGGGCAAATGCCAATTGGCACTTTAAGTACAGTGAATAACGCCATTGATATTCCTAAATCTAGAGTCGCTCAGTTGCTGCCTTATCAAGGTCAAAAACCCGCTCATAGCTGGGCTAAAACGGTTATTTACGAATGCCACGTAAAAGGCGCAACAGCACGTCATCCGGGTATTCCCGCCCAATTACAAGGTACATACTTAGGCTTGAGTCACCCGTGTTTTATCGAGCATTTACACTCACTTGGTATCACTACGTTAGAGCTGTTACCAGTGCATAGTTTTATTAGTGAACAGTTTTTAACCGCTAAAGGCCTGCAAAACTACTGGGGTTACAATACGTTAAACTTTTTCACCCCACATAAAGATTACTTAGTGACGGATGAAATAGCTGAATTTCAACAAATGGTCACTAAATTACATGAAGCGGGTATCGAAGTTATTTTGGATGTGGTTTACAACCATACCGCTGAGGCTGGCAGTGATGGTGCAATTCTGTCTTGGCGTGGTTTAAATAATTCTGGTTACTACCGTACTGTGAAAGATGATCCTGCGGTGTATATTAACGATACCGGCTGCGGTAATACCTTAAATATTGACGATCCATTTAGTTTGAAAATGGTCCTTGATAGCCTGCGTTATTGGGTTGAAATAATGGGCGTGGATGGTTTTAGGTTCGACCTTGCCACTATTTTAGGACGCACTGCACATGGTTTTAGCCAAACTCATAGTTTTTTACAAGCCATTAATCAAGATCCCATCTTAAGCCAAGTAAAGCTCATCGCAGAGCCGTGGGATATCGGCCCAGGTGGCTATCAGCTTGGTGCTTTCCCAGCGCCGTGGCGCGAATGGAATGACAAATACCGCGATGTTGTTCGGCGTTTTTGGCAAGGCCAACAGAATATGTTGGCTGAGCTTGCAAAACGCTTACATGGCTCATTTGATTTGTTTGATCATAATCACCGAGGGCCACTAAATAGCATTAATTTTATTACCAGCCATGACGGTTTCACATTAACCGACTTGGTCAGCTACGAACAAAAGCATAATGAAGCAAATGGCGAACACAACCGTGATGGTCATAGCGCTAATTATTCATTTAACTGCGGCTTTGAAGGCTTTACCGATGATGCAAAAATTACCGCCTTGCGTTTGCAACAGCAAAAAAACTTGTTACTAACCTTATTGCTTTCGAAAGGGGTGCCCATGCTGTCTTCTGGCAGCGAAATGGGGCATTCGCAAGGAGGCAATAATAACGCTTATTGCCAAAATAACCGCACTGGTTGGCTGGCATGGAAAGACTCACAACGCAGCCACAGCCTAACCCGTTTTATTGACGATGTATTAAGCATAAGAAAGCAGCATTGTGTATTTAAACACAGTGTATTTTTACATGATAGCGATAAACGTTTTGCCGTTGATTGGTATACCGAGCAAAGTAAAGCGATGCAAGAAAGTGATTGGCATGATGGTTCGAAACAATTTTTGATGTATAGCTTAACAGACACGCAGTTAAATACCGCTTTACTGATTATTTTAAACGCCAGTAATGTGGCGGTTAAATGCCAATTACCGGCGCTTGATAGCTCGCCAGGGTGGCGTTTAGCGCTCAGCAGTGTTGCGCAAGCAGAGTTTAAGAATCAAGAACAGTTTGAGGTTGCTGCACAAAGCAGTTGGGTTTTTACAGGCAATTTAGAGGATCAAGGACATGGCTAATAACGGTGAACAAATATGTGTTGCAAAAAGCTGGCAAGATGCCCCTTTAATCGATGAAAGTACGCTTGAAGATGATTTATCTCGCCATTTCTATTATACCCTTGGCCGCGATAAAGTCGGAAAATCGCAACTGTATTTATATAACGCCTTAGCGCTGACTATTCGTGATCGATTAGTCGCCCGATGTCGTGCAACAAAGCAGCAAATACACAGTGAAAAGCGCCGCAAAGCAGCGTATATATCACTGGAGTTTTTAATGGGCCGCGCACTGGGTAATGCTATTTTAAATTTAGATTTAGATGAGCAAGTTAAGCAAGCGCTCAATACTTATTGTGCTCAAATAGAAGATGTTGCAGATGCAGAGCACGATGCTGGGCTTGGTAACGGTGGTTTAGGGCGCTTAGCAGCTTGCTTTTTAGACAGTTGTGCAAGCTTAGCATTACCCGTTACGGGTTATGGTATTCGTTATGAATACGGCATGTTTAATCAATCAATTGAAAATGGTCATCAAATAGAGCAACCTGATAATTGGTTACGTGAAGGACACCCATGGGAGCTTAGTGCGCCAGAGCAAGCCAAGCGAGTTAAGTTTTTTGGCCATGTTGAAAGCTATACCGATAAGCACGGCCGCGTTCATCGTCAATGGTTAGACACTGAAGATGTATTGGCTGTACCTTATGATGTGCCAATTCCAGGCTATAAAAATGACATTGTGAATACGCTACGGCTTTGGAAATCAGAAGCCACGGATGAGTTTGATTTAGGTGAATTTAATGCCGGTAGCTACTCAGAGGCTGTGGCACATAAAAACCTTGCTGAACAAATTACCATGGTGCTTTATCCAAATGATAGCAGTGAAAATGGCAAAGAATTACGCCTCAGACAGCAATACTTTTTATCATCAGCAAGTTTGCAAGATATTGTTGCTGTGTGGGTCTCCCGACATGGTGAAGACTTTAGCGAGTTTGCTGAATTTCATGTTTTTCAACTCAACGATACTCATCCTAGCATCGCGGTTGCTGAATTAATGCGCTTACTGATTGATGATTATGACTTAGATTGGGATGCAGCATGGCAGATCACCACAACTACCATGGCGTACACTAATCACACATTACTCCCTGAAGCCTTAGAAAAATGGTCAGTGTCGTTATTTGCACGGTTACTACCGCGTATTTTAGAAATCATTTATGAGATCAACGCGCGTTTTCTGGCGCAAGTTGCCTTGGCATGGCCAGGTGATGTTGCAAAGCAACAAGCCTTATCGCTAATCGAAGAAGGCCAAGATCCACAAGTAAGAATGGCGTATTTAGCCATTGTCGGCAGTTTTTCGGTAAACGGCGTTGCTGCACTGCACACTGAATTACTTAAAGAGGGTTTATTTAAAACCTTCTATGAGCTGTGGCCTGAAAAATTCAACAATAAAACCAATGGCGTTACGCCGCGCCGTTGGATAGCACACTGTAATCCAAAACTTACTCAGTTGATTGGGGAAAAAATAGGTCAAGATTGGGTTGGTGATTTTGCACAAATTAGTCAATTACGTCGTTATTACGATGATGTTAAATTTCACAAGCAATGGCAACAGGTTAAGCTTGAAAATAAACAGCGTTTAGTGGACTTAGTGAAAGCGCGTTGCGGCGTCGAATTTGATACCAGCATGTTATTCGATGTACAAGTAAAACGCATTCACGAATACAAACGCCAATTGTTAAATGTGCTGCATGTTATTCATTTATATGATCGTATTCGCCACGGTGACACCGACAATTTGGTACCGCGCTGTGTGCTATTAGGTGGCAAAGCGGCACCTGGCTATTACATGGCAAAACGCATTATTAAGCTTATTAATAACGTGGCAGATGTGATCAATAAAGATCCGTTGGCACGGCCGTTCTTAAGAGTCGCGTTTTTACCCAATTATAATGTCACAGCAATGGAAACGATTTGTCCTGCAACGGACTTATCAGAGCAAATTTCAACCGCGGGTAAAGAAGCTTCGGGCACCGGTAACATGAAGTTTATGATGAATGGCGCGCTGACGATTGGCACTTTAGATGGTGCCAATATAGAAATTCGCGATGCCGTTGGCGCTGATAATTTCTTTTTATTCGGCGCACAAGCTGAGCAAGTGGAGGGCATAAAACAAAGCTACAACCCATTGCATATTATTCATACCACGCCTGACTTACTCAATGTGATGCAGTTACTGGAAAGCGGTCACTTTAACTTATTTGAACCCGGTTTATTTGACGACATTATTGGCGCAATCAAAAGTCCTCACGACCCTTGGTTAGTTGCCCATGATTTTGACAGTTTTGTACAAGCACAACGGGCTGTTGAACACGCCTACCAAGATCAACAACACTGGACGCAAATGAGTATTTTAAATACCGCAGCCAGTGGCGTTTTTTCAAGTGATAGAACGATTGGCCAATACAGTGATGATATTTGGCATTTACAAGCATTAACAACATCTAAAATGGCCGACACAGCCACTAATAGCACAGATTAATACGGAGATAAATTATGCCAAGTTATGCAAATCGCTACATAAGTAGTCTGACACGAGAAACCTATGCACTCATTTTAGCAGGGGGACGAGGATCGCGTTTACATGAATTAACCAATTGGCGGGCAAAACCGGCGGTTTATTTTGGTGGCAAACATCGTATTATCGATTTCCCGCTATCAAATTGTATTAATTCAGGTATTCGTCGTGTCGGGATCGCCACTCAATATAAGTCTCACTCGTTAATTCGCCATGTTAATCGCGCCTGGGGCCACTTTAAAAAAGAGTTGGGCGAGTCTGTTGAAATTTTACCAGCATCACAACGCTACGGCGACGATTGGTATTGCGGGACTGCCGATGCCGTTTTTCAAAACATGGATATCATCCGCCATGAACTGCCAAAATATGTGATGATTTTATCAGGCGATCACGTCTATCGTATGGATTACGGTGGCTTATTAGCCAAACATGTAGAAACTGGCGCCGATATGACGGTATGTTGTATCGAAGTGCCGTGCGAAGAAGCCGCTGATACATTTGGCGTTATGACTGTAGACGAAGCCAAACGGGTGAAACGTTTTGATGAGAAACCCAAAATGCCCAGTTCTATCCCAGGCAAACCGGGAACATGCTTAGCATCAATGGGTAATTATGTGTTTAATACCGAGTTTTTATTTGAGCAGTTGAAAAAAGACGCTGAAAATGAAGGCTCAGGCCGTGATTTTGGCCATGATATAATTCCGGCAATTATTGAAGAGCATAATGTATTTGCTTTCCCATTTCGCGATCCCGGCCATGAAGGACAACCTTATTGGCGTGATGTAGGCACCCTTGATTCATTTTGGGAAGCAAACATGGAACTGGTAATGCCAGAGCCACAGTTAGATTTATATGACCCAACATGGCCAATTTGGACTTATCAGGAGCAACTGCCACCCGCGAAGTTTATTTTTGACAATGACGACAGACGCGGTATGGCCGTTGACTCAACGGTATCGGGGGGGTGTATTATTTCGGGCTCAGTGGTGAGAAAATCGTTATTGTTCTCCAATGTACATATTCGCTCATACTGCGTCATTGAAGAGTCAGTGATATTACCGGGTGCGATTATTCAACGTAATTGCCGTATTCGCCGTGCTATTATTGACCGCGGTTGTGAAGTGCCAGCCGGTGTTGAAATTGGCTTTGACCGTAAAGCAGATGAAGAAAATGGCTTTAGAGTATCTAAAAAGGGCATAGTGTTAGTAACCAGAGAAATGCTCACCGAGCTTTCAAAAAAGCTTGAACGTCTCGATCGTGAGAGTAAACAGTTAGCTTAAGTAGTAGGAAGTAAGAAAAAGATGCATGTATTAATGGTTGCGGCCGAAAATGACGCTTTACCAAATGCCAAGGTCGGGGGCGTTGCTGATGTACTAAGGGACTGTCCAAAAGCTCTGGTAGAGCAAGGCTTAACAGTCGATGTGGTGATCCCTGATTATGGTTTTAGTGCCTTAGAGCGGATACAATTGGGCACCCTCAATGTACCATTTGCAGGCAGTATCCATGTAGTTCAAGTGTGGCAAGTGTTTGTAGGACAACAGCAAGTTAGGCAAATAGTGTTATCGCATTCATTGTTTAGCCAACACAATGGCGCCGTGTACTGCAATGATGATGGTGATCGGCCGTTTGCTACCGATGCGACTAAGTTTGCGTTATTTAATGCAAGCGTGTGTGAAGCACTGTTACAAGGTGTGATCATGCGCCCTGATGTATTGCATTTACATGATTGGCACAGTGCGTGTGTGGCGGTGTTATTAAAATTTGACCACCGTTTTGCCTCTTTTTCTTCTTTACGCACCGTTTATACGGTGCACAATATTGCGCTACAAGGGATACGACCATTTAAGGGCGATGATTCAAGCCTAGAGGCGTGGTTTCCTTCGTTAAGCTATAACGGTGAGTTGCTGTGCGATCCGCGTTACCCGCACTGCTTTAACCCGATGCGCAGTGCAATTAATTTAGTCGATAAAATCCACTTAGTATCATCAAGTTACGCGAAAGAAGTATTGCAAGCCAGTGAACCGCATAATGGTTATTTTGGTGGTGAGGGTCTAGAGCAAGATTTACAGCATGCCAATGCCAATAATAAAATTGTTGGTATATTAAATGGCTGTGAATACCCAACACACGAAGAGCAGTTAAATAGCACGCTGTCAGAGCTTTATTTACAAATAGAAACGGCACTGTTTAGCTGGATGGCTAAACAAGCTAATTTACAAAGCAGTTATTATATTGCTCATCAGCGGTTACTACAATTTATTAAGCAACCCGTTACAGGGCCTTTAGTGACAAGTGTAGGACGGCTTACCGATCAAAAAGCTTTATTACTGCGTCAACCCTACCAAAATCATCAAGTACTTGATGAACTTTGCCAAAAGCTAAAGCATCAGCAAGGCCGAATGATTATTTTAGGCTCTGGTGATCTAACACTTGAAAACACCATGACTGCTGCGATGGCACGTAATAATAATTTATTATTTTTAAAAGGTTATGGTAACAATGTTGGTGATTTACTGTATGCATTAGGGGACTTGTTCTTGATGCCGAGTTCTTTTGAGCCGTGTGGCATCAGCCAAATGCTGGCTATGCGGGCAGGGCAACCGTGTTTAGTACACCAAGTTGGCGGCTTGAACGACACCATCACCGATCTGGAAAATGGCTTTAGTTTCAGTGGTGACACTTTACAAATGCAAAGTGAAGCACTGGTAAGTTGTTTTGAAAATGCACTAACAGTGAGACGAGAACAGCCCAAACAATGGGATAAAATTGTCAGCAATGCAAAGGCGGCTCGTTTTACATGGTCGCAAGTGGCCAAGGATTATTTAGGTAAACTTTATAATTAATACTGCTATTTATCATCATACTAGCTATAATGCATTGCAATAACATTGTATATTAGTTACTTAGTATTGGTTTTGTTCTAGGCAATGATCAATAACTGAGTTTAAGGGTGAATTAGTGCAAGTATTTGTTGCGCGCCAGGCAATTTTTAATCGTCGCCAGCATGTTGTTGCCTACGAGTTATTGTTTCGTAACAGCACGGCGAATTACTTTCCTGATATTGAAGAAAGTGTCGCGACTGCCAAGCTGATTATGGAAAATCAGCTCAATTTTGGTACCCGTCATATAACATCCGGCAAAAAAGCATTGATTAATATTGGCCCCGATTCGTTGAAAATGGACTTGTGTGCATTTTTGCCGTCGCAAGATGTGGTGTTAGAACTGTTAGAAACAATCGAACCAACTGAGGAAAACTACCAGTTATGTCGTGCGCTGTTTCATAAAAACTTTGTCTTAGCACTTGATGATTTTGTGTATCAACCAAAATGGGAAAGGTTTTTAAAACTGGTTAAATTAATTAAGTTTGATATTCAAATAACCCCATTACAGCAAATAGCGCCACTGATAAAAAGACTAAGAAAACACAATAAATTAAAATTGTTAGCTGAAAAAGTCGAAACTATTGATGATTTTAAAACGGCGCACAGTATGGGCTTTGATTATTTTCAGGGCTATTTTTTTGCAAAACCGCTAGTCATCCAACAAAAAGACATTGATATAAACTATGCATTAGCCTTGACCATCTATGCACAAGTTATGAAAGATCACCCTGATATCAATGCAATTGCACGATTGTTTCAATTAGATACGGCGCTCGCATTTAAGTTATTGAGATTGATCAACAGTGGGGTATTTCCTGTTCAGAAAGAAATCGAGTCACTGAAACAGGCATTGGTGTACTTAGGTCATGATCATATTAAAAAGTTTGTTAGTCTGATTATTACTGCACATGTTGCGCAAAGCAAACCTAGTGAATTAATAAAAATGTGTATTATCCGTGCTCGGTTTTGTGAATTAATTGCAAAAAGAGTCGCGCCTACACAAGCCAACAGTGCTTTCTTAACGGGCTTATTTTCACTGTTAGATGCGATTTTAGATAGAACAATGGAGCAGCTGCTAACCCGTTTACCGTTCCCAGAGCCAATCAAAGCCGCCTTAATGCAAGAAAAAAACACCTTATACTATATTCTTGAAACAGTAAAAGCGTATGAATCTGGCAGTTGGTGGGCAATGGAACAAGCAGTTGTATTCATTAATATAAACAGTGATTTATTACCCAAACTTTATCGAGATGCGTTAGACTGGTCAAACACTCACCAGTACAATTAATATAGTTGAGCTATTAATGCGCAATCACAATATGGATATTATTCGCGGCGTTGCTGTGCTTGGTTTAATGTACATGAACGTCTATTTCTTTGGCTTGTTTGAATTTGGTTATGTACCATTAACTAATCCACCACTCTCTGATCATATTATTCAATGCTTCAGCCTTATTTTTATTGATGGCCGCTTTCGAAGCTTATTTTGTTTACTGTTTGGTGCCGGTTTATATATTCAATGGCAGCGCTGGCAAAGTCACGAAAAGCTCATTAAACGTTTAAAAATACTGGCTGTTCTTGGCCTGTTGCATGGTTTTTTACTGTGGGCTGGAGATATTCTACTGATCTATGCTTGCGCAGGGTGGTTAGCGGCTAAATATTTAACCGCCGATGCGACACTGATATTAAAACGTGGCGTGCAATTTCTACTGCTAGGCGCAACAATAACTTTCCTTATTTCGTTACTTGAACCTAGTTATGTAATAAGCCGTGATGCAGATACTTTTATTGATAGCTATCAGGCATTACATGCAACTTTCTCGGCGTTGTTTATTAACAATGTGCTTATGTTTGTGCTGATGTTAATTGCCTTGCCACTCGTAACCTTATGGATGGCGGCGGGCTTAATGCTAATTGGCATTTATCTGTATAAGCAAGGACTGTTTGTGAGTGGTTTTACAACACAATCGTGTGTTTTTATTACTGCTGCTGCGCTGTTATTAAGTCTGTTTCGGCTGCTGTTACAGTGGCAGTACAGCCCGTTAAGTTATGCCCTACAAGAGCCGGTTAATTGGCTCGCAGCGCTATTTACAGCCTTGCTCTATATTCAGCTAATAGTTAAATTGTGTGCAAATAAAGCCGCCTCTGTGCCAGTACTACAAGCAGCAGGGCGATTGGCGTTGAGTCTCTATATTAGTCAGTCCGTGATGCTGTTCGTATTGTTTAAAATTATTTTTCCTGAGTGGGTACTTAGCTTCAATCTACTGGATTATTGGTTACTTGTAACTGGGTTGGTTTTACTGCAAATACTCGTTTGTGCAATTTATCCGCGTTACTACAACGATGGGCCACTTGAAGCCTTGTGGCGAAGATTGTCGTGATGCACGCAATTTCACGTCAATGGTTAAAAATTAAGGAAAAGGGGGCGCAATATTTTTATGGCTAGTTTAAACTAGCGGCTTTAAATTAAAGCTGAAGTGACCTATGACAGAGTTAAAACGATTAAATAAATTTATTAGTGACACCGGTTTTTGTTCACGGCGCGAAGCGGATAAATATATTGAAGATGGTCGTGTAACTGTCAACGGCCAACGCCCTGAAATGGGTGTGAAGGTTGCAAGCAGTGATGTAGTTTTGATCGATGGTAACGCACTTAAAAAAGTCCCTAAGCGTGCATACATTGCCTACAATAAACCTGTTGGCATAACCTGTACTACAGAACGTAAAATTCAAAGTAATATTGTTAAAGCGGTTAACTACCCAGATCGTATTTTTCCAATTGGCCGCTTAGATCGTCCCTCAGAAGGGTTAATATTTCTAACCAACGAAGGCGATATCGTTAATAAAATTCTTCGTGCTGGTAATAACCACGAAAAAGAATATGTAGTGACGGTAGATAAACCCCTAAATCGACAGTTTGTAAATAAAATGGCAAACGGCATTCCAATTCTAGATACCGTGACCAAAAAATGTAAGGTGACGCAAACCGGTGCCCAGCAATTCACTATTATTCTTACCCAAGGTTTGAACCGGCAAATTCGTAGAATGTGTGAATACCTTGGTTACGAAGTGGTGACGCTAAAACGTACCCGTATTATGAATGTTACGCTTAAAGGTTTAAAAGTAGGCCAGTGGCGTCATTTAACCGAGCAAGAAATGGCTGAAATTAATAACTCGATTGCCGATTCAGGCAAAACCGAAGAGTTGTCGGTGGATGAAAACAAACAAGCAGCTAAAACCAGCAAACCTTTACAAGAGCGCTCTATACGTAAAGAAGATGACAAAAAGCGTGATTTTGCAAAGCATGTCAAACAAGGCCGTTTTGAGTCTAAACATGGCCAACCGAGTAGCAAGCCGACCAGAAGAAACTCCACTACCCGAACAGGGACATTAAGCCTGAAAAAGTAACGGTATTGCAGCGAACATATTTTTTATCATTTATCGTAACTGTAATAACCAGTTTTTAAGGCTATAGAGCCAGCTTTTATTCGGCGCCTCGGCGTTTTTTAATAAGCTTTTAATTTTATTATTCCGTGCTTTGCTGACGTGTTCACGATGGCAATGTTCGCTTGCCAGTAACCAGTCTTGCTGTTTTATTGCGGTGTGAAAGTCAGGGTATGTGTCGGCAAGCGATTGCTGTTTTAGCTCGTATGTCATATCTAATAAGCTAAGTTGTACTGCTAAGGGTAACTGCTTAAACGCGGGTTTTTTATAGCTATCTTGCAGCTCAGTAATGAGTACACTAACACGGTTTGACAGTAACTTAAGCGATTCGCTATGAGGTAAATAGAGCTCACCAAAGGGTTCATAAAAGTTCACTGCATAGCCTTTAGGTAAACGACTGCTACGGATAAACTCAGCTGTTTTTTCATCCCTGCCAGCAAGTTGTTTGGTATGTTTATTGCGTAAGTTTAATTTTGCAAATTCGGTTTTATTGGCGATATGAAAAGCAATGCCAATTAATCCATCCCCGTGCTTGTTGAAGTACAAGTAGGGTATGTCGGCAATGTAGCGAGTAAAATGTTTTTCAACTCGTGCGATGTTTAAGCTCTGTTGCATTTTTAAGTTAGGCTTACTTTTTATATTTCGTTACTACAGTAATAGCGGTTTTTTATATAAGCGCAATATTTGTTGCTAATTGGGGGTCTATCAACCTATTTTCGATAACAAAATAACCAGCGTGAGTTGACCTCAAGTAACGGCTGTTACTTGAGGTGTTTGTTACTCTAGGCCTTTTTCGGCACCTTAATTTTAAACAGTACGGTATAAAGCACTGGCACAACAATCAGCGTTAGTATAGTGGCAAAACCTAAACCAAACATAATGGTCACCGCCATTGATTGAAAGAACACATCAAATAACAGTGGGATCATCCCTAAAATAGTGGTGATTGCCGCCATGGCAACAGGGCGTACCCGACTTACACCTGAATCAAATACCGCTTGGTACGGGTCTTTACCTTCACTGAGTTCGAGGTTTATTTGGTCCACTAAGACAATACCATTCTTAATAAGCATGCCACTTAAACTCAGCAAGCCGAGCAGTGCCATAAAGCTAAATGCTGCATTCATTAACAGTAGACCAGCACTTACACCAATAATGGCAAGTGGTACGGTGGCCCAAATCACTAATGGCTTTTTAACAGAGTTAAATAACAGCACAGTAATAGCAAACATGGCCAAATAGCCTAGCGGTAAAGAACCAAAAATAGCTTTTTGCGCTTTAGTTGATGATTCAAATTCGCCACCCCATTGTAGCTCGTAACCATGAGGAAGTTTGATCGCTTCAACGCCTGCTCTGACTCGGGCAAATAGTTTTGCCGGTGTTTCATCACCGATCACATCGTGGTCAGCCATAACAGTAATTGTACGTTTACGGTCGCGGCGCATAATTAAGCTGTCTTCCCACTCCACCACAAAATCATCAACCACTTGTGTGACTGGCACAAATACACCTAATACTGGGCTGTATATCTGTAAGTCGCGCAGACTTTCAACGTTTAAGCGTTCTTCAGCAGGGGAGCGGGCAATGATCGGTAATTGTTGAGTGCCATCTTTATAAACACCCACTTTTTTCCCCGATAAACTGGTTAGCAACAGTTGATCTAAGTCTGTCTTAGCGATGCCTAAGCGTCTCGCTTTTTGCTCATTCAATTGTGGGCGGATCAGCTTTGAGCGTTCGCGCCAATCATCACGAATATTATACGCTCCAGCATCTTGGCTAAAGACTTGTTTGGCTTGTTTTGCTAATTGGCGAAGCACCACTGGATCCGCCCCCGAAAAACGGGCTTCTATTTTTGCATCGGTAGAGGGGCCAATTTCCATACGCTTTATTTTAAGCTTGGCATCAAACACGTGGCTATGTTCATAGTCTCGTACTTTGGCAATCATGGTCGCAACGGCTTCACGGTCTTTTACCCTTATAATTAATTGGCCGTACGCTGGGTATGATTTTTCTGGCGCATAGGTCAACATAAAGCGTGGCGCGCCTTGCCCTATTGTTGAGGTAACTTCTTCTACTAATTCATCTTTTTGCAAAAAGGCTTCGAGTTTGGCAACGCCATCTAAAGTGGCATGAATATCAGCGCCTTGCGTGTGCCAATAATCGACATAAAACATGGGCGTGTTAGAGGCTGGAAAAAACGCTTGTTTAATAAACTTAAAACCAAACACTGAGCTGACAAGTAGCACTACCATCAGCAATAGCGTGGTTTTGCGAAAGTGCATTGCGGTGCTTAACAAGCTTTTATAACAGTTAAATATCACGCCTTGATATGGATCTTCATCGTGACTTTGCTGTTTGAGCTCTGCTTCTTTAAACATTAAATCAGCAAAAAATGGGGTTAGGGTAATTGCTGTGATCCAGCTCAGTAATAACGAGATAAATAACACCCAAAATAAACTCCCCGCAAACTCCCCGCTGGCATCAGAGCTCAAACCAATTGGCGCAAATGCGGTGATAGCTATTACGGTTGCGCCAAGCAAAGGCCACTTTGTTTGCTGAACAATATTTGTTGCGGCTTGGACTTTTGTTTGCCCACGTTTTAAGTTTATTAATATGCCTTCAGTGACTACGATGGCGTTATCAACCAGCATACCTAAGGCGATGATCAGTGCACCTAACGAGATCCGCTGCAAATCTATGGCAAATAACTTCATGAATATGAAGGTACCGAGCACCGTAAGTAATAAAATTGCGCCGATCAGTACACCGCTTTTAAAGCCCATAAATACGAGCAGCACAATGATCACAATCGCTACGGCTTCAAGCAGGCTAACAATAAACCCATTGACTGATTTTTCGACTTCAATAGGCTGATTATAAACAGTGTTTATTTCCATACCATGGGGGCGCTGGTATTCAAGTGATGCTAAATGCGCGTGTATGTTGTCGCCAACATCAACAACATTAACGCCAGTGCTAAAAGATACCCCCACCATTAATGCTTGCTGTTGATTAAAGCGCATCACATTATTTGGCACTTCTGCGTATTCACGGTATACCGTTGCCACATCACCTAAATAAATCAGCTCACTGGCAGCGGGTTTTGAGATCAATAGGTTTTCCAGCTCTTTTACGTCTTTAAACTCCCCGGTTGGGTGCAGCCTGATTGATTCATCGCCTACACGCACTTTACCCGCATTCGACACCGTGTTTTGTGATTGTAATAATTGATAAATTCTATCTGGGGCAATGCCCAGCTGGGCAAGTTTACGGGTTGATATTTCCACCATTACTTGAGCTTGTTGCTCGCCACTGACCATCACTTTACTGACACCGTCGACAAGCACGAGCTCACGTTTTAAGTAATCCACGTAATCTTTTAATTCATCATATGAGTACCCATCGCCAGTGACGGCATACATAACCCCATACACATCAGCAAAGTCATCCATGATGGTACTTGGGTAAACGCCGCTGGGCAGTGCCGCAGCGTTATCGTTAATTTTGCGACGTAATTCATCCCAAATTTGCCGCAAGTCTTGTTTGCGATAAGTGCTTTTCATTTCAACGGTGATCTGGGATTTACCAGGGGATGAAATACTGGTTACGTAATCTACATAGGGTAATTGTTGAATTGCATTTTCTATCGGGAAGGTAACTTCTTCTTCCACTTGCTGAGGTGATGCACCAGGGTACAAGGTGATCACCATGGCTTTTTTTAGTGTGAACTCAGGATCTTCAAGTTGTCCAAGGCCAAAATAAGACACTGCGCCACCTACTAACAACAGCAGTGCAAACATCCAGCTAACCACTTTTTGTTTTATGGCAATTTCTGCAAAACTCATTGTTATAAGCCTCGCTCTTTTTGCCACGGACGAACTTGCATCCCTTCTGCTAAATAGTGCACGCCAGCGGCAACCACTGTTTGCCCTTGTTGAATACCGGAGAGTACTTCAATACCACTACGGTGCAATTGACCTACTGTAACGGCTTGTTTATGCACTTTGCCAGTTTGTGGATCATATACCCAAACATAGCTGTTATTTGCAGACTCAGTTAGTTCAGAAAACACCGCTTCCACAGGCAGCAAAATATACCGCGATTGGGAATGGGTTATTTTGCTCAAATCAATATCGACACGCCCCGTCATACCCGCGAGTAAATTAAAATCCTCAGGTACTGGTAATGAAAAAACGACCTTGTAAGTGAGCGTGGCAGGATCTGCTTGAGTATCGAATTCTTTGATTGTTAATGTGTACGATTTGTTTGGAAAACCGTCAAACACAACGCTTGGCTGATAGTTTGCATCTTTGTCTATACGAGCAATGAGCTTTTCTGGTACTTGGATAATAACATCCATTAAATCACGTGTTTCAAGGCGCAGTATATTTTGCTTGGCTTGAATATTTTCATAGTTTTTAACAAATACTTTCGCCACTGTGCCACTAAAAGGCGCGCGTAATTCACTGTTATCTAAGTTAGTTTTAGCTATTTTTAAGGCTGATTCTGCCACCTGTTTATTAGCGAGTGCTTGATCAAGCTCTGATTGGCTAGTGATAGCTTTATCGAATAGGGTTGCAACGCGTTCAAGTTGTGATTGTGCTAATTCAAAACGTGCTTTGCGCTCTTCATATTGTAGTTGAAAATCTTCCGGGTCGAGCTTAGCAAGCAATTGATCTTTTTCAACATGCTGACCTGACAGGGCAGGGAACTTTAATAACTCACCATTGACCCTAAAGGCCAAATAAGAGCCTTGATTTGCTACCACTTCCGCAGGGAAGCTACGAATTGTCTCGTCTGAATTGGTATCTATGGCAAATAATTTTACTGGGCGGATCGGTTCTGCTACCTCTGCGTCAGTATTTGCTTCCTTGCAGGCGACTAAACTCAGCATTAATGTTGTTATGATTAAAACTGGCGACAGTTTCATGGTCTTCTCCGTGGTTATGAACACATAAATTGAGTGCAGCATACGCCGCAAACATATAAAATAAAAATTATTAAATCTTAAAAAGATCATAAATAAAAGTTATGAAGATGCGCGAGAGTACGATATGAACCTTGTCCAATTAAAAATGCTTGATGCTATTGTGCGTACCCAAAGCCTTTCAAAAGCGGCAAGCGAATTACATAAATCGCAACCTGCGCTGACGTTAGCAATCAAAAAACTTGAAACAGAAATTGGTTTCGCATTGCTCGATCGCAATCAATATCGGTTAGCCCTTACTGAAAAAGGTCGGCTATTTCATCGTGAAGCACAACTGTTGCTCAACGCGCAATCTCATTTAACGCAGTTAGCCAATGAATTAGCACTTGGTAATGAAGCTAACTTTAAAATTTGTTACGAACAACTGTGCCATGCGCCAAAGTATAACGATATTATTTGTGATGCTTTTACCCAGTATCAAAGTACAGAGTTTAGCGTAAGCAGTGGAAAGCGCTTTGCTGCGCTTGAGCAAGTCAATAAAGCACAAGCCGATTTAGGGATAGGTCCGTGGTTTGATTTATTTCATGCCACAGGTGACTTAGAGAGCATGCCAATTGGTAAGCTCGATATTGGTCTGGTATGTGCGAACAACTTAATGCCAAAACAACTTAATTATCAGCAGCTGCAGCATTACTCATGTTTAGCTATGTTTGAAAGCGAGATGAGTTTTGACTCAGAGCGGCTATCGTATGCAAAAGGCTCCGCAATAATGAAAATAGACGATATAGCCACGTTAAAATCATTTTTAGTTTCAGGCGCCGGTTGGGCGATGATAAGCTTAGCTCATTGCCAAACTGAGATTGACTCAGGGCTATTACAACGTGTTGAAATACTTGATAGAGAGCATACATTTAGTGCTCAAATTAGAGTGTTTAGACAGTATTCTGTACATCACGGGCCAGTTGCACGCGCGATCTGGCAGGGTTTTAAGCAAGCAAGTGAACAATTTTTAAATGAATGACAACGAAGTAAGCAAAGAAGATAAAATTTATACTGTGATGGCGAATATTCCCTTTGGCTGCGTTGCCAGTTATGGTCAAGTTGCTGCGATGGCAGGTCTTGCAAGTAATGCGCGTTTGGTGGGGCGATTGCTAAAATTGATGCCTAAAGATTCAGTTATTCCTTGGCATAGAGTGATCAATAGCCAAGGTAAAATATCGTTTCCTGAAGGTTCCCCTCAATACCTTAAACAATATCAATTACTGCAAAGCGAGGGGGTCATTTTTAAAAATGGCCGAGTTAATATGCGCATTTATGGTTGGCAGTAACTTAATAAATATAATTACTAATCGCAACATAATGACAAATACAGCCAGCGATAACAAAAACATGCCAGATAGCATGGCTAAACTGGCGTTGTTTAGCACTGTAAAACAGTGTTCCTAGGCTATATAAAATACCGCCTGCGAGTAACCACCACAGTGCACTTACCGGTACATTTAAATACAGTGGGTAAATAATCGCCACCGCAAACCAGCCCATTAATAAATACGTCGCTAGCGACACTTTTTTGTTTTGATTTTTTACACATAGTTTGTAGCACACACCACCGAGCGCAAGAGACCATATAAATATTAAGGGTAAAATTGACCATAGCCCAGTCAGTGACAGTACTAAAAATGGGGTGTAAGTACCTGCAATTAATATATAAATAGCACAGTGGTCACATTTTTTATAAATAGCCCGTGCGCGCAGATTAATACTGCTGTGATAAAGCGTGGACGATAAAAACAGTAAAAATAAGCTGGCACCATATATTACAGCACTGATCATATGCGCAGAGCTCTGCGATTTTGTAAGCAGCTCCCACAACACATAGATTGAAAAAATGACTCCAGCCCCGTGTGAAAGCGCATTTAGTTGCTCTTCTTTTGCAGAATAAGCAGGTACAACACTCATAGTGTACTCATAGATAGTAAGAATTGATTTCAGTGTACAAGTGTACGCTGAAATTATCAACACCAAAAACAGCCTAAATATTAGCGAATTTGACTAAATTTATTGGTCAAAAAATTTAAACCTGAACCTGAACTTAAAGTTAAATTAACAATACCCTTATAATTCAATGCATTAAAATTTATTTTTCACTTGGCACAACCTTTGATTAAGTAATATCGACTAACTTACTAACACAATAAGGAATACCATTATGAAAAGCATTATCAAACTATCTGTTGCAGCACTTTTGGTTGTTGGTTCTACACAAGCAAGTGCAAATGACGGTCAATTAGACATTACTCAAACACTTGCAAATAACATTGCAGATTACATTGAAAGTACGAGTAATGAATTACAAAGTAAATTAAAAGAATCAGTGTTTAGCGATTCGCAAAAAATGTTAAACGAGTTACTTTCTCTGCAAAGCGAGCAACGAGTTGAAGCGAGTGTCGTTGTAAACACACCACAGCTGGTTGCAACTAGCAATGCTGCGAATGTTGAGGGATAAGACAATGAGCAGCGAACTTGGATTATTAGCTTTAATGTTAGCGCCAGTAGTGAGCCTGTTAAGTGCCTATGCGTCAGTTGAATTACTGCGTAATGTGGGGCAGTGGTTAAACTTAGGGTAATTGGGGCATAGATAAGTAATAATCAGTCACGTTGATCTTATTCGCTGCGGTGCACGTAACGTAATGCATAGTTAAACTGATGTAGTAAGCCTTATGAAACGTGCAATCTTTCCATTACCGGTGTTTATTCTCCCTAGCGGGTATACGCGGTTACGTATTTTTGAATCTCGTTATCTTGAGATGGTCAAAGAATCATTAAAAACCGAGCAAGGATTTGTACTGTGTCAATACGATGTTGATAGTTATCTCAATGTTCCTCAGTACGGCTGTTTAGTTGATATTATTGACTTTTCACAAGATGAGCATGGGCAACTATTGATTGATGTAGTCGCTAAATCGGTGGTTGAAATTAGCGATGTCAGCCAAAATAAACAACAACTACGCTATGGTCAGTTAACGGCAACGCAAAGCACTTTTTGGTTTCAACAGCCTCGCCAATTAGCAGATCAAGATAGATGCTTACAAACGGCTTTACAGCAGTTGTTTGCGGGTAATCCGCAATTAAACGATTTATACCGTAAAACTCAGTTTGATGAGCTTAATTGGGTTGTTGCTCGGTGGCTTGAGCTCTTGCCTATCTCAATTGATAAAAAACAACAACTTGCCTTTAAATCTGACTTTGCGAATATTCACTCTTTCCTCCATACTGTGATCAATAACGAATTTTCCTAATTAATATGATCCCTCGGTAATGTTGCAGCGTATTGCACCTGTAAGAAAACTAAGAGGAATATTAAGATGGTAAGTCAACAACCAGCAACACGTTGTGAACCTAACACAGGTAACTATACTGCCATGCCAGAAACGCCGAGCAAAGAGCTCGCTGATGCTTTATCGGCCGTCGCCGTTAAGCGTGATAAACAAGCGTTTGCTTATTTATTTGCTTATTTTTCGCCAAAAATTAAACGTTTTGGTATTAAACAATTTAATTCTGATGCGCAAGCGATGGAGCTTGTGCAAGAAACGCTGACCTCGGTATGGCGTAAAGCGCATCTGTACAATAACGATAAAGGTGCCGCAACCACGTGGGTTTATACCGTAATGAGAAATGCCTCATTTGATATGCTTAGAAAAATGAAAAGTAATAAAGAAGAGCAGATCAGTGAAGATATTTGGCCGTTGCTTGAACAACACGCCAACTCAGACTACGAGTTTAGCGATCACCTTGAAACCCAACAAATAAAAAATTACTTGGATAAACTACCTCAAGCACAACGGGATGTAGTTAAAGGGGTGTACTTTCAAGATATGTCGCAGGAGCAACTAGCAGAGCAGTTAAATATTCCTGTTGGCACTGTTAAATCACGTTTACGTTTAGCGTTACAAAAATTACGCAATGAAATGGGAGACCGCCATGATTAAACATCACCCAAGCGATGCGTTATTAGCGCAGTATTGTAATGCGTCACTGCCAGCAAGCCTGAGTGTTGCCGTGGCCATTCATGTCGAAATGTGTGAATGTTGCCAAGCCGAGGTTAAGCG
The DNA here is from genome assembly GCF_011050055.1 of Pseudoalteromonas prydzensis. Taxonomy (GTDB): domain Bacteria; phylum Pseudomonadota; class Gammaproteobacteria; order Enterobacterales; family Alteromonadaceae; genus Pseudoalteromonas; species Pseudoalteromonas prydzensis_A. The sequence continues at coordinate 83,335 of NZ_DRGM01000167.1, read as the reverse complement.
CCTAGAGGCACAAAATGCAGACGCAATCTTTGCTCAACCTGACTTGTTTGATGATGAAGAGCTGAGTGTTGATGCGATGTCATTATTGGCAGCAATCACAGCCAATGATGAGGTAGATGAAGTTTATCAAGTGAAGCCGCAAACGATTGCGATCACTAAGCAGTATAGCTATCAGTTACCACGGGCGCTTGCACGCATTCCGCACAGTAAATTTATGCAAATGGGAAAATTATCACGTTCTCGCATCAGTCTTGAAGATGGCGCGCTGCGCTCGAGCTTATTGCATATTGATGCTGGTGGCGAGATCCCAGAGCACACCCACACCGGCTTTGAGTTGACCCTATTACTTGATGGTGAATTTAGTGATGAAGACGGCGATTATGTTGCTGGTGATTTTATGTGGTTAGATGGTCGTCATCAACATACCCCAACGACGAAAGAGGGTTGTTTATGTTACACAGTTGTCAGCAGTGCACTACACTTTAACAAAGGTTTAAGTAAGTTACTTAATCCAATTGGTCGTTTAATTTACTAGGAATATTTACTAGGAATATCATGGCGCAATCGAGTATTAAAATAGGTATCAGTGCCTGCCTCGCAGGTGAAAAAGTACGCTTTGACAGCGGCCATAAAAAATCTAACTTTTGTATGGATGAGTTGGCAAAACATGTTGAATATAAACGTTTTTGTCCTGAAGTGGCGGTAGGTCTACCGATCCCAAGACCGACAATTAGACAAGTTAAAGTAGGCACAACTATTAAAGTGTGCCGTCCTGACGGCAGTGGTGATGTTGGCCCACAATTGACAGAGTACGGTAAAAAAGTTGCCACAGAGCAGGCTGCACAATTAAGCGGTTTTGTTTTTTGTGCTAAAAGCCCTAGTTGCGGTATGGAACGGATCAAAATATACAATGAGGCTGGCACCGGTAATACCTCCGAAGGGGTGGGCTTTTTTGCTCAGCAAATAATGGCCCACAATCCATTATTACCGTGTGAAGAAAATGGCCGACTAAACGATATACATCTACGCGAAAACTTTGTAATGCGGGTGTTTACCTACAAAAATTGGCAATTACTGCGCGAGCAAGCTGTGACGGTTCATCGTTTAACACAATTTCACGCACAATATAAATACCTGTTAATGGCCCATAATTATCAGGCTTATCGAGAGTTAGGTAACTTACTTGGTACCTACGAAGGTGGTGATTTTGAAGCCCTTGCAGATAGTTATATAAGTGGCTTAATGGCGGCGTTAAAAAAGCCAGCATCACGTAAGAATAACAGTAATACTTTGATGCACTTACAGGGTTACTTTAAAAAACAGTTGTCTAAAATTGAAAAACAAGAACTACGCGATGCAATTGATGAGTACCGTGGTGGTTTAGTGCCCTTGTACGTACCACTGACACTGTTAAAACACCATTTAAAGGTGCACCCAAATGAGTATTTAGCAAAGCAAGTGTACTTTAACCCTTATCCCAACGAACTAAAATTACGCTACGGAATTTAATGAACACTGTATTTTGGTTTAGGCGCGATCTGCGCCTTTTTAATAACCACGCCCTTTATCAAGCAATCGAAAATGGCTGCAAAGAGGCTGTTTTTTTTATTACTGAGCAACAATGGCAGCGCCATGCTGTTGCGCCGATCCAGATTGATTTACTCAAACGTAGGCTAGCCTACTTAGGCCAATTATTGGCTGATAACGGTATTACATTACATATTATTGATGGTGGCGATTATAGCGGTTGTGTGCAGCAGCTAAAGCAGTTTTGCCAGCAACACTCTGTAGCAAGCATCTATGCGAATAAAGAGTATGAAATTAATGAAGTTGAGCGTGATCGCGCTTGTTTAAAACAGTGTGATGAACTTGCCGTTTCAGTGAACTTATTTGATGGCGATGTGATTGCCCCGCCAGGCACGGTTGTTAATCAAAGTGGTGAAATGTTTAAAGTATTTACGCCATTTAAAAATGCTTGGTTAAAGCAGTATCAAGACACGCATTTTTATTTTCAGAGCCCCGCAACTATGTTCAGCGCAGTTACTTGGCACGGTTCAGCGTTACTTAGCACAGATAATTCTTCCCATAAATGGCCTGTTGATGACGAGTCTCTCAGTCAAATTTGTGGTCGTTTTATCAGCGACAAGTTACTCAGTTATAAAGATCAGCGAGATATACCAAGTATTAAAGGCACATCTGGTTTAAGTCCGTATTTAGCTTTGGGGATTGTCAGCGTTCATCAATTAATCGCCTTGGTACAGCAACAGCATATCGATGTGTTAAGCAGCTCTAAAAGCAATTTATTTACTTGGGTGAACGAATTAGTGTGGCGTGAGTTTTATCGCCATTTAATCGTCGCTTATCCTAAACTCAACAAATATCAAAACTTTAATGAAAAGTATGACTCCGTACAGTGGCGCAGTGATGACGTTGAGTTTACTGCTTGGTGCCAAGGTAAAACAGGCTACCCGTTAGTTGATGCCGCGATGCGGCAATTGTTACAAACGGGTTGGATGCATAATCGATTGCGTATGGTGGTCGCCAGCTTTTTGAGCAAACATTTGCTAATTGATTGGCGCAAAGGAGAGCGCTTTTTTATGCAGCACCTAATTGATGGTGATTTAGCGTCAAACAATGGTGGCTGGCAGTGGGCGGCAAGTACTGGTTGTGATGCACAGCCTTATTTCAGAATATTTAACCCCATTACCCAAAGTGAACGTTTTGATCCAGAAGGTAAGTTCATTCGTAAGTATATACCAGAGCTTACGTCGGTACCGGACAAGCATATTCATTTTCCGCATGCTTATTTAGCACTACAGGGAAGTGATAAAAACCAGTACTGGCCTGCAATTGTAGATCACAAAGCGGCTCGCCAACGAGCACTTGACGCATTTAAGGTATGACATGGGTAACCACAAAACGGAAAAGTTTATTGAAGTTTATCAGTCACTCAATAAAGACAACTTATTCTTATTGGATGATATTTACCATCAAGATATTGTGTTTCAAGATCCGTTGCATCAGATCAGTGGCTTAACTGAATTAACTGACTATTTTTCAGGCCTTTATAGTAACCTGTCTTACTGCAAATTTATCATCAGCGATGCTATTAGCACTGATGATAAAGCATTTGTGTATTGGACAATGCAATACGCGCACCCTAAGCTCAATGGGGCACAGCAGATAAGTGTTGCAGGGCACAGCTACTTACGCTTTGCGGGTGAGAAAATTATTAACCATCGAGATTATTTCGACGTTGGCGCTTTGTTGTATCGCCATATTCCACTCCTTGGCTCTGTTATTAAATACATAGACAAAAGGGCAGTTCAATCATGATCACTTTGATAACCGGCGCGACCTCAGGGATCGGTGAGCAATTAGCAAAACAATACGCAAGTGCGGGTGATACTGTGATCGCGTGTGGTCGAAATATTGATAAACTCAATGCGCTTGCGCAGTTTGAGAATATCCAAGCATGTCAATTTGATACCACCGAAATACAGCAGATACGCCTTGCTACCGCTGCCTATCCAGATTTAGACCGAGTGATTTTAAATGCCGGTAATTGTGAATATATCGACGATGCCCGTAATTTCGACAGCGAATTATTTGCCCGTGTAGTGACCACTAATTTACTCAGTATCGGGTATTGCCTTGAAGCACTGTTACCTAAAATTAAAGCAGGTGGTCAGCTGGTGCTGGTCAGCTCTAGCGTCACTTATTTACCACTGCCGCGCTCTGAAGCTTATGGCGCGTCAAAGGCGGGAGTCAGTTACTTAGCTAAATGCTTAGCCATTGATTTAGAAGATATTGATGTTACGTTAGTGCACCCTGGCTTTGTGAAAACGCCACTCACAGAGAAAAACGACTTTCCTATGCCAATGGCCGTCAGTGCTGAAAAAGCGGCTGATTATATTATTAAAGGCGTGGCAAAAAGACGTAAAGAAGTGCATTTTCCGTATCGGTTTACCCTCATTTTGAAATGTTTACGCATACTGCCATTACCGTTATGGCTTAAGCTTGCAAAAGGATTAACGCGTTGAAAAAAATCGCCATTATAGGGTCGGGCATCGCCGGCTTAAGTTGTGCACAATTACTCCATAAAAAGTACGATGTCACAGTCTTTGAAAAAAATAATTACATTGGTGGCCACACCGCGACAGTCGATGTACAAGTAGACGGCAGTGAATACGCAATAGACACTGGGTTTATTGTTTTTAATGATCGTACTTATCCTAATTTTGAGAAATTACTGAAGCGTATTGGTGTGCAGCGCCAACCCACGCAAATGAGTTTCAGTGTTCATAATGAGCAAACGGGTTTTGAATACAATGGCCATACCTTTACGAGTTTATTTGCCCAAAAACGTAACATTTTTCGCCCTCGCTTTTGGAAATTACTCAGTGATATTGTGCGCTTTAATAAATTATGTAAATCATTACACGCAGCGGATCAATACCAGCAAGGGCAAACGTTAGCTGCATTGCTCGATCAACACGGTTTTAACGACTTCTTTCGTTATCACTATATTTTACCAATGGGCGCGGCCATTTGGTCGACCAGTATTAAAGAAATGAGTTATGTTGGAGTGGAATTTTTTGTTAAATTCTTTTTTAATCATGGCTTACTTGATATTACTAACCGCCCGCAGTGGTATGTGATCCCTGGTGGTTCGCGTGAATACATAGCCCCATTAATCGAAAGTTTTGCTGATAAAATAAAACTCAATAGTGATATCAGCACGGTAAAACGTGATGAGCAAATGATTGCTATCGAGTTTGCTGATGGGCACAGTGAAGCGTTTGATAAAGTGATTTTTGCCTGTCATTCAGATCAAGCGCTGGCCTTAATTGATAACCCCACAGCGGACGAGCAACGCGTACTCGGTGCCATACCATACACTGAAAACTCAGTGATCCTACACACAGATACGGGTTTATTACCAAAGCGTAAAGCGGCATGGGCCAGTTGGAATTACTTGCTAAATGACAACACTGACAAAGCCGCAGTGGTTACCTATCAAATGAATATTCTGCAAGGTATACAAAGTGATACTCAGTTTTGCGTGACTTTGAATCATCGTGAGGGTATTGATAGAGCAAAAATTTTACGTGAATTTACTTACCATCATCCGGTGTTTAACAAAGTATCTATTGCAGCTCAGCAGCAAAAGCCGTTGATTGATGGCGTTAATAATAGTTTTTTCTGCGGTGCATATTGGTACAACGGTTTTCATGAAGATGGTGTGAAAAGTGCGGTCGATGTAGCACGTCAACTTGGAGTTAAATTTGACTAGCGCGGTGTATATTGGCGATGTAAAGCACCGCCGATTTGCTGTTAAAGCACATCATTTTAAATACCCCATGTACATGATGTGGGTTGATTTAATGGCGCCGGATTGTTTAGACGGCGTTCATCCTTGGCTTGGCACTAAAGGATTGAAGGCACTAAAATTTTGTCAACAAGACTACCTTGAATACGCAGCACAACCGCAACAAACAATAAGCCAACGTGCGCTTGCTAGAATCGCTCAGCTTGGCGTCTCAGACTCATTTACTGGTGTTTATATGCTCGGGCAGTTACGTTGCTTTGGCGTGTATTTTAGCCCAGTAAATTTCTACTTTTATCAAACTGCAGCGGGCGACTTTACTTACATGGTTGCTGAGGTGAGTAATACCCCGTGGAATGAACGGCATTACTATTTAGTACCGCTTGAAAAAAAAGTGAACTTTAAAAAAGCTTTTTCCGTATCACCTTTTATGGATCTTGATATGAACTATCATTGGCATATCCGCTTTAATAAAGATAACACCATGATACATATTGAAAATAAAAAAGATGACCAATTGTTGTTTGACGCCACACTGAGGCTTGAACGACATACGTTAACTAAGGCAACGATCAGTCGCTTGTTAAAACAGTTTCCAGCAATGACGTGGAGTATTTTTAAAGGTATTTACGTTCATGCTTTTAAGTTGTTTTGTAAGCGCGTGCCTTTTATAGGTCATTCAGGTAACGGCAGTTGAGATACTGCAATTAAATTTTAGGTGAAGTTATGGAAAAAGTGTCCAATTTAGAAAGTGGGCAATCGCGCGATTGGCTAGTAAAAGTGTATAAAAAGCTTGTATTTGGTGCGTTTAGCAGCCTCAAAGTTGGCCATATTACTGTAGTTCATGGCAATGATGTTGTGCATTTTGGTGATCAGCACAGCCAGCTCAAAGTGCAGTTAACCGTGAATGATGCTGCGATGTATAAAGCATTTGCTTTGTCTGGCAGCGTCGGCGCGGGGGAGTCCTATATTCTTGGCCATTGGGACTGCGATAATTTAACCGCACTGATTGAGATTTTTGCAATCAATCAGGCTGAACTGGATGCCTTTGAGAAGAAATTTGCATTCTTTAGCAATATCTACTTTCGTCTTAATCACTTTAAAAATAAAAACTCGCAACATGGTTCAAAAAAGAACATTGTCGCTCATTATGATTTAGGCAACGATCTCTATTCATCGTTTTTAAGCACTGAAATGCTTTATTCCAGTGCTGTTTACCCATCAAAAGACGCAACCCTTGAGCAAGCGCAAAGTCATAAACTGGATTTAATTTGTCAGCAAGTTGATTTACAGCACGGCGACACAGTGATTGAAATTGGCACTGGCTGGGGGGCGTTTGCGATCCATGCGGCAACCCATTACGGTTGCCATGTTACCACCACCACGATTTCTGATGAGCAGCATACCTATGTGGCTGACAAAATAGCTGAATTAGGGCTTGAAGATAAAATCACTCTACTGAAGCAAGATTACCGCTTACTCGAAGGGCGTTATGACAAGCTTGTTTCAATTGAGATGATTGAAGCTGTTGGCCATGAATTTTTGCCAAGCTTTTTCCAAAAGTGCGATCAGTTATTAAAAGAATCTGGTGCTATGCTGATCCAAGCAATCACTATCGGCGATCAACGCTATCAGCATTATTTAAAGAACTCAGACTTTATTCAACAATATATTTTTCCTGGCGGCTGCCTACCGTGTATTGACGAAATGAATAAGCAAATCAAACAACAAACCGATATGGTTGTGCACAGTATTAAAGACATTGGTGTTCACTATGCAAGAACCTTAGCGGATTGGCGAACACGGTTTATCGCAAGCTGGCCAGAAATTGACAAAGTAAAGTTTGATCAGCGTTTTTATCGCTTATGGTTGTTCTATTTAGCGTACTGTGAAGGTGCATTTCGTACTCGAGTAACCAGTACCGTACACTTAGTGGCGCGTAAACCTCGTTTTAGCCACTCAGGGGATGATATTGCACTCGGTTATTAATTTTGCACTTTTTCAAGGGGTTTGGTTTATAGCCTTACTCCTTGAAAACAGTGCAAATTTGCCTATCGCGGCGGTGTTAGTGCTGATGCTGCTGTTATCTAAACAACTTAAGCAGGATTCGCTTATTTTGCTGTTTGGCCTGATCATCGCGCTCGGTTTTGAATACCTCATGGTTCAACTTGGTTTGCTAGGATTTAAATCAAGCCCTTACCCCATTTGGTTTATATTACTGTGGAGCGCACTGCTTTTGACCGTAAACACGTCAATGCAGTTTTTAACCCGTCTACCTTGGTATTTATCGGTTGCAATGTGCGCCATGTTTGCACCGGCAAGTTACTGGGCTGGGGCGCGATTTGAAGTGCTCTTTATTACCCAGCCATTGTGGCTTTTTTGGTTAGTGTATGGCCTTAGCTGGGCGCTGATGTTTAATTGCATTATTTTTGTGAATAAAAAAATTGCTACATATCTTCATTTAGGCGATCAATCAGAGCACTAATTACCTATCAATGGCTATTATTAAAAGGATCAGTTATGCGTAAATCTATCGTTTCTTTGCTAAGTATCCCGTTATTGCTGTTATCAATGAATAGTTTGTCTGCTGAGTTTAAACAGGTAGGACAGAGCCGTTTTGAATATTATTTTTGGGATGTCTACGATGCAAAACTTGCCACTCCCACAGGGCAATATCAGTTTGGCCAACACCCGAGCAAGTTATCGTTAACTTATTTAAGAGATTTTGCTGCTAAAGACATTGTTAAAGCCACTAATGAACAGTGGCAACATTTAGGCAAAACGCAGTTGCTTGGTAAATTTGACCAACAGCTGCTTGCGTTATGGCCTGATATCAAAGAAGGAGAAACACTGTCATTTATCACGGATATGCAAGGGGTTGGCACTTTTTATCATAATGATACAAAGTTGGGTGGCATTGAGGACAGTGAGTTTGCTGATAACTTTTTAGCCATTTGGTTATCGCCGCAAACTTCTGAGCCGAAAATGCGTAAACAATTAATCGGGGAGCAAAAATGAACAAGCTAACTTCAACATTCACATTACTTTTTTGTATTTTATTAGTCAGCTGTGTTGCTCCAGATGTGGAACATTATCAGGGCAGTGAGCCAGAGTTTAATTTTAAGCAATTTTTTAATGGCAAGTTGAAAGCCTATGGTGTTGTGCAGGATTATAGCGGTGAATTAACTCGTAAGATGGTGGTTGATATGAACGCTAGCTGGGATGGCAATCAAGGCGTGATAGAAGAAGACTTTGTTTACGATGATGGTGAAACTCAGCGTCGCGTGTGGAATATAACAATTAACGCCGACAATAGTTTAACCGGCACCGCCTCAGACGTGATTGGCCTAGCCAAAGGTAAAAGCAATGGCAGTGTGTTTCACTGGCAATATACGCTCGAATTACCCTATGGCGATGACACCATCGAAGTTAATTTAGATGATTGGATGTACTTGGTTACACAATCGCGCTTGATTAACCGCACAGCTATTGATAAGTTTGGCATTGAGGTCGGGGAAGTGACCTTAGTTATCGAAAAAGTGGAATGATAAAAAAATTGTCATATTGATTGTGTTAATTAGTGATTATATTCACTGTTGGTTAATGTTTAAATCAGTATTTATTTGGGCAATTATTTAAAATTTGCTCATTTTTTAAGAATTTACGCAAAAAAGGCAATTTGCTGTTGCCAATCCTTAAAAAATGCATAAAGATAGGTTTTGCGAAGGCAAAATAATAACGAATAGGAATTTAACAAATGAATAAAGCTCAATTAGTTGAAAAAATCGCTACTGATGCAGAAATCTCTAAAGCAGCAGCAACACGTGCACTTGATGCATTCACTGGTGCTGTTACTTCTTCTTTAAAAGAGGGTAATTCAGTTGCACTCGTTGGTTTTGGTACTTTCTCTGTAAAAGAACGTGCTGCACGTACTGGCCGTAATCCACAAACTGGTGCAGAAATTCAAATTTCAGCGGCAACTATCCCAAGCTTTAAAGCGGGTAAAGGTCTTAAAGATCAAGTTAATCCTTAATAAATTAAATTGGTTAAATAAAAAAGGGCTAGTTAGCCCTTTTTTTGTATCACCCATTTATGCTTTGAGTGCTTTATCACCGCGACCAATGCCAACTGCACCAGAGCGAACGACTTCGACTATATCGGTTTCATGTCGTAGAGTATCTAAAAACGATTCAATTTTATCAGTGCTACTAACCAGCTGTAATGTGTAGCTGTTACGGCCCATGTCTAAAATCGTACCTTGAAACACATTAACGACACGGGTTACTGCTGCACGTTTAGCTTCATCTTGGGCAAATACTTTAACTAATAACAGTTCTCGCTCGATGTGCGCCATTTCAGTCAAATCAATAATTTTTAATACATCGACTAACTTATTCAGCTGTTTGGTGATTTGCTCAACGACTCGGTCATCGCCCATGGTGGTGATGGTGATACGTGACAATGAATGATCGTCCGTTGTGCCTACGGTTAAGCTATCGATGTTGTAGGCGCGTTGTGAGAACAGGCCAACGATGCGTGATAGCGAGCCTGGTTCATTCTCAAGTAAAATAGATAAGATACGACGCATTATGCTTTCACTCCTTTACGTAACCACATGTCATCAACTGCCCCAAGCTTAATTTGCATTGGGTAAACATGTTCATTTTCATCAACCAGAATATCTAAGAATACTAAACGATCAGTTATCGCCATTGCTTTATCGATAGCAGGTTGTAGTTCTTCAAGCGTGTTTACGCGAATGCCCACATGACCATAACTCTCAGCAAGCTTTACGAAGTCAGGGAGGGATTCCATATAAGATGATGAATGACGACCACCATAAACCATGTCTTGCCATTGACGAACCATACCAAGAGAGCGGTTATTCAGTGATACTACTTTTACAGCTAAGTTATATTGCAAACAGGTTGATAGCTCTTGGATGTTCATTTGAATTGAACCATCGCCGGTTACACATACAGATTCTTTATCTGGAAAAGCGAGTTTTACCCCCATTGCAGCTGGTAAGCCAAAGCCCATGGTGCCAAGGCCGCCAGAGTTTATCCATTGCCGCGGGTTTTTAAACGGGTAGTACTGCGCTGCAAACATCTGATGTTGACCAACATCAGAGCTAATATAAGCATCGCCATTGGTGGCTTTATAAATTGCCTCAATTACCGCCTGTGGCTTAATTTTGTCACCTTCATGATTGTAGCTTAAGCATTTTTGCTCACGCCAACTGATGATTTGACGCCACCAATCTTCTTGAGCGCTACGGTCAATTTTAATCGGGCTCTTATCTATGGCCGTTTGTAATTGCTCAAGTACCGTTGATAAACAACCGACTACTGGTATGTGTGCTTTAATGGTTTTAGAAATCGAGGTTGGATCGACATCAACATGTACAATGGTGGCGTTCGGACAGAATTTTTTAACGTTATTGGTTACCCTGTCATCAAAGCGCGCACCTAATGCTAAAATAACATCCGCATTTGCCATCGCTTTGTTTGCTTCAAGGCTACCATGCATACCAAGCATGCCGACAAAATTAGGGTGAACACCGGAAATGCCACCTAACCCCATTAAAGTATTCGTGATTGGGGCATTGAGTGACTCAACCAAGTGGGTTAATTGCTCTGAGGTATTTGAAATAACAATCCCGCCACCAGAATAGATGACTAATTTTTTTGCCTCTAAGATAGCCGTGACTGCTTTGCGAATTTGTTTTGGGTGGCCTTTGGTATTTGGGCTGTAGGTTCTAAGATCGGTTGTTGCAGGGAACTGAAAATCAAATTTAAGGGCAGGGTTCAACATATCTTTTGGTAATTCTACAACCACAGGGCCAGGGCGGCCTGTGCTGGCAATATAAAAAGCTTTAGCCAAAATGGTTGGAATATCTTTTGCGCTACGACAGTTAAAACTGTGTTTAACGATAGGTCGAGAGCAACCAATAATATCGGTTTCTTGAAACGCATCATCACCAATTAAGTTAGTGGGTACTTGACCGGATAGCACTACCATTGGAATTGAATCCATATAGGCGGTTGCAATCCCAGTAATACAATTGGTAGCACCAGGGCCTGAAGTTGCTAAAACAACGCCCACTTCGCCTGTGGCGCGGGCGTAACCATCAGCCATATGGGTTGCAGCTTGTTCATGGCGCACTAAAATATGTTCAACATCATCTTGTTGAAATAATGCATCATACAAATCTAATACCGAGCCACCGGGGTAGCCAAATATATATTTTACCTTCAATGCTGTTAATGCCTGAACAACTAGTTCGGAGCCATTATATTGTTGTGTACTCATCCTCATTCCTCTGCGTGCCTAATACCTTTGTTAAAATAACCGATTAAGTGTGTTCACTCTTTCGCTCTCTAATCGCAATGGTATTGTATTTTAAATGCATAAAAAAACCCCCGCTAAAGGCGGGGGTTTTTAAAAAGCGTGTTCACCTTCTAATACATCCCCGCTGGGCTTAAGACTAAGACCAGTACGAGTACATTGACAAGGTGACGTTGATTATTCATAGCGCTATTTTGCTTCTATTTGTGTTGTTATAAGTTCTTTAATGACTTATGACATTGCGCTACTAAAAGAGCACAACTCATTCACTAATTTTAATACCCTTATTTTTAAAGCTTTTGCTATTCGATGTCAACCGGGAATTTGAAAACTTGCATTAAATTTGCAAATTAAATGTGTTTTTATTTTAAAGTTGCTTTAATTTGTAATTAAAATGACAAAAACAAAAGAAATTATGCGATTTATCGTAAGCGAGTTATTTTGTTGCTGGTGTCATAAAATAACATGTACCTTTTTAAATTGTTCGCTATCATAGCAGCTACAAAATTGTAAGTAGGTGATAACGTGAAATACGTCCCATTGTTGTTCGCCTTGATCTTGGCATCGTTAAGTCAACCGACTGTGGCAAAACCGCAATCAAGCAGTCCAACCGACATTGGTGTAATCAACAAAGAGCGGATCCTCTATTGGTTAGATAAACGCGGGCAACTTAATGACCAGTCCGATCCGCAAGCAGTGTTTGGCAAGATAATGCAGAGCAAGTATCGTCTGGGCAGCTAAATGGTTTTAGTCGTGTTAGCGCGTACACCTATGCCAAGCCACAACATTACTATTTACAATTACGCAGTCATTTAGGAATTGATAGTGGTTTACAAGTTGAACAGTATTCACCGGGTTTATTGCTTTGGTCTGCAAACGAACAATATTCAGATAATAATACTCCAGAGCATATTGGTGAAGGGTTTATCTTGGTTGTTGATGCTGATCAGAATGCTATAGCAAAAGGGCATAGCAGCGCACCTGCCAGTACCACAATCCAATTACGTGATGCCGCGTTTAGTCTTTATGAGCAGCGCCAAGGTCTAGGTGATACGCAGTTAACAGGTATAGCAGCATTTAATGATAATAATGATTACAGTTTTGCTGAACAACCAGCCTCCGGGGTGAAAATTTCATCGTTTGGTTTTAATTTTTCTATCGTTGATCAAGCTGTAGATAATAGCTCAATAGAGTTAAAGTTAGGCTATACGCCGCAATCGGGGATCAGTGCCGTGATTAATGATCTCGAAGCGAGTTTTGAAATTAAAGGTATGGCGTTAACCCCAACAGATAGTTTTAACTGGCAGTTTGGCGACGGCCAAAGCAGCGAACAAAACCCTACCCATACATTCAGCCAATAAGGCAATTACATCGTCACGCTCACGGTATCCGATACATCTGTTAGCGGTATAAAGGAAACACTGCCAGCAATTGAACTTCAAGTGGCAGTAAAAAAACAAGTAACTAGTTCAGGCTCCAGTGGCGGAACTATTTTTTGGTTATTGTTACTGCTACCGCTCGGTTTACTGAGGAAGAGCCAAGCATAATTAAGTGACAAAAAAGCCAGTAAACACTGGCTTTTTATGATAACTTTAATGATCTAGGTTTAGTTTATAAACGGTCGATAACAGCTTGAGTGAAATCAGTTGTACCGTGACTGCCGCCTAAATCGCGTGTAGTACGATCGCCTGTTTTGATCACATCTGCTACAGCACTACGGATACGCTCTGCAGTGTCGCCCATTTCTAAATGATCCAGCATTTGAATCGATGCTAAAATTACAGACGTTGGGTTCGCTAAATTTTTACCTGCAATATCAGGTGCGCTGCCGTGAACGGCTTCAAAGATAGCTGCATCTTCACCGATATTAGCGCCAGGTGCCATACCTAAACCGCCAACTAAACCAGCACATAGATCTGATAAAATATCACCAAACAGGTTTGTAGTAACAATAACGTCAAACTCTTCTGGGTTCATTACCAGTTTCATACAAGTTGCATCAACAATCATTTCAGTTGATTCAATTTCAGGGTAACGCTCTGCAACTTCACGGGCTACTTTTAAAAATAAACCAGACGTTGATTTTAAAATATTAGCTTTATGAACCGCGGTTACTTTTTTACGGCCTTCACGTACTGCAAGCTCGTAGGCAAAAGTAACGATTTTTTCAGCACCTTCGCGGGTGATCATAGACATCGCTTGTGCTTCGTTGCCATCTTCAGAGGTTACTTGGCCTAAACCAGAATACATACCTTGGGTATTTTCACGTACAGTGATGATATCAATATCTTCATAACGTGCTTTAGTACCAACAAATGATTTTACTGGGCGAACATTGGCATATAAACCAAATTGCTTACGTAAGGTTACATTGATTGAAGTAAAACCTTCACCAACTGGTGTTGTTAGTGGGCCTTTAAGAGTTATTTTATTACGCGCAATAGTATCAATGGTATCTTGTGGTAATAATTCACCGGTTTTTTCTAGGGCTGCAAGACCTGCATCAACGAATTCATAATCAAAATCGCACCCTGCGGCTGTTAAGATCTCAAGGGCTGAATCAATAATACTCGGACCGATGCCGTCGCCTTTGATCACTGTGATGGTTTGTTTGGCCATGAACTTTTCCTATTACGAGTTAGAAATGCACGTAAATGTGTCGCATTATTAAACAGCGATAACTTGTTAGATCATTTACGTGAATGAGTTTGAAAATGTAAGCGGCTTTTATAGCAATTTATTCAACTTTTTGCCAGTAAAACCCGCGAAAACGCGCTAAATTAGTCACAATGTCTAATAAGTATTCATACACTGTTACTTAAACCTAAGCTCGGTATCTGGGTATAAAACTGTTCACTTGATTGCCAATCAAGGCGTTTTAGCACCTGTTCAAAAGTATGTGTTTGCCAGCTACTTTGTATTGCGTCTGGCTGAAATACCTTAGTAACGACGAGCTTTATTGCAACCCATAATTGCGCCTCTGCAGATAAATGTTGTTTTTGTTGTTGCTCTGCATCTAATAAAGCGTGCGTCCATGGGTTATCACCTAACAGCTCAAGCAAATAAGCAGTTAGCTGTTCACTATCATCAATAGTAACCCCAAATAACCACGCAAATGGCATGCTTACATCACTTTTTAGCTGCTTTTCATACAAGGTTTTACGACTAATTGTGGTACTACAGTACTCAATTAAATAATTTACATAGCCGTAAACCGGCAGCGCAAGATGCTCGAACTGATTATGCTTATCATGACTGACGAGCAGATTTAACAAGCGGATAATTGCCTGCAAGCGAAACTGTACATGCTGCATCAGCGGATGCGCTTGGTGATTTACGAGTTGCTCAAATAGCACTTGTTGAATGATCGCTGGCGCATTATATAACCCCACCATTGATAAGCAATGGCGTAAGTCTTTACCCGGTAGATGCTCTTTATTATAAGGTTTCACTGCTTCACGGAGTAATTCAATCGTTGCAGAATGATTATTGAGCAATTTAGCAAGTGCACCGTATGAATATTCTGTTTGTATTTTAACTTGGCTTATCAACATTAATAACTGCTGTTTTTCAAAGTTAACCACTTCGACAGGCAGCACTATATGCTCATTGAACCACACGCTGAACAACAATCGTTTATCTTGACTTGGACGTTGTTTAGCATTCGATTCTAATCGGGCTTTTACGCTATACCATTTAGTTTTTTGTGGTTCATTTAACGCAATCAACAAATGACGTTGTCGGGAGTCCTTGCCAATATAGGTCAGTTGCTGATCATGATAATGGATCAAAGAGCCTGGCAGGTAGGGGCCTATATGAGCAATTAACGCTTTTAATGCCTGTTGAGCAAAAAGGTTAGGGGTACGGATATAAATATCAGCCACTGCTTTGTAAATATCAATATGGTCATTTTGCGTGCGATAGGTAATGTTCATCGCCATAATATTTGCCAACGCAACTAAGGTAGTGGGTCCATCGTAAATCATGATTTTTGGTGTACTTAACAACGCCTGCTTATATTTATTTAAGCGCGCTAAAATACCCGCAATATGCTCTGTTGGCACATTAGCCGATTGCAGTAATTTTACTGCCAGCTGATGACGAGATTGCCACTGTTTTTTTTCTTGTAGGTTCAATGGTTGGCGCAGGGCCAATTTATTGGTTTGTGTTTGCACACATAAATAATTCGTTAAACACACACAAATTAGGAGTTGTGTAATTTTACTGTCGTAGCTCAAAGAATGGCACAACGCACTAATTATCACACATTGATTTACTACTAAGTTTGTTGTGTAGCCGTGGCTATCTAGATACAGAGCGAGCTGCGCTTGCATTGCATTTGGGTGTGAATTATAGAGTGTATAATACTGTTCAGCGAGTTGGCTTAACAGCGGATAAATCTGTGGCCATTGACTTTTATTATGATAAAACCGTAATACTTGATGAGTTTTTTCAAAAAGGCTTACTAGGTCTTGCGCGCAGGGGTTATCCATGGCTTATCAACTACCGTGCTGCTCAAATACATCAAATGCACTTGGTCCCCACAAGATTAATTCACCATTTTTAAACAATAAACCAGTGCATTCGTCCATTGTCGTGATCCCATCTGATTTGACATGTTGCGTACGGTAAAAAATAATTTGCCA
This sequence comes from Pseudoalteromonas prydzensis, assembly GCF_011050055.1. Classification (GTDB taxonomy): domain Bacteria; phylum Pseudomonadota; class Gammaproteobacteria; order Enterobacterales; family Alteromonadaceae; genus Pseudoalteromonas; species Pseudoalteromonas prydzensis_A. The sequence continues at coordinate 67,012 of NZ_DRGM01000167.1, read as the reverse complement.
CACTTGGTCGTTATCACGTTTAGCGTAGGTTAGATCGGGGCTGCCTAAATACTCTAAAACAGTGTTTAAGGTCGTCGGTGTTGCTACACTTAGCTTAGCGATATAACGTTTATTGAATGCTTCTCGGTCTTGCCACAGCATCGCCTGTGGATCATCTTTATAAAAAGTGATGACTAACGTGGCGATCAAGGCATACACGCCTAAACCTAATATGAGATAGCGAAAAACTTTCTTAAACATTTTACACTCTTGCGCTGAGACTTAAATTGAGTATACGCATAGTTCAAATTCAGTGCTATGAGAATGCGATTAATTGAGCCTTAACTGCTTTAAACTAAAGCCTAAATTAATATCTGTACGTAAACCAACCAAATGTTTAGAAGTAATATAGTCAGCCATCCCCGAGGCTAACTTTTTGCGCACAGCGGGTGATAGCGTTTCATCCTCAGCGGCTTGTGTTATATCCGTATGCTTGTTGATTATTGCAATGGCTGTTTTTGTGCCAATCCCTTTAATGCCTGGAATATCGTTGGTTTTATCACCGGCCATAGCCCAAAAATCAATTAACCTTGATTGCTTAACAGCAAAACGCTGTTCGATTGACGCGTGATCTACATACTCTTTTTTAAAATAGTCATACACATTGATATAGCTATTTAAGCTAGGTAAAAATCCCTTATCGGTGGAAACAATCGTGCAGTACAACTGATTTTCAGCCATTTTATGGGCCAAGGTTGCAATGATATCATCGGCTTCATCATTCACTGGCGCAAACACTACAATGCCGGTTTGTTCAATCGCGTGTTTAAACTTATCTAATGAATTTTTTAGCGTAGTCGGCATGGGGGCACGGCTACTTTTATACAGCGCGTAATAATGATAACGCCAGCTTTTATCGCCATCAAATACTGCAATAGCATGGGTTGCTTGGGTGATCTTGATGAGTTTTTCACACGCATGAGCAACCCGTGCGCAGCACGTATTTACCATTTGCTCATCACTGCCTTTATTTTGATTACTATCAACTGCATAAATGCGCCTAATTAAATTAAGCGCATCGATTAAAAGTAACTGACCTGACACGAATATATTAACCCTTATGCTTTGACTTCATAACACGGCACATAATTACTACCAGGAAGCTTCATTCTTCCTTGCTCAACAAAAGCTTGTAGTAGTGTGTCCATTGCTTTCATTAAAGCTGGCTCCCCACTAATAACAAACCGACCATGTTGTTTAATTGCTTGGATACCTTCATCTTTTACATTACCGGCAACAATCCCGGAAAATGCGCGCCGCAGGTTAGCCGCAAGTAATTGCTTTTCTTGGCCTAAATGTAGATCAAGTGCGGCCATATTTTGATGCGTTGGCGCGAACGGCTTTTGAAATTCATTGACGATTTTTAATGTCCAGTTAAAGTAATAGGCATCCCCCTGGCTCTTACGATAATCGCGAACATTTGCCATTGCTGATTTTAGTTTAATAGCAACCAGTTCAGGGTTATCAATGATCACTTCAAATTTATCGAGGGCTTCTTTGCCTAGCGTCATTTCAACAAACTGGCATAGCTCAGTAAAATAGTTTTCACTTTCTTTAGGTCCAGTTAAAATAACGGGTAATGACTGCTTGGCGTTATCTGGATGGAGTAAAATACCTAGTAAATATAATAATTCTTCAGCAGTACCTGCGCCACCAGGGAAAATAATTATGGCGTGGGCGGTGCGTATAAAGGCTTCAAGGCGTTTTTCAATATCAGGAAGGATAACCAGTTCATTTACTATTGGATTCGGTGGCTCGGCGGCAATAATACTCGGCTCAGTTAAGCCTAAATAACGGTTGTTGGTGTTGCGTTGCTTTGCATGGCCAATAGTGGCGCCTTTCATTGGGCCTTTCATCGCACCTGGGCCGCAACCAGTACAAATATTTAAGCCACGTAAACCAAGCTCGTAGCCAACTTGCTTAGTGTATTTATATTCGTTTTCATTAATTGAATGGCCGCCCCAGCAGACGATCATACTTGGATCGCTATTAACACGCAGGGCAGCTGCATTACGCAGCATATCAAACACCATATGCGTAATGGCTTTTTGCTCGGTTAAATCTTTTTCATATTTTTGACAAATAAACAAAATGTCACGAATAACAGAAAAAATATGCTCGTGAATACCGGTGATTATTTCACCATCTACAAAAGCGGTCGTTGGCGGGTTGAGTAGCTCTATTTTAATGCCGCGTTCACGACTGATCAAACGAATGTCAAAATCTTCGTATTTGTTGTAAATCTCTGAGCTTGAATCCGTGTGGCTGCCCACATTGAGAACAGCTAACGCACAATTTCTAAATAACTTATACCGTTCGCTGGTGGACGATTGTTCTAATAAATCAACTTCGAGTTGCGACAGTAAATCTAACACACCTGTCGGGTTTAACTGTATTAACATAGGCGTTCTCCTTGCTTTTAGAAGCAGTGGTTGGTCGCTATTATTTATTGATACATATACGGTCACGACCGGTATTTTTTGCTTGGTAGAGAGCATCATCAGCGCGGTCAAAAGCACTCAATGGCGTATCGCCTTTTTTAAACTGAGTCGCGCCGATAGAAATCGTTATTTCTACTTGTTTATCTTTGAACTTAAACGGGATCCCTTTCACCGTTTTTCTTAACTTCTCAATAGCTTGACTGGCATATTCTAAAGGCATGCCAGGCATTAATAACACAAATTCTTCACCGCCATAGCGGGCGATAAAGTCAGATTTACGGATCGACATTTGCAATGCTTTGGCAATCACTTGTAAGGTTTTATCGCCTGCGCTGTGGCCGTATTGATCATTAATAGATTTAAAGTGATCAACATCAATCACCACTAATGTAACATCTGATTCTTGTACAGCAAATAAATGAAACTCATGATTAAATCGCTCATCAAACGCTGCCCGATTAGGTAATTTTGTTAAGCTATCAAGTAAGCTTTTAAAGCGCTGTTCGTGTAATCTTTTTTTATATTTTGATAACTTAGTTTCAAGGTTATTGATACGGTGGTTGATCCCTTGAAAATTGTTTAATAACATTTCGCGGTCTTGTTGTTCAAGGCGTTCTTTTTCAATTAAGTCTTGGCTTAACGACTTTAATTCGTTATCAACGAGTGCTTTTAATGCTGAAATTGACGTGGCATTTTGGGTTTGTATTGTTAGATTATTAATTTTACCTTCAATGCGTTTATTCAGTACCGCAAACTCTGCACCCATAGCTTCAGAGTGTTTACTCGTCGCCACTATTGAATGGTGGAGTTCTTCAAGGGTTTGATTTAACGAAACTAAAAAGCTTTGCGCAGATTGACGTTCTTTACTGATATTCCCCGCAACAATTTTAATAATATCAATTGCAGCGGTTAATAAATTGTCGACTGAATCGGTTTCAGAAATATTATTTTTAATCGTTTTTACTTGCTCTGCGGCTTCATCTTCAAATACCAAATCATTTGCTAAATTAAGCAGTTCTTTGGCAAGCGCAGGTTGCACTGCGGCTTGTTGCGTAGAAGGCACCGTGAGTTTAACTTGCAATGCTTGGTGGTAAATAGTCACCAAACGATTGAGCAGCGGAATAAAATCCCGAGTCGATTGTACGTTATTGAGTTCGTGATCGAGTAAATGGCGCAAAGTCCTGCGCGCATCATCAGGTAACCCTTTGGTTTTTTGCAGTAACTTGCCAGCATCAAGGACACTATTGTGCAGTTCACGCTGATGTGTGGCCTGTTGTGCCTCTTGGTTTTTTAGCAGTGTGAGAATTTCATCAATCTGGGGCGCGAATAATTCAAAATCCACCCCTTTAGTGAGGGCACTACGAAACTTGGCTAAGCGATTATCAAGTTCAATATCCATGCCTTTACAACTTAACGATAACTTTGCAGCAAAGTTGCTAAGCGTGTCTACTTGATGTTTTCGTGCATGTTCAATCACCATGCGAGTATCAATGGCTTGTTTAAGTTTTTTGTTTAAAACTTCGAGCTGTTGTGACACTAATAGTTACCGCCATTGATTAAATCTCTTATGGCGTAAGTTTACAACAAAATTTGCACAAATGTAGTTACTAAGTCAAAAACTTAGCATTTGTTGGTGATTTTTATTCATCGAACCTATTCGCATGTGAATTTATCGCTTTTAATTCACATTTGCGATTATCGTTGTTAGGCTCAAACACAATAAAATCACTGCATATAAGAATTAAGAGCCTTTATGAAAACGTTTTTAGCTTTGTCGGTAGTAGCCGCATTATCTCACTCGGCATGGGCCGATGTTAATTATTCACTTGCTGTCACTCAGCCTGAGCATCATTTAGGCGATGTGAGTGTTGAATTTCCGCAAACCGCGCAAGCACATTTAGATGTAAAATTACCCGCGTGGCGTACTGGCCGTTACGAAATTTTAAATCTGGCTAATGGGGTGCGTTTTTTTGAGGCTAAAGACGAAAATGGTAAAGCATTAAAATGGGAAAAAGTGGATGCCAGTACATGGCGTGTTCACCTTGATGAGCCAACCGAAGTAAATATTGATTACCAAGTTTACGCTAACGAGCTTGGCATGCGTGCACGTCATATTGATGACAGCCATGCATTTATTGATGCATCAGGCTTTTTTATGTTCAGTGAATCATTTCGTCAAGAGCCGGTTACCGTTAAGCTTGATGTGCCAAAAGCATGGCGTTCAGTGTCAGGGATGGACAATGCCGGTTCGAAACATAGTTTTAAAGCTGCTGATTACGATGTATTAGTTGATTCACCGATTGAAACAGGTATCAACGAGTTACATAAGTTTGCAGTGGATGGCCGCGATTACGAATTAGTGATCTGGGGCGAGGGCAACTACGATGTTGAGCAAATGCTTACTGATCTTAAAAAATTAGTAACAACGGGCAGTGTTATTTGGGATGATTACCCATACCAACGTTACGTATTTATGGTACACGCAACATCGGGTGCCGGTGGCGCTACAGAGCATTTAAATTCGACGATTATTCAACGCCCACGTGATCGCTTTGGCTCACGTGAAGACTACCTTGCTTTCATTAGTACAGCAGCCCATGAATTTATTCATACTTGGAATGTAAAAGCGTACCGTCCAGAAGGTTTAGTGCCTTATGATTACACGCATATTAATTACGATAAATTATTATGGATAGCTGAAGGCTCAACCAGTTACTTTGAAGATCACTTAATGGTGCGCTCAGGTATTTCAACCACCGATGAATTTCTTAACACCTTAACTAAAACGGTTAATCGCCATTTATTAACACCAGGGCGTGAAGTGCAAAGTGCCAGCGAAACCAGTTTTGATAAATGGATAAATCAAGGTGGTGACCATGCAGGCAACTACAGCACTAATATTTATTTAGAGGGCTCATTGATTTCAATGGCTTTAGATATCGATTTACTCGAGAACAGCCAAGGTAAGCAAAGCTACCGTGATGTTCATCGCGCACTTTACAATCAATATAAGATGCCCCATGGCTTTACTGCAACTGACGTGAAAACTATTTTAAAACAGTTAACAGGCCGTGATTACAGCCAGTGGTGGGCTACTAATGTTGATGCACCCGCAGCAATCGATTTTGATGCTTTATTTAAAAAAGTAGGCTTAGAGTTAGCGCGTCCAAAAGGCGCGAAAGCTGTTGCCAGTGTTGATGCTCTAGCAAAAAATAGCGGTGAATTGCTTACTTTAATTCATGTGCGACGTGAGGGGGCTGCCTGGCAGGCAGGTTTAACGACGGATGATAAAATTGTCGCGATTAATAAAAAGCATGTCGGCAAAGATTTAACAGCAAGCTTAGAAACCTTTAAAGCCGGGGATAAAGTAACCATTGATTTTATTCGCCGTGATGCGCTGCAAAGCACCACATTAGTGCTCAGTGAAGACTTTGATAAAGATAAAAAGCTAGTTGCTGATAAAGATGCAACAGCAGAGCAAATGGCGTTATTTAAAGCATGGATGGGTGTAGAGCACCCAAATCTAGCTAAAAAATAACAGCGTTATTGTTTTAAAACGTTATTGATAAAAGGAGCTGCGGCTCCTTTTTTATATTCACTCGTACTCAAGGCACGTTTGGTGTGTTTAACAAAGGCTGCAGTGGCAAACTTATTATTCACAGCACTCGATAGCTGCTGACGTTTACGCGTTAAAAATGACTTTTTAACACGGGCCGCGCTGCGAGATTTTATATCACTGACTTGCTCATGATTTTGGCCAAACGGATAAGGCAATAACGAATAGCCAGCTACTTGAGTTTCCCATATATGCTGTAGATCACAATCAACAGGGCGGCCAAACGCTTGCGTGGCCGCTAATAATTGTTTGGCACCGTGATAACTGATTGCAGTAGCACAACAGCCTGTCATCAACTTTTTATGGATCACTAAGTGTTGGTGATGCTGTAAAGCAACTTGGTAGGCAATAGGGTGAGTTCTGTTTTGATAAGCCGATAATTTTATCATCTGCCAATCTATTGGTGCTTGTTCAATATTTTTGATTGTATGGTTGAGATCATTTTTTAAGATAAAGTCATCTTCAAGCACAATAGCGTAATCAAGCTGCCTATCAACGATAGTTTGCCATGCTTTACGATGACTCAAATAACAGCCGATTTGCCCTGCACTGAGCGGGTAGTGGTATTTTTGCTTATTGAGGCTAGGACTGTAATTAATTGCTCTTTGTGCTGGCGTAAGCGTTGCCCCATCAATTGCATCTATACGCTCAAAACTTAGCCCATGTGCGGCTAATTGTCGCTGGCTGTTTGCCAATCGCTCTGTTGAGCGAGCGAGGTTGATCACAAAAATAGTTGGCATAGCTGGCTACCTTTTATTAATAGTAAGTAAACCCTAGCCATTAATGATGACAATTTGATTGCAGTAATATATTGGTTTAGTTGAACACAGCAGCATGAGTGGTAAATCTATATATTTTGTTACACTATAACACTTACTTTAGTCGCAGAAATATTGACCCTAATACGCGTTCACGCGTAACCTACTTTAGAAACAATAAAAAGGATTAAAAAATGCGTTTAAAACCACTCATCGCCACACTTGCTATTGCAATCTCGGGCACCTCATTTGCTGATGAAGGCATGTGGCAACCACACCAACTTCCTGATCTAGAATCAATTCTAAAAGCCAAAGGGCTGGAAATTGACGCTAAATCGATTTCTAAATTAACCGAGTTCCCAATGAATGCAGTGATAAGCCTTGGTGGCTGTACGGCATCATTTGTATCGCCAAAAGGCCTTGTGGTTACCAATCATCACTGTGCTTATGGTTCGATTCAATATAACTCAACACCAGAGAACAATATTTTAGAAAACGGCTTTTTAGCAAAAACGCCGGCTGAAGACTTACCAGCGGCACCCGGCTCCAGAGTGTATGTAACTGAAACAGTTACCGACGTGACCAACAAAGTAATAAAAGGTACTGAAAAACTCAGCGCAAAAGCGCGCTACGACGCGCTAGAGAAAAACGAAAAAGCGTTAGTGGCGCAGTGTGAAGCAGATAAAAACTACCGCTGTAATGTGTATTCATTTCATGGTGGCTTAGAGTTTTACTTGATCAAATCACTGGAAATAAAAGATGTACGTTTAGCTTACGCGCCCGCTATGGGCGTAGGTAAATATGGCGGCGATATCGATAACTGGATGTGGCCGCGCCACACTGGGGATTTTTCTTTCTATCGTGCCTATGTAGGTAAAGATGGCAAGCCAGCTGAATTTAGCGAAGACAATGTGCCCTATGTGCCTGAGTCATATCTCAGTGTCAGTGCCAAAGGCGTGCAAGAGGGCGACTTTGTGATGGTCACAGGTTACCCTGGGCGCACTAACCGTTACCGCATTGCTGCTGAAGTTGATTATGTATTTAATACCAGTTATCCAAAATCGCGTGAGCATAATTCAAAATATGTGTCTTTAATTGAAGAAAACTCAGAAGATGGCAGTAAAGCGCGCATTGCCTACGAAAGTACTATAGCGGGCTACAATAACTACATTAAAAACTATGGCTCAATGATAGAAAGCTTTAATAAAGGCACTATGTATGAGCGTAAAAAACAGTTTGAGCAAGATTTAACAACCTGGATTAACAGCGATCGTAAGCGTAAACAACAATACGGTACGGTGTTAAATGATTTATCAACGCTGGTGGCACAATCACAACAGCATAACGAACGTGATCGTATGCTTGGCTATGTGCACCGCTCACAAATGATCAGCACCGCACGTAGCTTATATCGCTTAGCGTATGAGCAACAAAAACCTGATAGCGAGCGTGAATCAGGTTATCAAGAGCGTGACTTACCTCGCTTTGAAGCTGGTTTAAAACGTATGACCCGCCGTTTTGATGCAAACGTTGATAAAGCAATCTTACTGCACTTTTTAGAGTTATACGCAGCGCTGCCAAAGCAAGAACGTTTTGCTGAGGTTGATAAAGTGTTTAAGCTAGAAAATGGCTTTGATAAAGCCAAGCACAGTGCATTACTATCGAAAATGTATGCTAATTCAACACTTAATGATGAAGACGTGCGCATTGCATTGTCTCAGCAATCATTTGCTGAGCTTGAACAAAGTCAAGACCCATTCATTCAATATGCAAAAGCAATTTTTGCGGTGATGAAAGCAGAAGAAGACGAAAACAAAGCACTTACAGGTAAATTACAAGCAGCGCGTCCACAATTAATGGCGGCAATTATTGCTTACAATAAAGCGCAGAATAAACCTGTGTATGCAGATGCCAATAGTACGTTACGGGTAACCTATGGCACCGTTGGCGGTTATTCACCACAAGACGGTTTGGTAGCAACACCGTTTACAACACTTGAAGGGCTACTTGCAAAAAACACCGATGTTGATCCATTTAACGCGCCTGAAAAACTGCAACAGCAAATCAAGGCTAAAATATTTGGTGACTACACCGGTGGCATGAATACCGTACCGGTTAACTTCTTATCGAATGTGGATACTACCGGTGGTAACTCAGGTTCACCTACGCTTAATGGCAAAGCCGAACTGGTAGGCTTACTGTTTGATGGTGTGTACGAAAGCATTATTGGTGACTGGGATTACAACCCAGCACTTAATCGCTCTATCCACGTTGACTCACGCTACATGCTGTGGGTAATGGATAAAGTAGACAATGCACAAAACTTATTAGACGAAATGAAAATCGTAAAATAAGTAGTTAGTAAGTTAACAAGGCGCTCAGTGAAGCGCCTTTTTTTGTTGCATCGATAGGAGGTTCGAGTACTGCAAGATGTAACGACAATACCTAATCAGCTTATATTTTCTCTTGCTTTACCCATTTTAGCGATATTTATGCTTGACACTAAAAGAGTTAACTACTACATTTGTAAAAATTTAAAACTACAAGTGTAGTAATAAGGGCGAAATATGAAACTCAGTGATTTTGAAATGGACATAATGCAACTGCTTTGGCAGCAGGAACCGTGTACGGCAAGTGAACTTCATCAGTTGCTATTGGCTGATGAGCGCAAAACTAAAAAAGTAGCGTATACCACAGTCAAAACAATTGTTGATAGGTTAGAGCAAAAAAATGCAGTTGAGCGTTGTGGTCAGCAGGGACGGGCAATCATTTATCGTTCACTTGTAGCGCAAAGCACGCTTTCAGAGCAAGCCGGACCAAATTTTATGCGTCGGTTTTTTAAAGGTAATTCACGCAGTTTAATTGCTCACTTTATAAAACAAGAAGAGCTTAATAGTGATGATATTGAGTTTTTACAAACACTCTTAAAAGACAAGAAATCAGAAAAATAGGAGTAACAAATGATGGACTATTTGCTTACCAACTCATTGATCAGTTTATGTGTGTTGCTAACTGTACAGCGCTTAAAAAATGCACCTGCCGCATTAAGCTTTTATTTATTGATAATTGCCTTATTCAGTTGGCTAGTGCCATGGCATACATTGTCGCAAATTAATTATTTTTCCGCTTCATCAATTTATACGATTGATGTCTCAGAGTTTACATTTGACATAGTGCCCTCCAGCGACATAACTAGGGCAAAGAGCATTGTTGCTGAGCCACAAGCGGATTATCAATGGCCTGCAATAATTGATGTATTTTTATGGCTATGCACGATTGGCCTAAGTGTGTTTATCTGGCGTGTCGTTGCATACCGTAAATTTATTAAACACTTACAAATACATTCAACACCGAGTAATCACTTTGATCACATTAGTAAAGCTTACCCAATACGCTTAACTAAGCTTGGTGAGCCAGCTATTGCCACTGGTGTACTTAACCCTGTGATTTGGCTTGAATCATCAATGACTAATCGTGACGAGATGGAGTCAGTGTTGCACCATGAACTAACCCACTTAAAGCAAGGTGATATTTACTGGACCTGGTTGATCTGCTTGATTGAAAGTATATTTTGGTGGAACCCATTGTGTTTAAAGTTAGCAAAACAAGCAAGGCAACAACTTGAGTTACGTTGTGATGAACTGTGTATGCAAAAATTAAACGATAAGTATCAGCTCGACTTAGCAAGCTTATTGTTATCAGAACAAAAACGAAAACATAGCACGCCACTATTTACCCCCCCACTTTTGAGTATTTCACATACAAGTAGTTTTAATATTCAAAGAATAAAAATGTTAAACAAGGAGAAAGTAATGAAAAGTAAATATTTATTATTGGTTACAGCAGCGATGTCATTTAGCGCGCTAGCTGCTACACAAATCGTTGATGGCAAAAAAAACAAAGTGTCGGATACAAAAGTGGTCGAGCAGCAAGCCTACAGTGAACAATATAATGCACAATTAGCAGCACTTCTTGAAGGTGCAAAAAACGCAAAGAGTGAGAATGAACAACAATTACAACAATCCGCAGCCAATATTTTGCAGTGGCACCAAAGCAGAAGCGCATTGTCTGGCTATGAAGAATCAGAGTTAAAAATACTGAGTTTTACCTTAGTGAGTCATATTTATCATAAGCTTGGCCAGTATCAAGATGTATTAGACGCATACGAAAAGTGGTACGCACCGGGAAGTAACCCTGAGTACTTTTTGAAGAATGTACTTGCAACAACCTATATGCAGATGGGGCGCAACGAATTAGCAATAAATGAGCTTGAAAGTTTGTCTGATATCTTAGATGGGAAGTTGCAACCTGGTTCGCTGATGAATCTAGCCCGTGCGTATATTGAAGTTGCTGACTATGACAAAGCAATGGACTTACTCAATAGCGAAAATGCTGGGGATAATACTTATACAAATATTCTTAGATATTATGTGTACGATCAGCAAAATAATCGCCAAAAGGCGGACGAATTAAAAGCTAAAATTCCAACTCCTTTTGCAGTTACACCCGCAAAACTACCGCAAATTAGCATTCCGGGTTCGCCGTTATTAAGAGAAATTTAAGAGCTGCTTAACTTGTTACAAGCTGCGTGTAAAGTAGACAATGCACAAAACTTATTAGACGAAATGAAAATCGTAAAATAAGTAATGAGTGAAATAGCAGGGCGCTTACCTTAACGGTAAGCGTTTTTTTTGTAAATGAATCATCTAAACCATTAATCAGATGGATAAAGAGTGCCATTTTTACTGATGCTACTCTGCCATTTTTCTATCATGGTTTGTGCACTGGCAAGTTCATCGGCTGAAAGTTGTGGGTATTGTCGTTGTTCAAACCACGCATAACGGTTATAAAGATCGTTGTTGTTAGTAATTTCCATCATTAAACGATTTAGTGCGTAAGCGTTAGCTAAACTATTTTCAGTTAGTTGTTGTGAATGATACAAATCAGAGAGTGCCATTAATGCTTTTTCACTGCCATGTTGAGCTGCTTGCTCTAAAAAAGCGACTTTTTGTAGTTTATATGTATCGCGTTTTTTAATGTATTCACCTCTGTTTAGAGTTTCAAACCCTTGTGATTTCATATAAAACTCAGGTGTAAGATTTGCAAATGTTTCTTGTGCTGCAACAGAGCCATGTTGCGCTGCATCTACAAGGTATGTATAAAATTGGCGGCGTGCAATCTCATTAATGCCCGTACAATATTCAAATTTCTCTAGAGTGTTATCTATGGCTTCGCCTGCATCACTATATTGGGCTACTGTTTCTAACTTTAGGTGTAAGGCATTATCATCAATAGGCGCTGATAAACAATACCTTAAGTTAGCTGCAATGATATATTTTGCTTCAATATCACCATTCTCGGCTGCAACTTTTAGGTTTTTAAAGTGTTCTTTAAATTGGCCTTGCTGTTTCCATTGTGTCCTTTGCATTACAATCAGCTGAATATCATTTGTGTGCGCTTCATTTTGCTGTGTCGAAACATCTTTGCTATCGGTTAAGTTAGCAGCAATGATTTCTGGTATAGGAGGGGCGGATAATGGCTCTAAATGATCACTAATGTGCTTTGCAGAATGCGAACCTTCTGAAGGGGGATTGTAGGAATAGCCCACAATGAATAAAAATAATACTAAGAGTATTGCTAGATAAATCCAGATGTGCTTATTTTTATTGTAGCTTTTCAAGGTTTCTTCTTTTTAATTGATTTAAATATTAAGACATAGCTGACTGAAATAATATTGTTTTAGTCAGGCTGTGACTAGCAAAATCTTGAAATAAGCAGTGAGTAAATCGCTGGAAGTTTACTTTAATGCAAAGCGCTTTTTTGTATTTGCTATGCCTTTCATCTTCAGTTTGAGAAACGGATCTAGTAGCTTTCCTGCGTTGCTCTGCGTTTATTGTGGATCCTTAAACCGAATTTAAAAGATTTAAACAACACTCTTTTTTTCTAGGTCTACAATTTGCTCAAATCAGCCTCTATTAAAAGAATATTTTTCTCAACATCTTTTAATCTATTTCATGTGCACTTTATAACCAATAAATGCTAGCTTAGTGGCAAATTAATTGAAGGAAATAATTATGAAACTTGAGTCTTTAGCGCTGCATCACGGTTACGAGTCTGAACCTACAACTAAATCGGCGGCGGTGCCGATTTACAACACTTCATCGTATACGTTTGATAATACTCAGCATGGTGCTGATTTATTTGATTTAAAAGTACCTGGGAATATTTATACCCGCATAATGAACCCGACTAATGCGGTGCTTGAACAGCGTATTGCAGCCATGGAAGGGGGCATTGGAGCACTGGCGGTGGCCTCTGGCATGGCGGCTATTACTTACGCGATTCAATGTTTATGTGAAGTGGGCACTAATATTGTCAGTACCAGCCAAGTATATGGCGGTACCTATAACTTATTTGCCCATAGTTTACCGCGCCAAGGTATTGAAGCGCGGATGATTAAAGCCGATGACTTTGCCGGTTTTGAAAACGCGATTGATGAGAATACCCGCGCAGTTTTTTGTGAATCAATTGGTAACCCTGCAGGGAATATTGTTGATATCGCTCGATTAGCTAAAATAGCCCATAGCAAAGGCGTGCCGCTGATTGTAGATAACACGGTAGCAACGCCGTATTTATGCCGGCCATTTGAGCTAGGCGCCGATATTGTGGTGCATTCGCTTACTAAATATATTAACGGTCATGGTACGGCGATTGGCGGCATGATTGTTGATTCGGGCAAGTTTGACTGGCAAGCTAATGCCACTCGTTTTGCGATGATGAATGAGCCGGATCCGTCGTATCATAATGTAGTGTATACCGATGCCTTTGCAGAAGCGGCGTTTATAGGCCGTTGCCGCGTTGTACCACTGAGAAATACCGGTGCCGCGCTTGCGCCTAAAAACGCCTCTGACATTTTAATTGGCCTTGAAACTTTAGGGCTAAGAATGCAGCGCCACTGTGAAAACGCGCAACAGCTTGCTGAATATCTAGAGAATCACCCCAAGGTATTGTGGGTAAACTACGCGGGGTTAGCGTCAAGTCCCTATCACTCAATGAGTAAAACAACCACCAGTGGCAAAGCGTCGGGTATTTTAAGCTTTGGTATAGCGGGCGGCCTTGAAGCTGGCACACGCTTTATTGACGCCCTTAAGATGATTTTACGTTTGGTAAATATCGGCGATGCCAAATCGCTGGCCTGCCACCCAGCATCTACTACACATCGCCAACTGAATGATGAAGAACTGGCGAACGCAGGAGTTAGCCGCGATTTAATTCGTTTATCGGTGGGGATAGAAAACATCGACGATATCATTGCTGATGTAAGCCAAGCGCTCGATAAAGCTTAGTAACGTTAGCTATTGGGTTAAAGCGTGATCCACATTAATGTTTAACCATGCATTTTGTGTTTTGCTTGTAAGGTAGGTTTTATTTACGACCTACCTTACAAATTTACGTTTATATTCGTATATTGATTTAAATAAAATGGAATGCTAGTACATGAAACTATTGATTTTTTTAGGTTCAGTTCGAAATAGTTCGCCACCTAAGCCGGCACGTCTCGGTGAAAGAGTTGCCAAGGCATGCTAACGCTGTTTGCTTGAGCAATACAGTGACCATGATATTGAACTGATAGATCCGCTAGATTACGACCTTGACCCTATATTTAAACCGCACTTTGCTTATTCACAAGCCGAGGTACCTAAAAAACTCGATGATCTAGCGGCAAAAATTACAGCCAGCGATGGGTTTATTATGGTCAGCCCTGAGTACAATCATTCAATGAGTCCGGCATTAGCTAATTTGTTAAACCACTTTGGTAGTTCTTTATTTGCTTATAAACCCAGCGCTATTGTTACGTACTCTGCAGGGCAGTGGGGCGGGGTGCGCGCTGCTGTTGGGATGCGCAGCTTTTTAAGTGAGCTTGGCTGTTTGCCGGTGTCAGCTATGATCCATGTGCCAAAAGCGCAGGATGTATTTATTGAAAGTGGTGAAACAAACAATGAGGCAGAGCAAGCATCATGGCGCGAATATTTTTCGCGGTCGTTTAATCAGTTACTGTGGTGGGCTGAGACAGCAAGTAAGCAACGCGAGCGACTTGATCCTAAGCAATTAATTAAAGACTTTAAACGCGATCCGTCGCAACGTAATGCACCTTAATAAGTTATGGATTATTAACATCCTCTCTGGGAGTATCTAAAATAGCTTGTTTCTCTTGGTCTGATAAAATGATCCAGTCAAATATTTCGTCGCTAGTTCGGCCGCAGCCGCTGCAATAGCCCTTGAGGCGGTGGCATTTACCAATGCAGTCGGTTTTTAATAGCGATGAACTTTTTTTTGGTGTTGAATTCATAAATCCTTAGCCAAGCAGGCCAACATTTGCTGGCCTGTTTTATGGTTTTAGTGCTATTTATTTGCTACTGATTTACCCACTTCAAATGAGGTCGACCATGGCGTTGAGCGTGATAATGTTTTTCCAGTATGGATTGAAATCGCTGGGTTTTTTTCATCAAGTACAAAGGTAGTACGTAATGAATCGGCAGATTCTTTTTGTTGTTCATGCCAGTTATTTTGCGCTAAACAAGCGCGGGTGAAGTCAACCGCCTTTTGATGAATGGCCACCGCTTGCGTTTGCTCTTGGTAGTTATCTTGACAACGATAAGTTACGGTATCGGCATCGAGAGCACTGATTTGGCATGCATCACCAACGAGATTGTATTTAGCTGTCCAGGTTTCTGCGTACTTTGTATTTACGCGGGTGCGCTTTAACACCTCAAAACGTGAGTCGTAGGCGGCTAATAAACCATTGATTTTTTCACAAGGCGTGAGGTTATCAATGCTTGCTTTTTGCTCAGTCGTGAAGCTGCTACAACCCGATAAAATAAGGCCTGTTAATAATACCGATAAATACTTTTTCATAGTGGACTATCCTTATGTGATAGCTAATCCTTCGAAGTTGCTTAAAGGATACCTAAGGGCTTGAAAAAATGCCATTAAAGACGTGAAAATAAAATCATTGCATGACTTATATCAAACGTCCGCAGCGCTATTTTTGACGACTAGCCCTTATTTTAATTAAACGCAGCCACTTATCGATTTTGAACGGGTACATTTTTTATTGTTACGCTACCTGAGCCATCAGCAAGTAATGTAAAACTAGCAGCTTTGTTGACATAAATACCACCGGAGCCATCACTCACAGTAACGTTGCCGCCAATGTTTTGCACATCGATACTGCCCGAACCATCATGAATAATTACATCACCTTGAGTGTTTGCCAGTTCAATACTGCCAGAGCCGTCATGGATATTTACGTTGTCAGTAATATTGCTCGCAGTGATTGCGCCTGAGCCATCTTCAATGGTTAATTGACCCGAAATATTATTGATTTTAATTGCGCCAGAGCCATCATTGATTTTGGTTGTAGCTGCATTTTCAATCGAAATGTCACCTGAGCCATCAGTAATATCAAGGGTAAATGTTTTCGGTATTGAAACCGTTAAATCAATGCGCGTTGGTTGGTCATTATTACTGTCACAATTATTCGCGGTTAACTTTGCTGAGTTGCCACTTTTATCTAAAGCAAGGCAGTAGTTGTCGTGCGCTTCATCTTGATAAATTTCAGCCTTTACCGTTACGGTGTCGGTATTACTGCCTACGATATGTAAAAAGCCCGAACCGGCTGCAACGTTTAATGCTGATAGTGATTGAGCATCAAGGGTAAGCTGTTTTGTGTCTTGTAGTGTCATCTCGTTATTCCAAGCCAAAGCTTGAGCTGATAGCAGTGCCGCGCCAATCAGAGTCAGTCGTGTGAATGCGTTAATCATTATTATTCCCTTTTATTTTGTGGTGTTTTTAGTTTAGTCGCACACAGTGATTGAAAGGTTTAAAGAGGGTTTGATAATTTTTTATTTTAAATTAAAGTTATCTAATACAGGTTGTATCTTATATGGGTATTGAAACATGTTTGCGCCAATCTTGATTAATGGCAATTTCTACACCTTGTAAATATACCCTATAGGAGTATACTTTGATTTATAAAACGAAGGTTTTTGCATCTTTAACTAAAAAAGAAATTCTATCAGACAATGATCTTATCAACGCCTGTGAGCAGATGAGCAAAGGACTTTTTGATGCAGAGTTGGGTGGTAATGTTTTTAAAAAACGTATTGCTGTTGGAAATAAGGGGAAAAGTGCAGGATATCGCACTATTGTTGGGGCTGTGATAGGAGACAAATACTTTTTTCTGTATGAGTTTGCTAAAAGCGACAGAGCTAATATCAACGGTAAAGAAAAACTCGCTTTAAAAGAGTTAGCAAAAGAGTTTTTAGCGTTTAATCAGACTGAGCTTAACCAATTAGTAGATGATGGTGAGCTGATTGAGGTAGTAAATTATGAGTGATATTTTAACTGCAGTACATAAAACTGCGAAAGGCTTGCAAAAGTCTAAGGTAATTAATAAGACTACCATGCGAAAGTTTGATGCTCTTTGCTTAACTACGGTACATGAATTTACACCCGAGCAAGTGCGAAGTCTTAGGCAAAAAAATAACCTTTCCCAACCAGTATTCGCTCGCTATTTTAATGTTAGTGATAAACTAGTGAAGAAATGGGAACAAGGTGAAAGTAAACCAAGAGGCGCAGCGTTAAAAATGCTCTCACTAGCCCAAAAGAAAGGTCTTGAGACCATAGCGTGATCTAGACTGTAAAAAACTTACTTAGCTTCTCGGTTTTTATAATCGGTAGCTATGTGTCGAGGCTTAGCATTTAATTTGTAATTACTTTTTAATTTCTCTTAAGCGCAGCGCCTCTTGGCCTCTTTGTGAGTAATTCACTTAAAAGCGCTGAGCAACACTCAGCGCTTAATAGCAAGTTAGTTAAACTTACTTATGTCTTCCTTGCAAACACGCAACCACGTCTTTCAGCTCTAAGCCTTGGCGTTGTAGTAACACGATTAGGTGATATAACAAATCAGCTGACTCATTAGTGAGCTCTTCGTTGTCGTGTTTCATCGCAGCAAGTGCAACTTCAACGCCTTCTTCGCCTACTTTTTGGCAGCTGCGGCTTAAGTCTTTTGCAAATAAAGAGGCAGTGTAGCTTGTTTCGGGGTCGTCATTTTTACGCGCGACAATCACTTGCTCAAGCTGGGCTAAAAAGCTTAATGCCGGTTTGGCAGCATCACCAAAGCAACTTTGTGTGCCTAAGTGACAAGTAGGGCCAAGTGGTTTGGCTAGCACTAAAATAGAGTCGTAGTCACAATCAGTATGCACCGACACCACTTCTAAGTAATTCTCAGAGGTTTCGCCTTTGGTCCATAAACGGTTTTTTGAACGCGAGTAAAACGTCACTTTTTGCTTTTCAAAGGTCACTGCCAGCGATTCTTGATTCATAAAGCCTTGCATTAAAATCACACCAGTACGGGCATCTTGCACGATGGCAGGGATCAATTCGCTTTTAGCAAAATCAACTTGGGTAAGGTTTTGTTTGGTTAGTTGCATAGTCGCGCCGCCACTTGGTTATCGATTAAATATTGTTTTAATTCGCCGATATTGATCACATTTTTGTGAAATACGCTGGCTGCCAGTGCGCCATCAACGTGGCTTTGCTGAAATACATCGACAAAATCTTGCATGCTGCCAGCGCCGCCTGAGGCGATCAGTGGTATATCACATAAAGCACGCATTTTAGATAATTGCTGGTTATCGTAACCATTACGTACACCGTCTTGGTTCATGCAGTTTAGTACGATTTCGCCCGCGCCTAAGTCTTGCACGCGCTGCACCCATTCCTCGGTTTTATAACGGGTACGGCTTGATGCGTTCGGATCGCCAGTCAATTGATAAACCAAGTATTCACCGGTTGCTTCATCATAAAAGCTATCAATGCCGACCACTACACATTGCTTACCAAACTCATCGTGTAGTTCTTTAATAAGCTCAGGGCGGGCGATAGCAGGGCTGTTGATACTGATTTTATCCGCGCCGCGCTCAAGTACGCGCGCCGCATCAGCAACTGATTTAATACCACCCGCAACACAAAATGGAATATCAATATGGCGAGCAATGCTTTCTACCCAATTCACATCGAGTAGGCGTTTTTCAACACTGGCGCTAATTTCATAAAACACCAGTTCGTCTGCGCCCGCTTCACTGTAAGCTTGCGCAAGCGTTAAAATATCACCAACAATTTCATGGCCTTTAAATTTAACGCCTTTAACTACTTGGCCGTCTTTAACGTCTAAACACGGGATTATGCGTTTTGATAACATGCCAGCGCCTCCTCAACATTAAATGCGCCATCCAGTAATGACTTACCTAAAATAACGCCACCTACGCCTAGTTCTTTGAGCTTTTTAATGTCATCAAGTGAGCTTACGCCACCAGATGCTTGTACTTTGATGTCGCTGTTGTGGTTCGCTAAATCTTGGTACAGTGCAAACGAAGGGCCGGTCATGGTGCCGTCTTTACTGATGTCCGTACATAGGAAGTCTATAACACCCAATGACACATAAAAATCGACTAATTCAAATAAGCCAAATTCAGATTCACTTAACCAACCGTGAGTGGCAGGCGCCCAGCCATTGTCGGTTTTATTAACATCAAGGGCGATAACAAAGTGCTTGGCAGCGAATTTTTCAATCCAGCCTTTCACTTCATCACGTTTTTCAACCGCCATAGAGCCAATCACCACTTGGTTGGCGCCGGCTTTAAGCCAGTCGCTTACGTCTTGCTCGGTACGAATACCGCCACCGACTTGATACGGCACGTTAAGTGCTTTAGTGGCTGCTTGAATGTGTTGCCATTGTTTTTTACTTGGATCGCGTGCACCTTCTAAATCAACAAGGTGCAATTTACCTGCGCCGCTTTGTGCGTACTCTTGTAAGCGCGCACCAAGCTCAAACGGGTAAAATTGCGCAGTATCGTACTTACCTTGGTATAAACGCACGATTTGATTTTGTAATACATCTAATGCTGGAATAATCACTTGAATTCTCTTTATAAATATTTGATTAAACTTGCCAGTCTAAAAAGTTCTGTAATAACCGAGTGCCGACTTTAGCGCTACGCTCAGGGTGAAATTGCATGCCCGCGTAGTTGTCGTTGGCAACAATCGCCGAAAATGTTTGCCCGTATTCGCCGCTAACAAGTGTTGCGTCATTTACTGTATGGGCAAAACTGTGTACAAAATACACTTGGTCGTTTGCATCAAGGCCTTTGGTGAGCGCATGTTCACGGTTAACGGTAAGATTGTTCCAGCCCATGTGCGGCGAGGTTAAACTGCCCACATCCAGCGCTTTAACTTGCCCTGGGATTTTACCCAAACATTGCACATTACCTTCTTCAGTGCTGTCGCACAAAAGCTGCATACCTAAACAAATCCCCATCAGCGGGCGTTGGTAGTCATTTATCGCTTGTTGCCAGCCGCCTTCAACTAAGCGCTTCATGGCAACTGATGCATGACCAACTCCGGGTAAAATGGCGCGTTCAAAGTTTTTAAGTTGCTCTGGTGAGGTAATAACCTCAGGCGTTTGGCCAAGGCGTTCAAAAGCAAAACGCACTGAGTTTATATTGGCACAACCGGTATTAATGATGGCAATCATAAACACCCCTTAGAGCTGGCGGTTTGTTGGCTGGTATCAGCGGCAATGGCCATACGTAAAGCGCGAGAAAACGCTTTAAATAAACCTTCAACTTGGTGATGACAGTTACCGTCGCTAACCGACAGTATTAAGCTGATCGCTGCATTGTCGCTTAAGCTTTTGAAAAAATGCTCAACCATTTGTACGTCTAAATCACCGGCTTTTTCACGGCTAAAGTTGGCGTTTAATACAAATGAGGCACGCCCCGATAAATCGATTTGCGCTTCCGCTTTGCATTCATCCATTGGCAGGGCAAACCCATAGCGAGCAATTTGCGATTTAGTACCAAGGGCTTGCTTAAGGGCTAAACCAAGGGCAATACCGATATCTTCAACAAGGTGGTGCTCGTCAATGTGTAAATCGCCACGGGCTTGAATATCAAGGCCAATGTTGGCGTGGGTGCGAATTTGATCAAGCATGTGATCAAAAAAGCCTAGGCCTGTGCTGATCTCGCCATTTTTACTTTGATCTAAATTGAGTTTGACATCAATTTGCGTTTCTTTGGTATTGCGAGTAACGCGGCCTTGGCGGTCGGCGGTGGTCAACTTAGTAACTATCGCGTTCCAGTCACCGTCATACAAAATGCCTTCGCAGCATAAGTTTTGGGCAAGACCAATATCTGTTTGGCGATCGCCAATCACAAATGAGCGTGCTAAATCGACTTTGCCTGAACGCATTAACTCGGTAAGCAAACCTGTTTTTGGCTTACGACAATCACAATTTTGCTCATTAAAATGTGGGCAAATTAACACCTCATCAAATTTAATGCCTTGGCTTGATAAAATAGCCATCATCTTATCTTGGGCAATATCAAAATCCGCGGTTGGGAAACTATCTGTGCCTAAACCATCTTGGTTTGACACCATCACTAAACGATAACCCGCACCTTGCAATTGTAATAGAGCAGGGATCACATTAGGTAAAAACGCCAGCTTTTCAAGACTGTCTACTTGCTTGTCGGTGATTGGCTCTTCGATAATAGTGCCGTCACGGTCGATAAATAAATACGGGTTGCTCATGATACTTCCTGCTCTTCAAAAGTGGCTGATTGACTTAGGCCATCTAACCATATTTTAACTTGTTCTAATTCTTGCTCACTGCCGATTGAAATACGTAGCCAATCGTTTTCACCGTATAAGGTAAAAGCACGCATCACTAAGCCTTGCTCAAGTGCGATAGTAAAGCTGTTTTTATCGGCTAGCTTTAGAGTGACAAAGTTACCTTCACCACTGAGTACTTGTAATACCGCAGGGGAGGCTTCGAGCCACTGCTTAAGCTTTGCCCTCAGTGCGTTTAAAATGCTTACTTGGCGACGCATAGAGGTAATGGCATCTGGGCTCAGAGCACTTGCAGCAATACTGGCAACCACGGTTGATACCGGATACGGCGCAATTACTTTACGTATTGGCGCTAGTACCGACGCTTGGGCAAGGGTAAAACCCGTACGCAGGCCCGCTAACGCAAACGCCTTAGAGAGCGTTCTAAGTACAACTATGTTGGCAAAGTCATTGATGAGTTTGCTTGCACTTTGCTCTGGGCAAAATTCAATATAGGCTTCATCCACAACGATCAGTGCTTTATCGGCAAGTGCTGTGGCAATGGCCTTTACTTTTTCAAGCGGTGTTAAGCTGCCTGTTGGGTTATTTGGATTACAAATAAACACTAATTTGCTATTACCAACAGCGGTGACTATTTCATCAACTGTACCATCGAGTAATAATGCTTGGCTTAAGTCATTTATTGCTACGTTGTGGGTATCTGCCGTTACTTTGTACATGCCGTACGTTGGTAAAAATAGCGCAACTGAATCTTGCGCTGGTTGGCAATAGGTGCGTACCAGTAGCTCAATACCTTCATCAGCACCACGGGTCATCAATACTTGTTCAGGGGTTAACTGAGCGTAACTTGCATAACGGTTTATAACGCTTGCCGGTTGCGGATCAGGGTAGCGGTTTAAATCATTAATGCTGATATCGATACTTTTAACATACGGGCTTTCATTGGCATTAAGCCACGTTGTGCCGGTTAGTTTCTCACTTTTTGCCGAGCTATATGCTGCTAATGCATCAATATTAGCGGGTAACAAAGGGTTATTGCTCATTGTTCATGGCCTCTAAACGCACCTTAACGGCATTTGCGTGGGCATCAAGTCCTTCTGCATCAGCCAATGGTAAAATTGCTTTTGATAAGTTTTTTAAACCATTTTGAGTAATGGTTTGTACGGTATAAGTGCGAAAAAAATCCAGCAAGTTTAAGCTTGAATAAGTGGCACTGTAACCATAGGTTGGTAATACGTGATTAGTACCCGAGGCGTAGTCACCAGCCGATTCTGGCGTATAGTCACCGACAAACACAGATCCGGCATTTTTAACTTTGCTTAAATACGGGTTAGCATCCGCTAGTTGCAGTATCAAGTGTTCAGGACCGTATTGCGCTGATACATCAAATGCTTGTTCGATTGAATCAACCAAAATAAGCGATGAATTAGCCAATGCTTTTGCGGCGATATCTTGACGCGATAGGTTAGCTAACTGACGTTCAATGGCTTGCTCAGTGCGGGTGATAGTCAATTCACTGTTGCTAAGTAAAATAACTTGCGAATCAGCGCCGTGCTCAGCTTGAGATAATAAATCAGCGGCAATAAATTCAGGGTTTGCGCGTTCATCGGCAATTACTAATACTTCAGATGGGCCCGCTGGCATATCAATCGCCATGCCTGGGATGGTCTGAGCGACTAGTTGTTTTGCCATAGTTACAAAGCTGTTACCCGGGCCAAAAATTTTATTCACCTTGGGCACTGAGTCTGTACCATAGGCCATTGCGGCGATTGCACCTGCGCCGCCACTTTCTACGATTGTTTTGATACCGCATAGTTTAGCCGCATATAAAATTGCTGGGTTAATCGGTAAATCACCTTGCACCGGTGTTGCTAACACTACGGTTGTCGCACCACTTAGCTGCGCCAGTACACCTTGCATAATAACCGACGAAGGTAATGGGGCACTGCCACCGGGTACATAAATACCAACCGCTTCAATGGCTTGATATTTTAGCTCACATAACACACCCGGTTGGGTAGTCAACTTAATATCTTTAGGTAATTGCGCTTGGTGAAAGCGTTTAACATTGGCATAAGCAGTATCAATCGCATACTTAAGCTCAGGGCTAAGCTGCTGCACTGCATCATTTATTTCTTCGCTTGGCACTAATAACCGCGGTGTTGTGCGATTATCAAATTGCTTTGCCATGGCGAGCAGGGCACTATCGCCTTGCTCTTTTACATTTGCCATAATGGTTTGGCAAATTTCCTCAACTTCAGCACTTGCACTTACAGCAGGGCGCATTAGCGCCGCGGCTTGTGCATCTGCGGATACCTCATTCCAGCGCAGCATTTGGTTACTCCATCATCTTTTCAATTGGCATAACCAAGATAGAATTTGCGCCAAGCGCTTTTAATTGCTCCATGGTTTCCCAGAATAAGGTTTCGCTGCTTACCATGTGCAGGGCTACGTACTCATCAGAGCCAGCTAGTGCTAATACCGTTGGTTGACCTGAGCCTGGTAAAATATCGCAAATCTCATCCAGTTTATCTTTTGGCGCATGGAGCATGATGTATTTGCTTTCTTTGGCTTGTCTCACGCCGCGTAAACGTGGCATAAGTTTGTTGATCAGCGCTAATTTGTCGGTATCTTGCAGGTCTTTATTTTGGATAAGGCAGGCATTTGATTCTAAGATAGTATCGCCTTGCATAAGGCCGTTAGCTTCAAGCGTGGCACCGGTAGATACTAGATCACAAATTGCGTCAGCAAGTCCGGCACGTGGCGCGACTTCTACTGAGCCAGTCAGCATTACTGTGCTGGCGTTTATGCCTTCACGCTTTAAGTATTGAGTTAAGATTTCAGGGTAGGTGGTAGCAATGCGTTTGCCTTCAAACCAGCTTTTATCTTGCTTGCCTAGCTCTTGTGGCCATGCGAGTGCAAGGCGGCAGTAGCCAAAATCAAGTTTAGATAATTTAGTTACTTCACTTGGTACGCCTTGGCGCTGACGCTCTGCTTGTACTTCAACGAGTACGTTTTCGCCTACTATGCCTAAATCACACACACCATCCATTACCAGACCTGGGATATCGTCATCGCGCACACGCAGTACGTCAATCGGCATATTGGTCGAGTGGGCGATCAAGCGTTGCTCACGTAAGTTAAGTTTAACACCTAGCTGCTTTAGTAAGTCTTGGCAATCTTTAGAAAGGCGGCCACCTTTTTGGATGGCGATACGTAGACGGTTGCTATTACTCATTATTCATTTTTCCTTTAATTTAAAAACTAAAAACCCCGAGGGAACCTCAGGGCGAAAAATGAATCATTGTATGTTGACTCGCCAGAGGTTCCTTTTAGGAATAACCTCTCAGCGAAAGACCTGACAGGTTATTCCGATGAATGGTGGTGATGATGATGTACTGTTGTCGGGTTTAAGCGCATTATAATATATCCTAAATAACTTTCGTTTTATCATTGCTTCATGTAAACAAAAGTGTTTAATCTGTTTAAGTAAATTTCACATATAGAAAAACACAGTTGTGGGGAAGCTGGCAAGTTTTTTTTGCATAAATTAAAGAATAAGCTATAACGGCCGATGATAAGAGTAACCAAAGGAGGAACGTATGGATATGATGATCCCGTATTTAGGGCAGATCACCCGTTTGCAACTTGAATCGAAAGGCGCTTTTTACATTGCGGGCCTAAAAGACTCGAACACGTCGCGAATTGAACGTGAAAAACGTAGAAAACGTGAGCTTCTTCAGAAAGAATTACTGTTGGATAAAGAACCTAAATCTGATGGTTCTGCCATATCTGAAGATGAAAATGGCGAAAAACACCTTGATACATGGGCCTAAAGAACTCAATACATGCATAGTATTTATTTAATCTGCTATATTAAATAAACGCAAAAAGTCAATAAATATGCATGTTGAGGTATTTAATGGATAAACCGTTATTCCCTGACAATGAAGAGGCCAGGCTTGCAGCATTAAGAGCGCTAAATATTTTAGACACGCAAAGTGAAGAGTCACTTGATCGCGTGACACGCCTTGCTAAATATTTATTTGCTGTACCGATCTCGCTAATTAGCTTAATAGATGAAGATAGACAATGGTTTAAATCATGTATTGGGCTCGATGTTAAAGAGACGCCCCGCGATATTTCTTTTTGTGGTCATGCGATATTAGATGATAACCCGCTGGTTATTTGTGATGCACTAACTGACCCTCGGTTTGCAGACAATCCATTGGTACTAAATACACCTAAAATACGTTTTTATGCAGGGTATCCAATTAAATTAGAGGGTATGTGTATTGGTACACTCTGTATTATTGACAGCAAATCACGAGAGTTTGCTAGCGAAGACATACAGGCATTAAAAGATCTGGCGCTGATAGCACAACGTGAGCTATCTATCATGCAATTAGCAACCCGCGACGAGTTAACAAATATCCCTAACAGACGGGGTTTTAGTTTAATGGCGGAACGTTACTTAGATCTTTGTATGCGCCAACAGTTAAACGCGATTGTGATCTTTATTGATCTAGATTCATTTAAACCAATCAATGATGAATATGGACATGCTGAAGGCGATAGAGTGCTGCATTTATTTGCAAGTGTAATAAGCGCGTCGTGTCGTAAATCAGATCTGTTCGGTCGTTTTGGTGGTGATGAGTTTGTACTGATGTTAACACAGACAACGTTGCGTGAATGCCAGCTTCTTATATCGCGCATAGAAGAACGTGCCAGTAAATTGAGTGAGTCGCTACCTAACTTAGTAACATTTAGTTTTTCGTTTGGTATAGCCGAATTTGACCCCCAACACCCGTTAGAGCTTGAAGCGTTGTTGCAAATAGCAGATGCAGATATGTACAAAAATAAAGCGGCTAAAAAGGCAAGTTAACCTTTTTAGCCCAAGCAATATTATTTAGCGGAGTTAATACTGCTATGTATGAGTGGCGAAATAGTAAGCCCTTGTACAACGATGGAAAATATCACCACAACGTAGGTAACAATAACAAGCAGGTTGTGTAAATCAGAGCCACCTATAAATACTTCATCGCGAGGAATTGCTGCCGCCATTGCCAGCGCAAGGCCACCGCGCAAGCCACCCCAAGTTAAAATTTTAACGGTATGCTTGTCGTATTTTCTAAACTTCTTAAACAACACAAACGGCGCGCCAACACTGATAAAACGAGCAAATAACACCACAGGTACCATCAGTAGACCTAAGCCGATTTCAGCTAGGCTGATTGGCATGGTGACAATCAACATACCAATGATCAAAAATAACAACGCGTTTAAAAAGCTATCGGTGGCATGCCAAAAGTCTTTTACATAGCGGGTATCTTCAGGCCCTGTGCGTTCGGTTGCTTTGCTACGGGTGATATTGCCCAGCAATATGCCACTGGTTACCATGGCAAGGGCTCCTGATATTTCCCATATGTTGGCGGCAGCAAAACCGGCCGTAGGGATCGTTAAGGTTAGCAAAAGGCGAATATTTACATCACGACTGTTGATGATCAAGTAGTGGCCCACTAATGCAATGGCGAGACCAAATACAATACCGCCGATAGCATCAACTAAAAACAACTCACCAATATCAAGCACTGTTGCTTCAGTGCCATAAAATGCCACTGCAAAGATAGTTGTAAAGATAACTAAGCCAATACCGTCATTAAAGAGTGACTCACCTTCTACCTGAACCGAGATCCCTTCAGGTGCGCGCATTTGTTTAATAATGGCAAGTACAGCAATAGGATCGGTAGGGCTAATTAATGCACCAAATAATAAACAATAAATAAAAGGCACTGGCCAGCCCAGTAGTGCAAATAAGTAAAAGCTTAAGTAACCGATAATGAATGTGGAGACTAAGGTTGAAAACAATACTAAGGCGGTTATTTCCCAGCGCTGCTTTTTAAGCGCGGCAAGGTTGATTTCAAGTGCTCCCGCAAACAGCAAAAAGCCTAACATCCCTTTGAGTAATAATTGATTAAAATCAATGCTTGAGACGATTTGGGTTATCTCAAGAGCGGTCGAATCCCCTTGTAATTTAACCGCTAAAATTAATAATAATGATATCACCACTGACCCTGTTGTTATGGCAATGGTTGTTTGCATCTTGAGTATGTATTGATTAGCAAAAGCAATAAAAATAGCTAATGCAGATAAAAAACAAATGAGGTACCAAGCATTCATTGATTGACCTTAAATAATAATATTGAAATGAGCAAAAAGGAATGTACTTTCGCGCGGGTATGTTACTCCTGAGACTTTGAAATGTCACCGCGATAATGCTGATAATCACACTTTTAATAGGCGTTTTTGTTAGAGATTGATAGCTCGATAGACCGCCAATTAACATAATCACGGTAATGCACCTCTTCATAGTTCTGAGTAAAAATGGCAATTATCTCTCAATTAATACATTACTAATAATAAAAACAAATGATATGTAACTAAATGTTAATTTTATGTATATATTTATTTACAATTTTCAGTGCTATCGTCTTAATTATTTAACATTTAATTCTTAACCTATTGTTTTTAAATGTTTCCATTTTAGTTTTTGGTTTTTATTGTTAATTTTATGTTTCATTTTCATTTTTGGGTAAAGCCGTATAGGCTGAACTTGAATCGGGAACAGGTAGTGCCGGTTTAATACAAAAATATTAAATACATAACAATCTAACGGAGCGTAAACGTGAATTTATCTAAAATCACATTGGCAACTATTGGTGTTCTGGCTTTAACACAAGCATCAAGTGTACTGGCTGCAAATAAACAATACCTAAATGAACAAGTAGGCTTAAATAAAGCATTGCAAACGAGTGCCTCGGCTGTACTTATGGCAAGCCCAAAGCAGTTAATAGGCTTAGAAGATGGCAGCGATTTGGTCGTTTTAAAAGAAGTTAAAAGTAACAATGGTGATACCACCCGTCGTTATCAACAACAATATAAAGGGTTGCCAGTCATTGGTGACACCGTGAGTTTAACTTTTAATAGTAACGGACAATTAAAGCGTGCCCATGGCGCTGCGGTTTATGATATTAGCAGCGACATCGATACTGTTAAGCCGAAACTAGCTAAAAAAACGGCAATCGCACGTAGTCAGCAACATTCACCTGCTGCGGCAAAAGCTGTCGGTCTTAAAAAACACAACGAACAATCTCGTTTGGCAATTTGGATTGATGAAGACAATATTGCCCATTTAGTCTACGAAGTAACTTATGTGACCTATGGCGCAGAGCCTGCTCGCCCATATCAGATCATCGATGCCCATTCAGGTGAGTTGCTACATAGCTTTGATAATCTTCAACATGCTAGTGCAACAGGCCCAGGCGGTAATTTAAAAACAGGTAAATACATTTATGGTACTGACTTTGGTAGCTTAGATGTCACGCAATCTGGCAATAACTGCACGATGAATAGCAGTAATGTGAAAACCATTAATTTAAATGGCGGTACTAGTGGCTCAACAGCGTATTCATTTACGTGCCCAGAAAACACTTTTAAGGAAATTAACGGGGCGTATTCGCCACTTAACGATGCCCACTATTTTGGTAATGTGATTTATAACATGTATAACGATTGGCTTGGCACTGCGCCACTTTCGTTTCAATTAAAAATGCGTGTTCATTACGGCAATAATTATGAAAATGCATTTTGGGATGGCAGTGCAATGACATTCGGTGACGGCCAAAATACATTTTATCCTTTGGTTAGTTTAGATGTCTCTGCCCATGAAGTAAGTCATGGCTTCACAGAGCAAAACTCAGGGTTGGTATACAGTGGCAAGTCAGGTGGCTTGAACGAAGCATTTTCTGATATGGCTGGTGAAGCCGCTGAGTTTTACATGAAAGGCAGTAATGATTGGTTAGTCGGGCAAGAGATCTTCAAAGGCAATGGCGCATTGCGTTATATGAATAATCCGACCCAAGATGGCAGCTCGATTGATAACCAAGCAAATTATTATTCAGGCATGGATGTTCATTACAGCTCAGGTGTTTTTAATAAAGCGTTTTATAACTTAGCAACCACAGCTGGTTGGGATACTAAGAAAGCATTTGTGGTCATGGCTCGGGCTAATCAATTGTATTGGACTGCCAGCACCAACTGGAATTTAGCGGGTAATGGCGTAATGGACGCTGCCTGTGATTTAAACTATGACCCAGCTGATGTACAAAGTGCGCTTGCTGCGGTTGGCGTTACTTCCAGCCTTAGTTCAGGTAGTAGTTGCGGAACCACCCCACCGCCAGCAGATGAAGAGCTTAGCAATGGCGTGCCGCGTACTGGCATCAGTGGTAGCGAAAAACAGCAATTGTTTTTCACTTTAGATGTACCAGCAAATGCGACTAACCTACAGTTTAATACTGCCGGTGGCACTGGTGATGCGGATCTCTATGTTAGGTTTGGTGCTAAACCAACATTAACTACATATGATTGCAATAGTACAACTTCAACGAGCACTGAAAGCTGCGCCATCAGCAATGTTCAAGCGGGAACCTATTATGTAATGGTCGAAGCATGGAATCAAATATCAGGCGTTTCACTTACAGGTAGTTTTGATGGTGGAGATACAGGTACTACACCAATAAACCGTACTGAAACCAATGTAAGTGTTAGTTCAGGTGGCTGGACTCGTTTCAGCCAAGAACTTGGCGCAGGCTACTCGTCATTAGATGTATCGATTGCCGGTGGCTCAGGTGATGCAGACTTGTATGTTAACTTTGGTTCACCATCGTCAACTTCATCTTACCAGTGTCGGCCATATAAAAATGGCAACAATGAAAGCTGCAGCATTGCAAATCCGCAAGCAGGCACTTGGTATGT
Source organism: Pseudoalteromonas prydzensis (assembly GCF_011050055.1). GTDB lineage: Bacteria > Pseudomonadota > Gammaproteobacteria > Enterobacterales > Alteromonadaceae > Pseudoalteromonas > Pseudoalteromonas prydzensis_A. The sequence goes on along the minus strand of NZ_DRGM01000167.1, from coordinate 36,650 downwards.
TGATTTAAGAGGCTACAGCGCTGCTAGCGGCGTAACCTTAACTATATCGGCTAACTAATCAATTCCTCACCAAAGGGAGCATCCGCTCCCTTATTTATCTGTTTGTTTTTTAACACATAAATTTAATGAACACAGCTTAAAAAGGAAACCTTTATGAATATTTTTGCACCCAGTGCATTGCTTGGCATCGTGTCACTGTTGGTAAGTCCGCTGAGCGTAGCACAAGATGTTGAGAAGATTTGGGTCACGATAGACCCTATCGCCGCTAAGCATTATAAGTTGAATCAAACAGCTCATCATCACAATGCAGAACGTCTTACTGTACAAGACTCTCGTTTAGAAACCGTGAATTTTATGCGTATCAATCAAGCTGAAGTCGCCAGTTTAAGTGAGTTTATGCATGATAATTATCATCGCTGTGGTGGGTTTGTCGCACATGATTCATTGGCTGAAGCAGAGCTTTATACTGAACAATTAGCAACAGTGCAAAGCCTGGCTACGAATACCGTTGCAGCTACTTACAGCATCGATAATGGGCAAACTGTTCAACAACTTATTAATACGATTAGTGCCAATGATTTAACCAATACAGTTAATTCTATGAGCAATTTCCATAATCGCTATTACTCAGTGCAAAGTGGCGTTGATGCATCGCAGTGGTTAAAAAACTACTGGCAGCAGTTAGCCAGTAGCCGTACGGATATTAGTGTTGATTATTTTAGCCATAGTTGGGCGCAGTCATCGGTCATTGTAACTATTGCTGGTAGTGAAAAAGCGGACGAAATAGTGGTTGTTGGTGGGCATTTAGACTCTATTAACCAATCGGATCCAAGTAATGGCCGAGCACCTGGTGCCGATGATAATGCCTCTGGTATTGCCGTGTTATCTGAAGTACTACGCGCTATTGTGGTCAACGACTATAAACCACAACGAACGATTAAAATAATGGGGTTTGCTGCGGAGGAAGTTGGTCTGCGTGGTTCTAAAGCCATTGCCTCTGCGTATAAATCGCAAGGTAAAAATGTACTGGGCATGGTGCAATTTGATATGACCGGTAACCATGGTAGTAGCGATGATATTGTGATGATGACAGATTATACGAATACAGCCCAAAATCAGTTTTTAGGACAACTGATTGATACTTACCTACCGACACTCACATACGGTTTTGATCAATGTGGCTATGGCTGCTCAGATCATGCATCTTGGTATCAGCAGGGGTTTGCGGCCTCTATGCCTTTTGAGTCTCGTATGGCTGATATTAATCCGCTGATCCATACTGCAAACGACAGTAATTTTGATGCTGATCATGCGACTAAGTTTGCAAAACTAGCTGTTAGCTATGTTGCAGAAATGGCGAAAAATGCCGGGGATATTGAGCCTCCAACTAACAATGAATTAGAAAACGGAGTGACAGTTACCGATATCAATGCGCTGGCCAAACAACAAGTTTTTTATACTTTGTCGGTACCAGTGGGAAGCAGTAACTTAAGTTTCACCACAACCGGTGGAAGTGGCGATGCAGACCTTTATGTGAAGTATGCAAGCCCTCCGACTTTGCAAGACTTTGATTGTAAAAGTACCACCGCAACGAGTAATGAAACATGCGTTATCAATAATCTACAAGCAGGGGTATACCATGTGATGGTTGAAGCATGGGATCAGATTGCTGGTGTATCATTAACCGGTAGTTACACAGCAACATCGGGAACACCGCCTATCAATAGGGTCGAGAGTAATGTCAGTGTGGCTACGGGTGAGTGGACGCGCTTTACTCAGCAATTGCCCAGTGGTTATACAGCACTTGATGTATCAATAGCTGGTGGTAATGGCGATGCAGATTTGTATATGAATTTTGCAGCACCGTCTACAACCTCAACATATCAATGTCGGCCTTATAAAAACGGCAATAATGAAAGTTGCGCCATTACCAATCCTCAGGCAGGAACTTGGTATATTGATATACATGGCTACAGCGGCGCAAGTGGGATCACTTTGACTATTAATGCGCAGTAATGTTAAGCGCTAAATAGCAAAGGTAAGCTGCTTTGCTATTTGCTTTGCGTATTCACTTGCTCTAGTTACTGTGCTTGCGTAAAATCTTGCCATTATTTTTAGTTAAGCGATCGTTATTATCAAACAGCTTTTTAGTGCAGATGGACCATTGGCGTTGTCATTGGAGGGTTACACTCCGCGGCAGCCGCAAATTGATATGGCGGTGGCGGTCAGTGAGGCATTGAAAAACCGCACCCAGTTAGTGGTCGAGGCGGGCACGGGTACGGGTAAAACCTATGCCTACCTTGCTCCTGCATTAAAGTCGAAAGGTAAAACCATTATTTCTACCGGTACAAAAGCGCTGCAAGAGCAGTTGTACCATAGAGATTTACCACAATTAGTAAAAGCACTCAGCGCCAGTAAAAAAACCGCCTTATTAAAAGGGCGCAGTAATTACTTGTGTACTTATCGCTTAAATCAGCACGTCGCCCATGTACCGACTGATGATTCTGACGTGATGCATCAACTAGCGATGGTGGCTAAATTTGCGAGCGAAACGCACACGGGTGATTTAGCTGATTGTATTGGTATTGAAGAAGACGCCAAAGTTTTACCTTATGTAAGCTCTACCGCTGATAATTGTTTGGGTAAAGAATGCCCTGATTTTCAAGATTGCTATATTCGTAAAGCGCGCCTAAAAGCTATGGATGCCGATGTAGTGGTGGTTAATCACCATTTATTTTTTGCTGATATGGCAGTGAAGGACACTGGATTCGCAGAGCTTATTCCAACCGCTGACGCCTATATTTTTGATGAAGCACATCAGCTGAGCGAAATTGCCAGCGATTATTTTGGTGAAAGTGTCAGTACTAAAAAGCTGGTGGATTTAATTAATGATCTGCGAGCCATTTACCGTGCTGACATACCCGATATGCTGCAATTGGGCAAAACCTTAAATAAGTTAGAAACCAGTGTTGCTGACTTACGCTTGCAGTTTGGCCTTGATGGCAGTCGCGGAGATTGGCGACAAATGCTCGCAAGTAAGGAAATTTGCGCTGCATTGCATCGGGTTATTAGTGATCTCGATTTTTTATATCAAGTGCTAAAACATTGCTTAGATAGAAGTGATAAAATTGAGCACCCATTTGAGCGCACCCTTGCGTTCAAAGGCCAATTAGAACGGGTGTTTGATATTAGCCAAACCGGCTACAGTTATTGGTATGAAACAACTCGCCGTTATCTAACCGTGCATGTTACGCCACTTAATGTGTCAGTTAAATTTGCACAAATGATGAAAGATACCGGCGCTGGGTTTGTTTTTACCTCCGCAACCTTGTCTGTCGATAACGCACTTGATCATTTTAACGCAAGTCTTGGACTTAAACCTGCCAAAAGCATGATGGTTGATAGCCCGTTTGATTATTATCAACAAGCATTATTATGCTTACCGCGCTACTTGCCAGAAACACACGCGGCAAATATGCCTCATGCAATAGTTAAACTTACACTCGATTTAATTAAAGCGGCAAAAGGGCGCTGCTTTGTATTGTTTACTAGCTACCGGATGATGCACTTAGTGGCTGAGGGTTTAAGCACACAAATTGACTATCCAATTTATATGCAAGGGCAAATGTCTAAACGCATTATACTCGAAAAATTCACCCGCCATGGTAATGCCGTATTACTTGGTACGGCTTCATTTTGGGAAGGGGTTGATGTTCGAGGTAGTGCGTTAAGTTGTGTTATTATTGACAAATTGCCCTTTGCGGCACCGGATGATCCATTATTACAAGCTAAAATGCAGGATGCGCAATTACAAGGCCATGACCCATTTGCATACATACAACTTCCTCAAGCTGTTATTGCACTAAAACAAGGCGTTGGCCGTTTAATTCGTGATAATAAAGACAAGGGCGTGTTGGTAATTTGCGATAACCGCCTAGTGACACGCCAATATGGCCAAGTATTCTTAAAAAGCTTACCGCCGATGCGCCGTACCCGAAGCTTGGCTGCTGCCAGCGAATTTTTAGAACATATTAATTAGAGAAATAATTTCCATGAATAAGCAACTAACTGCGAGCAAAATAAACATATTGGCGTTTGATGCCTCTACAGAAGCATTGTCATTAGTGCTGAATTATAATGGTCAACTCTTTCACCATTTTGAAGAGTGCCCGCAGCAACATAGCCAAAAGATTTTACCGTTAGTGGATGCACTACTGGCAAAAGCAAACTGCAAATTAACAGATTTAGATGTGATTGGTTTTGGCCAAGGTCCCGGGAGTTTTACCGGAGTACGCATTAGTGTCGCGATTGCGCAGGGCCTCGCTTATGCGTGCAAACTGCCGCTGGTTGGAGTATCTACGCTGCAGATGATGGCGCAACAAGCGTATCAGCAAACCGGGGAAACGAGTGTTTTTAGTGCCATTGATGCGCGTATGGGCGAGATTTACTTTGCTCATTATACGCTAAATGATATTGGCATTATGACTTTGCAGGGTGAAGAACAGGTATTAAAACCGGCATTGTTAACGCTTGCAGATAAACAAGGTATTGCGGTTGGAACGGGTTGGCAAACATACCCTGAGGCACTGGTAGATAACCCACAAATTGCTATCAATAACGACATCATATTACCTGATGCCGGTTTTATGTTGGCTACAATTAGCGATGATTTCAGTGCGCAACGTACGGTTAGTGCAGCGCAAGCTCAGCCTAAATATGTACGTGATACAGTAACCTGGAAAAAGTTACCTGGGCGCGAATAAACTGATTAATAAAGCAACTTGCAAGGTTATTAAATATGGCACATAATTTAATAACCTAAATAGCGAGACGCAACTGTGACTATACCTATTGGTTCAGGTTTTTACACGGGAGATATCCCCGGTAAAATCACCCCAAAACAGCTCACTACTAATAAACCTCAAGGCTTATTAGAGCAACCTGTTGCCGATAATAAAAAGTCTGCTGAGTTTGTAAAGTCGAGTCAAGCAGGCATTGCGCTTGCCGATAAACTACAAAGTGAAACAGTACCGCCTAGCTATCGACAAACGATTTATGACCAACCTACTGCAAAAGTCAGTCGCGCTATTTCTACATATACCGAGTTTGCAAACCTTGAGCGCCGCGCTGAGGTGCAAAATTTAATTGGTGTTGATATATACGCTTAATAGAGCAGCGCACTTAAATAAATCAGCTTTTTACTCGTTAGCCTGTCCTTACACCCAATTTAAAGCCATTTAAGCAAATATTATAAGCTCTTTGCGGCTCTCATCGCTCATAATTGTTCTACTTGAAAAATCACTAATGCTGTTAGCGCGTTATTTAGCCCGCTAGAATAGTTAAATATTTAAGTCGATTGGTATAATCTGGCGGGGAAATAAAAAGCCCTGCTATAGTGATAGCAGGGCTTTTTATTTTATAAGGCATAAGTTTAAAATTGTTTTTGCTTGTTATAAAAACAATTTAAAGGCGACCCCTTACTTTTCTTTAATAAAGCCAATCAGCTTATTTGCTATATCAGTATTGTTTTGTGAGCCGATAAAGTGCTCAGCACCTTTACCATGCGCGAAAACTTGTACGTCAATTGCGGTATGACCACCCGTTGTCCAACCGGTAAAGCTGGCGTTGCTGATAATATCTTTAATGGCAAGGTTAAGCGCTTTGTCACCTAGTTTTTTCGCCTGTTCAAGCTTAGCTTGATTTTCAGGAGTGTAATCAATAGTTGTATTAGCAGTCCAAATCGCTTTTAAATCATCCGAGGCTAACATTTGTTCGGTTAATTTAACGGCAGTAGCTTTAACGCCCTTCACAACCTCAGCTTCCCATTTATATTGACCATGGGCACCTAAGGTAAGCCCCCCAGTAGAATGATCAGCAGTGATCACTAATAAGGTATCAGGGTTGTTATCAACGTAGGCTTTTGCTTGCTCAATTGATTTAGCAAAGTCATCCATTTCAGCCATTGCACAGGCAATATCATTGGCATGTCCACACCAATCAATCTGACTACCTTCAATCATAACGAAAAAGCCGTCTTTCTTATTTTTATCAAGTAATTCAAGTGCTTTATCGGTCATTTGTGCTAAACGAGTGGGGTTTTTATCTAACGCAAAATCAAGGCCAACTGGCGCAAATAAACCCAGCGCAGGAATTTGCTTTATATCTTTTAAAGCAGCAAAGTCATCACTGTATTGATAGCCGGCTTGTTTGAATTCTGCAACCAAATTACGGTCTTCACGGATATAATATTTGGTGCCGCCACCAAGCATCAGATCGACAGGTAGTTTCCCTGCTATTTTATTATCAATGTAATCATCAGCAATCTCATCATAGTTACGACGAGACTCATTGTGCGCTGCAAAGCTTGCTGGGGTTGCATGGTTGATTTGTGAGGTGGCCACGAGTGCGGTGATCATACCTTGTTGTTTGGCGATTTCCAGCATGGTTTTAAGTGGTTTTTTGTCTGTATCGACAGCGATTGCACCATTATAACTTTTATGGCCTGAGCTTAGTGCGGTTGCACTTGCTGCACTGTCTGTCACATAAGTATGATCGTCAGGGTAAGTATGCGCCATACCGGTAAGCATGGTATCAAATACAGTGCTTTCTATTTCTTTGGTTGACGGGTCATCTTTAAAATAACGGTATGCTGTAGTATAAGCGGGCCCCATGCCATCACCAATCATATAAATAATGTTCTTTGGTGCTTGCTCTGCGTATGCACTTGCGGAGCATAATAATGCCAAGAGGCTGATGTGTTTTTTCATTTTTGTACCCTGTTTATTATGTGGTGTTATTGTATACCCCCTGTATGATAAATAAATGTCTTTTACGTTAAACGACCCAAAAATAAAGAGGAATTACCAAGTGCATCCATTTTCAGTACAAAGTGGCGAATTAACACTTCATGGCCTAACCTTTGGCCAAGGTGAAGACGTTGTGATTGGATTGCACGGTTGGTTAGATAATTGCCATAGCTTTTTACCTATGTTAGAAAACAGTGTGTTATCAGCAACCTGGTATTGCATTGATTTTCCAGGGCATGGCAAGTCTGATTGGCGAAGTGCTGATGCCCACTATTATTTTATTGATTATATCGATGATATTTATAATTTAATTGATAAACTCGGGGTTGAAAAAGTGCACTTGGTTGGCCATTCGATGGGGGCAATGGCAGCAGGCCTGTTTGCCAGTTGTTTTGCCGAAAAAGTACAATCAGTGACTATGATTGAAGGGCTAGGTGTGATCACAACACCCAGCGATCGGGCTGTTGAGCAACTGCGTAATGCGATTTTAAACCGACGTCGTATAAAGCAAAAAATACCAAGACAATACGACTCAAAACAAACAATATACCAAGCGCGCGCGCAAGTTAGCGATTTGCCATTTGATTTGGTGACAGTGCTGATGGAGCGAAATATAATCAAAACTGATCGAGGTTGGTTGCTAAGTACTGATCCAAAGCTTAAAAATCATTCAGGTTTTAGGTTTGATGAGCAACAATGTATAGCGGTAATAAGCGAAATAAATGTACCTTGCCAATTAATATTAGGTCGTCAAGGTTATGCCTTTGTGAATGATAATTTTGAGAAATACAGTATTTATTACAAAGAGTTAATAGTTAGTAAGGTCGAGGGAGGACATCATTGTCATATGCAAAGCCCGACAGAATGTTTACAGCAAGTTCAAGCATTTATGCTGCAAACTGGTGCATGTTAATTGTATATTTGCACAAAATGTGGGAATATTTGCAAAATTAGAGTTATTGCTCAATTGTGGAATTGCCTTACTTAGTTTAAGGTTTAATAAAAATAAATTATAAATAGAACAGGAGCTAAGAGTGGAAAAAATTTGGCTGAAGCGCTACCCAGAGGGTATGCCTGAAACAATCGACCCTGAGCACTATCACTCGTTACTCGATTTATTCGAAAAAAGTTTTGCTGACTATAGTGATCTTCCGGCTTTTACTAACATGGGTAAAGCACTGACCTATCGCGAAGTAGATAGCGCCACTAAGCGGGTTGCGTCTTATCTGCAAAATGAATTAGGGCTAAAAAAAGGCGATAAAGTAGCAGTAATGATGCCCAACTTGCTACAAACGCCTGTAGCTATTTTAGGTATTTTGCGAGCGGGCTGCGTAGTGGTAAACGTAAACCCACTTTACACGGTTCGTGAGCTTGAACATCAGCTTAATGATTCTGAATCGACAGCGATTTTTATCCTTGCTAACTTTGCCGACACGCTAGAAAAAGCCTTACCAAAAACTAATATTAAACATATTGTGGTCACTCAAGTGGGCGACATGATGGGTGGGTTGAAAAAGCATATCGTTAATTTGGTGGTTAAATACATCAAAAAAATGGTGCCAGCGTATAGCTTGCCCAATGTGATTAAATTTGCCGATACGTTAGCCGCAGACGAGTCAGGCTACAACAAGCCTGCCATTGATCTTACTGATTTAGCTTTTTTGCAATACACAGGGGGCACAACCGGTGTTTCTAAAGGCGCGATGCTAACCCATGGCAACATGGTCGGTAATTTAGAGCAAGTATCAGGCTGTTTAGATAAAGTATTAGAGCGCGGTAAAGAGGTCGTGGTTACAGCATTACCGCTTTATCATATCTTTGCACTAACGGCTAACTGCTTAACGTTTATGAAGTATGGCGGATTAAATTTATTGATCACTAATCCACGTGATATGAAAGGCTTTGTAAAAGAACTAAGCCAACATAAATTTACTGCAATTACTGGTGTTAATACATTATTCAATGGCTTACTAAATACCCCTGGCTTTGCTGAACTTGATTTTTCAAGTCTGAAAATGTCATTGGGTGGCGGTATGGCCGTGCAGCGTCCGGTTGCAGAAAAATGGCAAAAAATCACCAACAGCAAATTAATGGAAGGATACGGTTTAACTGAGTGTTCGCCATTGGTGACTGTCAGCCCTTATGATCTAGATGCATACAATGGTTCGATTGGTTTACCTGCGCCAAATACTGATATCAAACTGATATTAGATAACGGCGAAGAAGCGGCCAAAGGTGAGCCTGGTGAATTATGGGTAAAAGGCCCGCAAGTAATGGTTGGTTATTATAACCGCCCAGATGCAACTGCTGAATGTTTGCAAGATGGTTGGTTTGCAACCGGTGATATTGCCACCTATGACGACGAAGGGTTCTTTTATATTGTTGACCGCAAGAAGGATATGATCATCGTATCTGGCTTTAATGTGTTCCCAAATGAAATCGAAGAAGTGATCGCAATGCATGACGGTGTGCTCGAAGCCGCCGCAATTGGTATCCCACATGATGTTAGCGGCGAACAAGTTAAAGTTTTTGTTGTTAAAAAAGACCCATCCTTAACTGAAAAAGATATAATAAACCACTGTCGTGATAATTTAACTAACTACAAGGTTCCTAAACTGGTTGAGTTTAGGGATGAGTTGCCAAAAACAAACGTTGGCAAAATACTCAGACGAGCCTTGAAAGATTAGCAAGCTAAAAAGCCGACATTATTTGTCGGCTTTTTATTGTAGGAGATTAAGTGCAATATCAATTGATCCAAACCCAACATCAATTAAATGAGTTTGTCGAGCAAATTCGCAACAAACCTATCTTAGCAATTGATACCGAATTTATGCGCCGGCGCACTTTGTATCCTGAAGTGGCGCTTATTCAAGTGTTCGATGGTGAGCATTTAGCGTTAATCGACCCCCTTGCTGAATTGTCACTGTTTGATTTTTGGCAGATTTTACGCGATCCCAATGTTCTTAAAGTGTTACATTCGCCCTCAGAGGATATTGAAGTATTTCAAAAGTATGCCGGCTTTGTACCTATGCCATTATTTGATACTCAATTTGCACTGCAACTATTAGGCAACGGCAACTGTATGGGCTTTGCACATATGGTTAAAAACTTGCTGGATATTGAAATAGATAAGAGTGAATCACGCACTAATTGGTTACAGCGTCCACTGACAATTAAGCAGCTCGATTACGCCGCGGCTGATGTGTTTCATTTATTGCCGTGTTTTGAGATTATTATTAAGCAAATAAATGAAGCTGAATTTTTTGATATTGTGATCAATGAAAGTGAGCTGGTGGCTGAAAAGCGCGCTTATCAAACGCCTGATGAACACCTTTATCAAGATATAAAAAATTCCTGGCAATTAATACCTGCGGATCTTGCGGTGCTTAGAGAGCTTGCCGCATGGCGTCGTAATAAAGCAATTCGTAAAAACTTAGCGCTAAACTTTGTATTAAAAGAACATAACTTGGTTGAAATTGCGAAGCGTAAACCAACCAGCCTAAATGCATTGCGCAACATTCCAGAAGTTGAAAGCATCGAAGTTAATCGCTCTGGTGTGGAGATTTTAAAGTGTATAGAAAAGGCAAAAGTAGTGCCGGTTTCAGATTTCCCGGAGCCGTTGAAGCGCCTTATTGACTTTCCTGCTTATAAAAAAGTCGCCAAAGAGATCAAACAAAAAATTACTAAAGTCGCGAAAGAGCAGGGTATACCTGAGGATGTATTAGCGTCTAAAAAGCAAATTAACCAGCTAATAAGTTGGAATTGGAAGTTAACCGCAGCGCAACGAGCCCAGTCTCCTAAACCCGATCTGCTTAACTCATGGCGCTACGCTTATGTAAAAGATGCGCTTAATGCGTGGGATGTGTAAATAGATTTTAGGAACTCGTTTATCATTAAGCAAGTTCCTAACTTACAGCATTACATGTTGTGAAGTATTTTATCTAAGTTGGCTTTTGATTTAGCAACGCTTTGTAAAGGCGTTAAGCCAGTTGGGTATTCTTCTTGCTCGATAACCAACCACTTTGTGCCGCCATCAGTGAGCAGCGACTGAATTATCTTTTGCCACGGGTAATTGTTTTCGCCGAATATAGGGCTTAAGCCGTCATTTTCGTGGGTGCGAACTTTTAAATGTGTCGCATAGGTTCTACCCGCATATTTCTTTATGAAATGCAGCGGCTCTTTGCCTGCGTAATGCACCCAGCCAATATCAAGTTGCAGTGGCAAGTTCGAGGGGGTATTACTGGCAATCGCATCCCAATAGGTTGCGTTTTTATATTGTTCAAACTCTTTATTATGATTATGAAAGCCAATTTGCATCTCATATTTTTGGGCAAGCTCATTAAGTTCAGTGAGTTGTTTTGTCAGTGACATTACGCCTTTAGGATCCCATGCGCGCTCATCCCACGGTACGAACAAAGTAGTGACCCCGAGCGTTTTATAAAATAATAAGGTTGCCATTAAGTTGGTTTCAGTTAATGCATCAAAGCCAATATGGGCACTGCTAGCGACTAAGTCTAAGCTGGCGAGTTTGTTTTTTAGCGCCCGTGGGTTATTTTTATAAGGGCCAAAATCACCTGCAAATTCGAGCCCTTGAAAGCCCATGTCAGCAAGCGCTGTGATGGTTGCGTCAAAGTCAGCCTTTAAAGCATCTTTAACCGACCACAATTGCACGCTTACTTTAGCGGGCTCACTGCTATTGGCGGATACAGGTAAAGACTGCAGCGCGAGTATGACTAAAATGCTTGCTATAGCATTAATTAATAATGAATACGTGGCTTTAAACATAATAAAACACCTAAAAAAATAAGCAGGGAATAGATCCCTGCTTTGGTCTGGGCTAACTAAAAACGAACATTGGGTTGTCGATCACTCATCTTTATAAGCATATTCACTTAAGCCAAGCTCATCTAAAATACTCTCTAAATGGGCTTTAGCTTCGGTTGAAGGGCCTGGATAATCACCCGCAATCGGCACATTGCCCAAATAGCCGATATCTTTACAGCCTTGAGGCGTACAAAAGAACGCAGCCAAAACTAATTCTTTAAAGCGCTTGAATGCTTTGGCAATACGTTGAAATTGTTCTGGTGTGTCGTCATTATAATAAGCAATATCATCCAATATAGCGTGTTGCTCAGCTTTATTGAGGGCACTGTAAAGTTTATTAAAGCGGATTTTAGATTCGTCATCAATCCACGCTAATGCATGTAAAATAGTAACACGATCTTTTTGTTGGCCATGATAGGGCGCGCTGACCCATTCATCAATAACACTTGGCACATTAAGCTCAGATGCACTGGGAATATCGCCTTCTTTTGGCACCAATAGATCGGATAAAATAGCCACTAAAGTCAATTGCGACTGGGTTAAAGTTAACGGCCAAGGCGACGACGGTGGAATGACTAAGTTAGGATCGGTGCCATAGCCTTTTGCTGTAATGGGGGCGATATCAATATCAGGCCAATGCCCCGAACTTGTTGGTGTATCTTCAAGTACTTTAGTGCAACCGGCGGTTAAACCGACAGTTGAACCTGCAGCAAGTAGGCCCAGCCACTTAAGTGATTCTCGGCGTGTCATACCAGAAATATATTTGTATGAATCCATACGATCGTTGGTGTTCATTACAATACTCCTTCACTGATCTGTTTAGCTAACCAAGTCGAATTACGCATCGCAAGCGTCATAATCGTTAAGGTACAATTTTTATGAGGGTTAGAAGCGAACACTCCGGCATCCATAACAAATAAATTGTCGCAATCCCAGGTTTGTCCCCATTGGTTGGTGACTGAATCAGTAGGGGAGCTACCCATACGTGTAGTACCCACTTCATGAATAATTTCGCCGCCCTTTGAAATTGCTTTTTCCGCAGGCGGTAGTTCGCCTACTTTGGCACCCATGTTTTCAAGGATTTGCTTCGCTGTTTTTAAACCGTGCTCAATTTGCTTAAGTTCTCGGTCAGACCACTTAAAGTGGAACTTAGCCACCGGAATACCCCATTTATCTTTAACGTTTTCATCGATTTCCATGTAGGTATCTTTATTAGGCAACATTTCACCGCGCAGTGCAAAGCCCACATATGAGCCATAGGCATCACGTATTTGTTGCTTAAGTTGTAGGCCATAGCCTTGCTTATCACCGGATACACCCGCACCTGGCTGATTAAAGCCACTGCCTATTTCAAAGTGATAACCACGTGGAAAATCAAGTTCTCCTTTTGCTTGGGCTTGGTGGCCCCACCAAGGTATAAATAAATGATTGGCAGTGTGCCCATCTTCGTTATAGCGCGGACGGCCTTTAAGTGCTGGAATTTGTGCGCCTAGCCATGCACCGGTTGAATCCATTAGGTTACGGCCAACTTGACCGCTTGAATTAGCCAGACCTTTAGGGTGCTTTTTATGTTTAGAATTAAGCAGAATACGCGCCGATTCGCAGGCACTGGCAGCTAAAATAACCACATCAGCTTCGATAGTGTGTTGTTGAGCTGAGTGTTTGTCTATGTAACTCACGCCGGTTACTTTGCCATCATCATTTACAGACACTGACTTTACCATCGCATCAGTGATCACTTTTAAGTTACCCGTAGCTTGTGCCATCGGTAACAAGGATGTTGTGGTTTGAAAAGCAGCACCAATTGAACAACCCGCACCACATGGAGTGGCGTAAAAGCAGGCCATACGATCATCTTTAGGGCGTGTTAATACAGCGCGATGCATAGGAGCCGCGGCAATACCTAGTTTTTTTGCCGAAGCTGCAATCAATAATTCAGGCACGCGTGGCTTTGGAGGCGGTTGTAATACGCCCTCAGGTGAAGGGGGCATATCATCTAAACCCGTGTTAGTGCCACAAATGCCCACTAACTCTTCGGTAATGTCGTACCAAGGGGCGATATCATCGTACACAAATGGCCAATCAGCTCCTTGGCCGTCACGGCTTTTACCTTTAAAGTCATGTTCACTAAAACGTAGTGAGTAGCGACCCCAGTGGTTAGTACGCCCGCCCAGCATGCGAGCACGCCACCATAAAAATTCAGAGCCTTTGGCACTGGTATACGGTTCATCAGGAACCTGCCAACCGCCATCAACAGTGGCATCATAAAAACCAAAGTTTTTATCTTTAGTACTGGTTGCCATTAATGGCGCTTCACTATTGCGGCGAAACATCGGACTTTCTTTTTTCGGATCGTAATCACGGCCCGCTTCGAGTAATAATACTTTGTGGCCAAGCTTAGTAAGGGTATACGCAGCCATTGCACCACCGGCACCAGAGCCGACAACTAACACTTTATGATCAAATGTTGACATAATTACAGCTCCTTAATTTTTATGTTTTTGAACCAAACTTTGTCGCCATGATCTTGCAGGCCAATACGGCCTTGTTTTGCGGTAGCAAAGTTGGACCATGTAGCAAATTTACTGTTTTTAACCAAGGTATTCCACGTACTGCTGCCAACAACAATACTGGCAGTGCTAACCCCATTTTGCCAAACCTGTAAATGGTTGTTTAGCATCTTGATGCGCACAGTATTCCATTGCATTGCTGGTTTGTGAGCTGAGGTAGGCGCCGTTAGCAAATCATAAATTGACCCTGATAAATGAGAGTCGATTTTGGTGTCTGAATGGCGTTCATTATCAATAATTTGGATTTCAGGCGCGTGAGAGTAAATATACTTGCCCAATTCATCGGCTAGAACAAAAATGCCACTATTACCAACTTCACTGATTTTCCAATCAAGTTTTAAGTCAAAATTCACATAGCTCTTTTTAGTTAGTATGTCACCACCGCCTTGGGTCAGTAACATAGCGCCGTCGTCAATTGTCCATTTTGAGCTGAGCGTATCGCTTTTAAAATTGCGCCAATGAGACATGTCTTGGCCGTTAAACAGTAATTGCCAGCCTGCTTTTTGCTCTTCTTTGCTTAGCTGGTTATCAGCTGTTTTGGCAAATGCAGTACTGCTAAACGTCAGTGCAATTGATAACATCGAGATTGATTTAAGCATAAAGTACCCCTTATTTTTTGTGTGTGACGTATTGCTATTAAACGTATTTTTCTACATTTTTATGTTTTGTTATAAACAGGTGCAGCCCAATAAATACCACAATCAGTACTATTGGAAAGATCAATAGGTTTTGTAAAACTGCTTGTCCTGCGACCACTTCGATTTGCTCTGCTGAGACATGTGTTTGTTGAGCTTGTTGCTTGGCACTGTCAATCCAGTAGCCTATAACTGGGTTCCACAAACTCATTGCAAACATCCCTGCGCCACCGATCAGAGACATTCCTAACGCGCCGGTTTTTGGCGTGTATTCCGCAACACAGCCAATCATGGTCGGCCAAAAATAGGTAACACCAATGGCGAACAGCGCGGCGGCAAAGTAAATTGCATTACCTTGCGCTTGGCTCATTAAAAATATGCCAATGGTTGAAAACACCGCTGAACCTAGTAGTACGCCTGACGGGCTAAAACGATGGACAATAGGCCCTGCAAAGAAGCGACCCAGCGCCATTAATCCGGTGATCAGCGCGAGAATAACCATAGGCGAGGCACCAGAAGAGCCGAGGATTTGTTCGATCCACTGCTGAGTACCAAACTCGGTAACTGCGGTTAGGGTCATGCAAATAATTAAAAACAGATATAAAGGCGAAAGTAAGTGCTTTAAGTTACTGGTCGTTGAATTTTGTTGAGCATCAAATTGTGGGAACTGCGCTTTAACTATCATCAGGCCATAAATAATGGTTGGAATTAGAATTAACGCGACTTGCCATTGCCAACTAAATCCAAATGAGGTCATTGTGTTTGAAGCCAATGCACCAATTACAATGCCGCCAGGGAACCATACATGAAAGCGGTTTAACATGGTGGTGGTGTTTTTCGGGTACATTTGGGCAATAAGCGGATTACATCCCGCTTCCACAGAGCCATTTGCAAAGCCGATTAAAAAGGTTGAGATAAGCAGTCCCCAAAAACCTTCGGCCATAATAGTTAAAAGCAGTCCTGCTAAGTGACAAACAAATGCCAATGCCACTAGTTTCTTCGCGCCAATGGCATTGTAAATGATGCCACCGAGCATAGTCGCAACTGGAAAACCGAGAAATGCCATCGCATTAACCCAGCCTAACTGAGCGCCAGTAAGGCCAAACTGCTCGCCTAATTGCCCTAAAATACCGGCTCTTATTGCAAACGTCATTGAAGTAACAATGAGTGCGATGCAGCAAAGCCGAAAAATAATACGCTGATTATTGTTATTATTCATTGTGTGTGATCCTGTTTATTAAATGCCTAATATCCGCTTATTGCGATCATCATTTGTTGCCATCGCAGTAAAGTCATCGAATGCCTTAGCTGTCGGGCGGATCAGATGATCTTGAATAAATTTAGCGCCTTCGCGTGCGCCGTCTTCAGGGTGTTTGATACAGCACTCCCACTCTAAAACGGCCCAACCGTCAAACCCATATTGGGTTAATTTGCTAAAGATACTTTTGAAATCAATTTGCCCATCGCCTAATGAGCGGAACCTACCAGGGCGGTCTTGCCAATTTTGATAGCCACCATAGACACCACTGCGACCATTTTGATTAAACTCAGCATCTTTGACGTGGAATGCTTTTATGCGTTGCTGGTAAATATCAATAAATGTAAGGTAATCAAGCTGCTGTAGTACAAAATGACTGGGATCATAAAGAATATTTACCCGTGGATGGTTATTTGTCGCGGCTAAAAAGCGCTCAAATGTAATGCCATCATGGAGATCTTCACCAGGATGAAGCTCGTAACAAACATCCACCCCCATTTCATCAAAGTAATCGAGTATTGGCAGCCAACGTTTTGCGAGCTCTGCAAATCCGGCTTCGACGAGGCCTGCTGGTCGTTGTGGCCAAGGGTAGAAAGTATGCCAAAGCAAAGCGCCTGAGAAAGTGACATGAGTATTCAACCCTAATTGTTTACTGGCTTTGGCTGCCATCATCAGTTGCTCGATTGCCCACTGGGTTCTACCTGTTGGGTTGCCGCGTAATTGCTCGGGCGCAAAGTTGTCAAACATTTCATCGTAAGCTGGGTGTACCGCAACTAATTGACCTTGTAAATGCGTTGATAACTCTGAAATTGTAAGCCCTGCTTGTGCTGCAATACCAGTCACCTCATCGCAGTAAGCTTGGCTTTGGGCGGCTTTTTCTAAATCAAACAACTCTGGGTTTGAAGTGGGCAGTTGAATTGCTTTATAGCCTAAACTTGCAGCCCACTGACAAATACTTGTAAAGTTGTTGAAAGGGGCCTCATCACTGATGAACTGCGCTAAAAATATTGCCGGGCCTTTTATTTTATTCATAGTTTGCTGATCCAATTTTAAATGGGTGCCATTTAGTGTCTTGGCTTGCAGCCTCGACTGCATTTTCAATAAATGCCATGCCACGAATTGCTTCTTTAATACCCGGTACGTCATAGTCAGCGTTGCTTGCTAACTCACCTGCTTTTTTCGCGTTGATCTGCTTAGCAAAATTGACATAAATGTTGGCAAATGCTTCAAGGTAACCTTCTGGGTGACCGGCGGGAGCCCGTAAAGCGTCTTGAGCAGCGTTACTTTTTAGTGCGACTCCTGCTCGTAGTAGCGTCGTTGGCGCATTATGACTTTTTAGCCATAAACTATTGGGTTCCATTTGCGACCATTCGATGCTGGCTTTATCGCCGTAAATACGCAGATTAAGATTATTCTCTTCCCCTAATGCAACTTGACTTGCCATTAATACGCCTTTACAACCGCTGTTAAAGCGCAGTAAAACAGTGCCATCATCATCGAGGGTTCTGCCTGGTACAACGTGATTTAAATCTGCGCATAACGCCGTAATTTCTAAGTCACTTACATATTCTGCTAAGTTTGCAGCATGGACACCGATATCGGCTATGCAGCAGCTAATACCTGCTTTTTGCGGATCTAAACGCCAATTTGCTTGTTTAGCTTGCTCGTCTTCATTGCTCGAAAGCCAACCTTGACTGTATTCCACAACCACTTTACGAATAGCACCAAGTTCACCTTGCGCAATACGATGACGCGCTTCTTTGATCATCGGGTAACCCGTGTAAGTGTGTGTTAAGCCATATAAGCAATCACTTGAGTGCAAGGTTTGCGCTAATAACAACGCTTCTTGTAAATTTAATGTCGCTGGTTTATCTGATAAAACGTGAAAACCACTTTCAATGGCAAGCGTTGCGATGGGAAAGTGCAAATGATTAGGTGTAACAATTGCGACAAAATCAATGCGTTGATCTGCTGGTAACTTAGCTTCTTCAATAAACATTTGCTGATAACTGTCATAACAGCGTGTTGGATTTATCCCCAGCATTGCCGCAGTTGCTTGGCTGCGTGTTGGATCTGAACTAAAAGAGCCCGCGACTAACTCAATCAAGCCATCTAAACGCGCTGCAATGCGATGAATCGCTCCAATAAACGCGCCTTGTGCACCACCGACCATGCCCATCCGGACCTTTGTTTTATTCATTAAAAGTTCCATTTCAGTAACTGACAACTGAAGTTGGTTAATATCATGTTATTAATAATAGGGAATGCCTAGCACTAGGGCTAATATAAATTCGGTTGACAATGCAATAAAATCGGCGTTTTATATATTATTAACAAATTCAGGTTTACAGAGTTTTATAGTATGGATGTAGAAACGATTATCGATAAAGCGGGTGTAAAGCAATTGATTGCTGCATTTGATTTATTACCAGATATCTTGTTTTGGGTAAAAGATACTGAAAGTAGAATTTTATATGCTAATCAGCACTTTGTTGAACATCAAGGGTACAAGGTGTTAGACCATATCTTGCTTAAAACCGATTTTGATTTTTCTTCCAAGCACCTTGCATTTCAATATGTGAATGACGATAAACGCGTTATGAATGGCTATATTGTTACGGATAGATTGGAATTAAATCAGACATCAAATGGTGAATTAGCCTGGTTTTCAACGTCTAAAAAAATGATTTGTGATGATAATGGCAATATACTTGGTACTTATGGCATCACACGCCATTTACAGAAAACCTCCAAGGCGCTTTCTCATGTCAGAGCAATTGAAGGTCCGGTTAATTATATTCGCGAACACTACCATAGAAATATCTGCGTTGAAGAGTTAGCTGAACTTGCGCATTTATCTGTTAGTGCATTAGAGCGGCGTTTTAAAAAGCATTTAGCGAAAACCCCGAATCAATTTATTAATGAGATACGACTCGAAAATGCCCGTAAACTACTGGTTGAAACGCGTTTACCGATTTCACAAATAGCCTATCAATGTGGTTTTGCTGAACCTAGCTATTTTAGCAAGCAATTCAGGCGCTTATTTGGTGAAATCCCATCACAAATGCGTGCCCATATTGAGCGTTAAAGGTGCATTTTTGCTAATTGAATTGCCCCTTGCTCAGGCGAATACTGTGCATCACACAGATAACCTTGTGCTTTGCTTGATAACCAGGGTGTAATTGTTTTTGCGGTGCCGCCCATTAAGGTAATACTTTGATAGCCAAGTTGGGCTAAATGTTCGATATAGCGGGTAATAAATTTAGCTGCTTGAGCTAATA
Source organism: Pseudoalteromonas prydzensis (assembly GCF_011050055.1). Taxonomy (GTDB): domain Bacteria; phylum Pseudomonadota; class Gammaproteobacteria; order Enterobacterales; family Alteromonadaceae; genus Pseudoalteromonas; species Pseudoalteromonas prydzensis_A. The sequence continues at coordinate 17,276 of NZ_DRGM01000167.1, read as the reverse complement.
TCGTTTGTGCTACGGGATCATCCTGCATGTTGAAAACTAAAGGAGCAAAGCTTGCAAAGTAGGCCGGTTTTGCGTTGAGTGCAAGCTCAGTAAGTGAACTGCTATTGTCACAACCCAACTCGGTTAGTAAGCATTTAATTAATGGACTTGAAGGTGACATTCCGTCTAAGACTTCCAGCGCATACCTAAATAAAGTTAAACCAATCCAACCTCCGCTTGCACCATCACTTAAGAGTAAACCATGACCACCTAATTCAATGATAGTGTTACCTTTTATCGCGCCTGCACAAAAGCCAGTGCCTAATATGATAATTGCACCACTGTTATTGCCATGGGCACCTTGGCAGGCAATGTGTAAGTCAGTTGAGAAATTAAATTGTGCAAATGGATGCTGCCATTGTGCCATTTTGTTTTTTGCGCCATTGATCCCTGCACCAGCGAGGCCCGCATAGGCATTAATTGTGCTGAGTGCGCTGGCTGGTAAATTAGCTTTTTGTAATGCTTGCATTGTTGCAGCAAGGATTGATTGTTGCGCAACGGTTACTGAGGTAGCAATATTTGCGGGGCCACTTTGCGCTTGTGCAAGTAACACTCCGCGGTCATTTTCAAGCCTAACTTGGCATTTAGTGCCACCACCATCGATACCTAAAAACAAAGGGAAGTGAGATTGCTTAGTCATGTTTAGTCTGCTCGTGAGTTGATTTTTGTAAAATTGAGTTAATTAATAAAGGGTCCACTAAACCATCACTATTAAGTACGCCTGAGTAGGCATGCAATGATATTAAATTTTCGCTGCCTAGCTGCCACAAAATAGGCGCGTTGTTTGTGGTTACGCCACCGCCAATCACGATCTCGATTTGCCCTTTAGCGTCAGTAATGATGCTTTGCAACTGGTTAAGCCCTTGCATTACATCTTTATTATCAGTCCAGGGTGTGCCATTGGTAAGAATACGATCAACCCCGAGCTCGCTTAAAATGTGAAGTGCATTGCGACTATCTGCAATACAATCGAAGGCGCGATGAAATGTGCTGGCAAGCTGATAGTGTTTCGCGCACTCAACCAGTGTAGATGTAGCTGCCACATCAAGCTCATTGCCAGCAATTGCCCCAAAAACAACCCCAGTGGCACCTAATTGTGCAGCGCGGGTTATCTGGCTGGTCATAGTTTTGAGTAGCGCAGCGTCAACATTAAAGTGATCCGCGGTCGGCCTTATCATCACCAGTAACTCACCGTTTGAGGGCAATGCTTTTGCTGCAGTTTCAATTTCATCTGCCGTTGGACTTAGTCCAGCAAGATGCATTGCACCGCACAGCTCGATGCGACTTGCACCTGCACTGAATGCAGTTTTTACATTATTAGCTAAATTTATATGATCATCTGCATTCAAACAGATCTCTAGATTTTTACCCATTGCGTAATTCCATAATCTTAAGGCGACTAATTTCAATAAATTATTTAATATTAAGGTCGTTACTACAATAATAAAATACACCCTTTAAATTCAGTGGGTTAAATTTTATTGCTGCGTATTTTTCATACTAAAAAAACGTCAGATTAACTTCCTCTTGAGTTTGTCACTATAAATGAGGTAACTATTAATTGGATCTATTTTTAAGCTAAACGCCGATTTTGTCCTGCTAGCAACCGAATTTCTATTATCACTTTCTTTAACAGAACCCTATTCTGGAAATGCACTTTAACAGGCCATTAACCCTCTGCGAAATGATCTGAGTATTACAGATTCGTTTTGTGAAGGGCTTTAATGTGAATAAATATAACCAAGCACACACAATAATAAAGGAAATTGGCATGAGCAATAATAAAACGAGTCGAGAATTTGCAGCCCTTACACGGCGATTTAATAAGTCTGCATTGTTGTTGGCGGTTATGGCAAGTTGTAATGGTGCGTATGCACAAGCAAATCAAGCAGCACAACAAAGTGACTTGGAAGTGATTGAAGTTAGGGGGATCCGTTCTTCAACAGCGGAAAACTTAGCAATTAAGCGCCTTTCTGCAGCAACGGTGGATGCAATCACCGCAGAAGATATTGGTAAATTTCCAGATAAGAACGTCGCTGATTCACTACAACGCGTGTCGGGGGTATTGATTGATCGTGACGGTGGTGAAGGTAGCCGAGTCAGTATTCGAGGTACCTCACCCGATTGGACCTTGACCCAACTAAACGGTAATTATATTGCTTCATCCGGTGCTGGTGTTCCAACGCGTAGTTTTAATTATACCTTGTTGCCTTCAAGTATGATCAGCAGTGTGGAAGTTTACAAAAGCGCAGAAGCTCGCATAGATGAAGGTGGTATCGGCGGTACTGTTATATTACACACTCGAAAGCCGTTAGAGATGGAAGCCAATTCTGGCGCAATAAGCCTTGAAGCAACCTATGATGATGTGTCTGAAGATATTAAACCACAAGTGAATGTGCTGTATTCTTGGAAAAATTCAGATGAAAACTTCGCGATGTTAGCTGGATTTACTCGTCAAGATAAAACAGTAACTAGTATTACCAACAATGCTTCACACTGGCGTTTCCATTCAGATACTGTGGAGGGGGCAGAGCGTCCTGCGATTGTCGATCAAGCGACGGGGGAAGTTTACAACAATGTCTGGGCTCCACGTGCAATGAGTACCGGTAACTCAACAGAAGATCGCACTCGGGATGGTTACCAAGTGGCTATTCAATGGATGCCAACAGATAAACTCGATTTAAATCTCAACTATTTTGGTGCAAAACTGGATTATAACTCATCTTCTCAGAGCGTATTGTTTGCAGAGTGGAATGATAACCATAACCCATATTATGGCGTTGTTCTAGACGGAGATACCGTTGTTGCCTATGGTAATGCAGATAATGGTTTATTGAATGATAATAACTGGGGGGATGCCGATGTTAATAATGGTGTGGCCGTTCGGAGAGGCTTATTGTCACCTCAGCTAACAGGCAGAGAAAGAGTCGGGGAGTCTAAATCTGATACATTTGATTTTGAAGCCAAATATTATGGGGACTTATTTACTGCCACTTTAAAACTAGGTCATACTGAGGCAGAAGGCGGGACGTCACGTGAAACCTACGCGAATATTGATGCTCGTCAGGGGTCTGTAAATAGCTGGTTCTGGTCAACAGTGGATGGTAAACCCAGTTATGAAGTTTCCACAGACTTAGCCACGGATAAACAAGCATATCAATATTATGATTGGTTTGATTCTTATTCATCAGAAAATAAAGATACTGAAGATTATGTACAAGCTGATCTGCAATTTGATATCGATACAGGTATTTTCACTACTTTCTTTGTCGGTGCGAAATACCGTAGCCACGAAATTAAAGGTATTAAAAACGATTTCCGCTGGGATGATGGTATTGCCGACAATGGTGGTTACCGTGGCTACTTGTCTGGCAGTGAATGGTTCCATAATCCTGATTTTCATCCTGATCCAGAATCGCTAGTCAGTGACACTGTGGTTGATAACAGTGCAGGGAATACCGGAGCGTTTAACTTTTTAGCGTTTGATTTTGCAGCACTCGATAGCTATTTACGGAATAATTTTACGCAAACCGTTGTCCCTTCGTTAGGTGGGACCTACACGCTAGAGGAAAATATTTGGTCTGTGTATGCACAAAGTAACTTTGAGTGGCAAGATTTTCGCGGCAACTTAGGGGTACGTTATGTAAATACCGATTTAAGTACATTGACCTATGACGATGTGGTTGGCCAAGATAATAATGATACCACTGCAAATGAACGTTCGAGTGATGATGGTGAATTTTTGCCGAGTTTTAACCTTGCTTGGGATGCGACTGAAGATCTCGTTGTTCGCTTTGCAGCAGCACGTGCTATGTCACGTGTTAGTTATTCTGATTTGAGCCAAGCTGAGTCATACGGTCCTCCGGTCAATATCAACTCACCTGATTCTTGGACTGGCCGTGGTACTGGTACATCGGTTAACACAGGCTTAGATCCTATGCTGTCAGATCAGTTTGATCTTGGTATTGAATGGTATTACGGTGAAGGTTCAGCACTTGGAGCGACATACTTTAGTAAAGATATTTCTAATTTGCCTATCTCTGCTGTTGAAATTGTTGAACGGGAACATGATTGTTGTAACGGTCCGATTGAAGTTGAAATGAACACCAAAGTTGCTGGTGGAGATGCTGAATCTAAAGGGGTTGAGCTATTCTTTCAACACTCTTTCAACAGTGGTTTTGGGGTATTAGCAAATTATACATTTACTGATACAAGTACTAGCCAAGTATCAACAAATGGCCAAAAAACAGATGCTGAAATCCCAGGAACTGCAAAGCATCAATACAATGTGTCCGTTTATTTTGAAAATGATGATTTTAGTGTAAGGGCTTCATATAACTGGAAAGATGACCGTGCTAATAGCATCCATCAAGGTTACAACATGTATACGAAAGATTATGGCCAGTTAGACTTGAACGCGGCTTATAATTTAACTGAACAACTGTCATTAACAGCCTCTGTGGTTAATTTGACTGAGGAAGTCGAAGAAGGGTATTGGAAACAAGAGAATAGGTTTACCTATAATCAGTATTCAGGAAGAAGGTTTTATTTAGGTGCTAATTATAATTTCTAAATAGCTTAATTAAGATTATAAACTGACAGGGCATTCTTTAAAAAGAATGCCCGTTTTATTTATATTTCTGATACTCAAAGCAAACACAAGGAGAGTTGGCTTTGCAATTAATCTTCGCGATTGGCCTTATTATTACAAGTAACTCGCCGTTTGAGGACAATGTTGTTGCTGCAGTTTCAATTTTGACTCACTTCGACAAGGTACATTGCTGCACCTCACAGTTCGATTCAACTTACATCTGCACTGAATACAATTTTTACATTATTAGCTAAATTTATATGATCATCTGAATTTAAACAGATTGCTAAATTTTTACCTATTGTGCAATTCCAGAATCTTTAGACGACTAATTTCGATAAATTATTTAACATTCAAATTTAAAATATAAAAATAAAATATATTCATTAAATTCAAATGGTTAAATTTTATTTCTGCGATTTTTTATCCTAATAAAACGTCACCTTAACTCCTTCTTGAGTTTGTCACTATAAATGAAGTAACTATTAATTGGATCTATTTTTAAGCTAAACGCCGATTTTGTCCTGCTAGCAACCGAATTTCTATTATCACTTTCTTTAACAGAACCCTATTCTGGAAAAGTAGTTTAACAATCTATTAACCCTGTTCTGAACCATCGGAAGATTGATCAGTTGCTAGGCTGTATGGGTTAGATAACAAGCACAACAAAAAACGCACAATAAAACTGGAGATAGACATGAATAATAATAACAGCCGGGGAGCTTCAGGTATTTCAAGGCGATTTAAGAGATCCGCACTGCTGCTAGCGGTAATGACAAGCTGTAATAGCGTATACGCACAAGAAGAACAAAATGACCAAGAGAGCGACCTAGAAGTAATTGAAGTCAGGGGGATTCGTGCCTCTGCAGCTGAAAACTTAGCGATTAAGCGGTTGTCTAATGCAACCGTTGACGCTATTACCGCAGAAGATATTGGTAAGTTCCCAGATAAGAATGTGGCAGACTCATTGCAACGTGTGCCTGGGGTCATTATACAACGGGATGGCGGTGAGGGCGCCTCTGTTAGTATTCGAGGTTTATCATCGGACTTAACCTTCACACAATTAAATGGCAATTTTATAGCATCGTCCCCCGGTGAACCATCGCGTTCATTTTCATACGCATTATTACCTGCAACCATGATCCAACGCGTTGAAGTATATAAATCTTCAGAAGCTCGCCTTGATGAGGGCGGAATTGGCGGTACGGTCTTGTTGTATAGCCGCAAGCCACTTGATATGGATAAAAACTCTGGGATCATTAATTTTGAAACCAGTAATTCTGATATTACTGATAAGTATGAACCTCAGTTTAGTGGTATTTATTCATGGAAAAATGATGATGAAGACTTTGGGGTTTTAGTGGGTTATACAAAACAAGACCGCACTAATCGCTCACAAAGCTCGCGTATCAATATCATGAATAAAAATTATCTTTATTCTGAAATGAAAGATAATCAAATGGTTGAGGGCGGCGCGCAAGGTTATGCTGCACAAAGTATGGTTCAGGAAGTCTTAAACGAAGAGCGAAATCGAACTGGGATCCAGTTTACTACTCAATGGCGACCAACCAGTAACTTAGAACTTGGCTTTAATTATTTTAATTTTAAATTGGGGCAAGACTCAATTTTAAATCAATTAGAATACCCAGAATGGAACAATAACGATAATTTCTGGACCGATGTTCGTGTTGATGAAGAGTCTCAGTTTGTTACAGGTATTGACTACTCTGTTGGTGCATCTGGCACTCAGGCTGTTTCTCCTATCCCACGTATTAATGGTGAATATACGATTGAAGAATCCAGCTCTGATACATATGATTTTTATGCTAAATACGAAGGTGAAAATTACAACGTTAAAGTAGTGCTGGGCCATACCGAAGCAGAAGGTGGGCCTTCCGAAAAATATCGTGCCGCTTATTATGCAAATGAATCCTCGCTTTACTATGGTTACGATTTTTCTGATGGGCGCATGACCACTTATATGGACCCAAGTATGATCAGTAACTTGGCCGCAGGCATTGGTGGTGCACCCGACGTAACAGCCACCGATTCTAGTTTTGTGACCGGTACTCAAGAAGAAGATTACGGACAGATTGATTTTGACTATTTTGTGGATTATGGCGTAATTGAAACGTTGCATTTTGGTGCGAAATATCGCAAAGGTAAAATTCATCGCGATACTCGCAACAGCTTTTATCTCTCCCCAGATTTTGATATAGCAAAAGGTGAAGCTGAAGGCACCATTGATTTGGATGATGATTACTCTAAAAATGGCGGCATACCGGATATTGCAGATTTAATTTATTCAGATTCATTAGCTAACTTGTCTGATGTAATTAATACGAACTTATTCCCAGCCGTAAACTGGCATAAATACCAAGATCATCTGAATGAAAACTTTGTTCATTATACGCGTATAGAGCCTAACTATGTTTATAGTGTTGAAGAAGAAATTACAGCGGCTTATATGCAAGCTGATTATCGTTTTTCACAAGTACGGGGTAATTTGGGTGTACGCGTAGTGCGCACCAAAACGACCACCGGATCATCAGATAAAATCACCTACCGATTAGATTGGAAGGACGACAATGGCAATGAATTACCAATCGACCAACAACGTGTAGAAGACTTTGTTTTTATTGAAAAAGAGAGTACAGAAACGAAGGTGCTGCCCAGCTTTAATATAGTCTGGGATATCGATGACAACTGGGTACTACGTGGAGCAGCATCACAAACCATGGCTCGTCCTGGTTATGATGATTTAGGCCAGTTTCAGACTTTAACGTACACGTCGAATGAATACTCAACGGATCGCTCAGCGGCAGACAATTTTGATGCAATTATTGATGGCGAAGGGTGGACAGGATCCGGTGGTAATAACCAGCTAGCGCCATTTGAGTCAACCCAATTTGATATGTCTTTAGAATACTACTACGGAGCTGGCTCTGGCTTTGGTATTGCCTTGTTTAAAAAAGATGTTGATAACTTTGTTGTGCCTTTAATAATTGATGTTACCCGCAGTGCACCGGACATTTCATTTAATTTACCTAACGCAGGTGATGAGCAAGTCAATGTCAGTGGCGACAATTTTGCAGTTCGGGATTTTAGTACTGTTGCTAATGGTACGAATGCTTCTTCTGAAGGTGCTGAAGTTTTTATCCAGCACTTCTTTGATAATGGCTTTGGTCTTTATGCTAATTATACCCGCAATAACACTAATCAAGCCAATGTAGAGCTTGATGGCGAAAAGGTGGGAGAGTCACCTTTGATCGGCAGTTCTAAATACCAGATGAATTTATCGGTATTTTATGAAGATGACTTATTCAGTGTTCGCGCCTCATACAATAAGCGCGGTCCAACGGTTCAAGGCTACAACGCCTCATGGGAAATGAACTATTACAATGAAGCCTATGATCAGGTAGACATCAATGCAAGTTATAACTTGACTGATGCTCTCGTGTTATCTGCTTCCGTTATTAACCTCACTCAATCAGATACTTATATGCATCTAGGTGACGATACTAAAAACCGCTTTATTCAAAATGCATACAGTGGTCGTCGTTTTTACGCAGGTGCAACTTACCGCTTTTAATCGTGCCAAGTGAGATGGAACAAATAACCAAGAATTGTATAGAGGAATAAACATGAATAAGCCCAAACTTAGTAAACTATCTAGCATTATGCTAGTAGCAATGATCGGCCTATCAGGGTGTGGTGGTGCGGATAATCCGGATCCGACTGATATCCCAGCAAAAATTGATATTACCTCTGCTGATATTGCCGGTAGTGCAGTGAAAGGAACATTAGGTTTCGCAACGGTCACTGTAAAGCAAATGAATGGCTCAGATATTAAGGTGACGTCTAACAGTCAAACAGATGCTGCTGGTATGGTAAATCTGAGCATAGAAAGTCAACAAGGCTTTGGTATTAACGGTATGTTTAAGATGACCGTTAATACGGATGCTAACTCAACGATGATGTGTGATGCGCCCAGCTGTGCTGAACACCTAATCGGTGAACAGCTCAGTGGCGCTGAGATTGCTGATCTGCAGTTAGCGACTTTAACATATGTTGATGTGCCTTACGCATCCACAAGTGATGGCGTAGCGGACGCTAATTTTCAAGTAAATGCTTTAACTACAACAGCCACTCATTTAGTTGAGCAAGGTATTGCCAATGGTTTAAATGTTGCTGTGCGTGAGTTATATGAATTAGCTTTATCAGATAACTCACGTTTAGTGCTAAAAGCACTAGGGATCGACAGTAAAACCAATGTCTTTAATACCCAATTGATCAGTGCCGAAAGCTACGATAATTTTGTAGTAGGCCAAGATTGCGATAGTGAAGGTAATTGTACAGACCAATTGGCCGACATTAATATTATTAAACTTTCTTTAGCTAATGCAGTATTTGCAAGTCTTAGTAAAGATGAAACTGTCGCGGGTGTTATTAACGAACTCATTAGCGCGATTAACTTAGCCAATGACGGCGATGTAGTTGCTTTACAGCCATTGCGTGAGCGAATGTTGAAAACCATTGCCAGTTTTCCTTATCTAGATAAATTAGCGCTATCAGCTGAGGATGTCATTGATGTTGCGCTACCTTTTCTTGAAGGTGCCGCATCTAGTGGCCCTGTTAAAGAAATTACCAATGCTGAAAACCTTGCTACAGCAACGATCACTGCTCGTAATCGCATAAGTGACAACGAAGCTGAAAGTAAAGCATTTGATGGTGACACTAATACCAAGTGGCTTGATCATAATGATTGGTCAGGTGCGCCAAGTGAGCAAGATCCATCTTGGATCCAAGTTGATTTTGCTGAAAAACATGCTGTGAATAGTGTGTTCATTACGAGTGCTAATGATGCTGAGTCTCGAGATCCTCAAAACTTTAATATTCAAGGTTCAGTCGATGGTGAAAACTGGCTAACCTTGGCTAAATTTATTGGTGAGAACTTTGATGAGCGCTTTCAACGACGTGAGTTTCGTTTTGACAATGGTTTAGAATTTTACTCGTATCGTTTAAATATCACTAAAAATAGAGGTGATGATGGTTTAATGCAGTTATCAGAGATTGCTTTTGTGGGGCCTATAAATGCAAGTGTTGATCATGCTGAACCAATTGGCAGTGCTGTAATATCTGCAAGTGCAGGTGACAGTTATGCGCTGGCATTTGATAATAATGATGCCACAAGTTGGGTCTCTGATGTGCCTACAACTGAAGTACCCGTTTCGATCACAGCTACGCTCGCACAAGCCGCTGCCGTTGATAAGTTAGTACTGATTTCAGATGCTCAAAACGCAGATGGTGATCCCGCTACATTTTCACTTGCTGCAAGTAATGATGATGGGCAAACATGGGTTCACTTAGCTGATTATTCAGATGAAACATTTGAACGTCGTGGCGAAAGGCTATCGTTTGCGACCAATAATACACTGGCATTTTCTAGCTATCGCTTAAGCATAACTAAAACTGCCGCTGGCGCCGAGTTAAAAATTGCTGATATTGCCTTGGTAGGGCCTAAAGTGGCAGATTTAAATCATGCGTTATCAGCCGATGCAATAATTACCGTTCGTAATCAGATTGGTGATGGTGAGGCGGGTGTTAAAGCGTTCGATGGTAATGTTGATAGCAAATGGTTGGACCATAATGATTGGTCTGGCGCACCAAGCGCGGAAAATCCATCTTGGGCAATGGTACAGTTCAGTGCCACGACAGCGGTTAATAAGCTGGCACTAACAAGTGCAAACGATGCTGACTCACGTGATCCGCAAAACTTTAACTTAGCAGCGTCAAATGACGGTGAAAATTGGATCACACTTGGTACTTGGCTAGGTGAGAACTTTGAGCAGCGTTTTCAGCGTCGTGTTTTCACTTTTAGTAACGATTTGGGTTTTAGTTTTTATCGCTTCAATATTACTAAAAATCGTGGCGACGATACGCTGATGCAAATAGCAGAGATCGAGCTAATAGGTCCGCAGGTTGCTTCAGTTGATCATTCTGCAACTGCATCATCAGTCCTTGCAGGTGCTGGCGAGCAAGAGGGAGTGGTAGAAAGTAATGCAACGGATGATGATAAAGCGACGGTATGGACTGCTACCACGGAGACTGTACCTGTATGGCTTGATGTTGCATTACCCCAAGCACAGATTGTCACTAATATCGCAATCACGAATGGCAGTGATAGTAACAACAAAGATCCGAAAAACTTCATCTTACAAGGCTCAAATGATGGCGGTAAAACATGGTTAGAAATAGCTAGCTTTAAAGACGAGGAATTTGAACAATTAAACCAACGACGTCTCTTTACAATAGGGAATGGTTTTGCCTTTAGCTTATATCGTTTAAGTATTAGTGCTAACAATGGCGATGCCCAGCAAGTTCACGTTTCTGAACTCGAACTAATAGGCCCACTGCAACCATTTTAGTTTTAATTTTTTTGGTAGCTTGTGAGTGCTAAATAGCGCTCCAAGCTACCTATTTTTTAGGTGAAACGGTAAATAATATGTTGTTTAAGAATAAACTTTCGCGATTAAAAAGGTGCTCTGCCATTTTAATAAGCCTTTTATTATGCAGTTTTTATGTGACTGCTGAATCTATAGCCGGATCTCAACAGCGTGGGCTGCATATTTTTTATTACAGTTGGTATGGCAACTTAAAAGTTGATGGTCAATGGGCGCACTGGGATCACCAGGTATTACCTTACGGTGATCAACCTATTGTGGGACGTAAAGGCTACCCAGGCGGCGATGACATTGGTGCTAATTTCTATCCTGAATTAGGTACTTACAGTGCAAACGACGAAGCAATTATGGATACACATTTGGCGATGATGAAGCAAGCAGGGGTTAGCGTAATTATATTAAGTTGGTGGGGTGATAGCGATTTTGGTACCAGTTCAGTGCCTATTTTTATGGATAAAGCCGCTAAAATTGGCCTTAAAGTTAACTTCCATATTGAACCTATCTATCACAGTGCAGCTGAATTTTTACAGGTAGTAAAACAGCTAGACCAGCGCTTTGGGCAACATCCCGCTTTATATCATTACCAAGGCAAGCCATTATATTATGTTTATGACTCATACAAAATGCCAATCAGTGAATGGCAGAAAGTGCTGTTACCAAAAGGCGAATTAACAGTCAGAGGTAAAACGTATGATGCTAACTTTATCGGGCTGTGGGTTGATAAAGGAGAGGAGTCATTCTTTTTAAACAGTGGTATGGATGGCTTTTATACCTACTTTGCTGTTGATGGTTTTGTTTATGGCAGTACCACGAAAAACTGGCCATACCTAGCTAAGTGGGCAAAGCAACACAATAAATTGTTTATTCCAAGTGTCGGCCCTGGGTATGCCGACGATAGAATTCGTCCTTGGAACAAAAAAAACTTCAGGGCACGCGAAGCTGGAAAGTACTATGACGCGATGTTTAAAAAAGCAATTGCAGTGGCTCCAACCTTTATCGGGGTGACTTCATTTAATGAATGGCACGAAGGGACTCAGATCGAGCCTGCGATTGAGAAGCAAGTGGGTGACTATAAGTATCTTGACTACAGCCCTTTAGCTGCGGACTACTATTTAAAACGAACTCATTATTGGAGTGAACGTTTTCAGCTGTCTTTAAATATACGCTCAGTTAAAGATTAAACAGATATACCAACTCATAGGCGAGCCGTGGTTAAATTAAATCGCTTGCTTTACAGCCAATGCTAGCAAGTTTGATAAGGAAACAATAATGATCAATAACAGACGTGACTTTTTAAAGTTATCAGCTATTTCAAGTGCTGTTGCATTAATACCGTTTAAGACAGTAGCTAAAAGTAAAGTTAATAAGCCTATCGTAGTCTCGACATGGCAACACGGATTGGCTGCCAATAAAGCTGCATGGCAGATACTTGCTGAGCATGGTAAAGCCATTGATGCAGTGGAAGCCGGTGTGCGAATTCCTGAAGCCGATCCTGATGTGATGACAGTTGGCTATGGAGGTTATCCTGATCGAGAAGGGAACGTTACGCTTGATGCCTGCATTATGGATGAAAATCAAAACTGTGGCTCTGTTGCATGTTTACAGCACATTATGCACCCAATTTCTGTTGCTCGTTTAGTGATGGATAAAACTCCGCATGTCATGCTGGTGGGCGAAGGTGCGTTGCAATTTGCTAAATCTCAGGGTTTTCAAGAGCAAAACCTATTAACTAGCAAAGCAAAAAAAGCCTGGCAGGATTGGCTGGTGGAATCAAAATATGCGCCGGTGATCAATATTGAAAACCACGATACTATAGGCATGTTAGCGCTTGATAGTAATGGCGATTTATCAGGAGCTTGCACCACCAGTGGCGCGGCATTTAAAATGTCAGGCAGAGTAGGAGATTCACCTATTATCGGGGCTGGACTGTATGTGGATAATGAAGTTGGTGCTGCGACAGCAACAGGCATGGGGGAATTAATGATCAAAACGGTGGGCTGTCATTTAGTCGTTGAAATGATGCGCCAAGGTATGACACCTACTCAAGCGTGTAAGGCCGCAGTTGAGCGAATTGCTCATAAATTGGGTGATTATAAACAATTTCAAGTCGGTTTTTTAGCTTTGAGTAAATCAGGCGAATATGGCTCGTTTTGTATTCAGCCCGGTTTTAATTATGCCGTAACATCAAAGGCAGGGAGTCAATTACTCGATGCTTCAAGCATACTTTAAAGCAAAATAAGGAGAACACGTTGGCGTTGGAATTTATACAAGCAACTGAGGGGGATAAGTCATTTTTAATGGCGTTGCGCTTAGCGACTATGGTGGAGCACCTTGAGCGTGAAGGTATTTATTTAACTGAACATCAGCATAATATACGTTTAATGGATAACTTTGTGGCGTATCAGCTGATTTATGCGAACAAAAAATTAATAGGGGCCGTTAAATTTACACAGAAGTCGGCTGAAATCGAGTTAATGCAATTACAAATAGCGCCTGAATATCAAGGAAAAGGTTATGGAAGTGCAGTTATTAATAGACTTAAAACGCGCGTAGCTAAAATTAAATTGACCGTATTAAAACACAACCCTGCTTTTCATTTATACCAGCAACTTGGTTTTGTAGTAACGGGGGATGATCAGTTTGAGTACCATATGCAATGGAATGAAAACTAAGCCTGAAAACTTTTTCCGCGGTTTACCTTTAGCTAATTCATCTATTAGCTTGTCGAGATCGCGAATTGTTTGCATGCAGACGCCGTTACCTTTCTACACGTACACCACAAAAGACTCCTTTGAGCAGCTGGCGTGCAGGATTTAGTGGCAGGTTTGTTTGAAAATTGTGCTTTACTGCGCTACTGTTTTGGGTAAATTGTGAGATGTTCGTTGGCATCAGCAGTAAAATGTCAGCGCGTCATTTCTCAGCTAAAACAAGCTAGGCGGTTGATGAATAAAGACAATACACGCGTCACAAATGATGCGGTAAAAAATAAACTAGCAGCTATATATCGTGATGAAGGACGGCGCATATACGCTACTTTGATCCGTTTGTTAGGGGACTTTGAACTCGCAGAAGAAGCGCTACATGATGCGTTTAGTGCCGCGCTTAGCAAGTGGGAATCTGAAGGCATTCCAAATAAACCCGCCAACTGGCTTGTCTCTACTGGTCGCTTTAAAGCAATTGATCAGTTACGACGACAACACCGTCATAGCGAAATTGTGCAGCAATTAGCAAATGACTCTGCTGAAGAGGCTATTATTACTGATGAGTTTGCTCTAGCAAATGCAGTAGATGATGAGTTGATTGCAGATGATCAACTGCGCTTGATTTTTACCTGTTGTCACCCCGCAATTGATATTAAAGTCCAGATTGCACTCACCTTACGTGAAGTGTGTGGCTTAACAACGGAAGAGATTGCAAGTGCATTTTTAACCTCTGTATCGACCATGGCACAACGCATCGTGCGTGGCAAACAGAAAATTCGTGACGCCAATATACCCTTTCAAATTCCATCACAAGAAGAGTTAGAGAACAGAGTTGACGCTGTGCTATCTGTTATTTACCTAGTGTATAACGAAGGTTATTCATCCTCTTTCGGCGATAGCGTGACGCGAACTGAGTTAACCGTTGAGGCTATTCGCCTAGCACGGCTGCTGCAGTCATTATTATCCGACACAGAAATAACGGGCTTGCTTGCGTTAATGTTACTTAACGGATCTCGCCACAATGCGCGAACGAATAAAGATGGCGATATCATTCTTTTAGCAGAGCAAGACCGCAGTCTATGGGACCAAGCGCTGATCCAAGAGGGAATAGCGTTAGTGCAAAGTGCTACGGCTAAGAGGGAATATGGTTTTTATACTATCCAAGCGGCCATTGCTGCAGTACATGCCCAGGCGTCAGATGCAAAAAATACCGACTGGGAGCAGATCTTGGCTTGGTATTCTTTACTATTACAAGTGGCACCTTCCCCCGTTATTGAGCTTAATCGTGCTGTTGCAGTGGCTATGCATCATGGCCCTGAGGCAGCTTTAGTGTTAGTCGAGCAACTATTACAGCAAAAAGTAATGCAAAAATATCATCTTTGTTATGCCACTTATGCCGAATTTTTAACTCGGGTAGGGCGTAAAAAAGAGGCTCGCGCCGCACTTGAATATGCTTTAACCCTTACCAAACAAATCCCTGAGCAGCGAGTACTGCAGCGTAAATTAGTTGCTTTAGGACACATTTAGAAATTTTTATAAAATATTTTTAAATATCTGTCGATTTTATGTTTTGCCATTCGATTATTACATGAAGCGCTATTTTTAATTCATGTAAAAACACAAAGGAGTATGCAAAATGAAAGTTATGGTAATAGTCAAAGCAAGCAACAGTTCAGAAAATGGTGAATTACCCGATAAAGCGCTGCTAAGTGCTATGGGAGACTATAATGAACAGCTCGTGGCCGCGGGGATCATGGCCTCAGGTGATGGTTTAAAGCCAAGCAAGGAAGGGGTTCGTGTGCGTTTTAGTAATACTGAGCGGATTGTAACCAAAGGACCCTTTGCAGAGACTAATGAGCTCGTTGCTGGTTACTGGATCTGGAATGTGAACTCAATGGATGAGGCGATAGCTTGGGTTAAAAAGTGTCCTAACCCGATGAGTGAAGAGTCCGATATTGAGATCCGACCTTTTTATGAAATGGCCGATTTCGCAGAAGTAGACACCGATGGCAGTATTGCTGAGCAAGAGCATAAATTACAGCAAAACATTGTAATGCAGCAGGCTAAAGCAAGTTGTTATCTGTTTTTCTCAGGCCGCTGTGAAGAAGCATTAACCTATTATCAGACCCACCTTAATGCAAAAATAGCTATGATGTTTCGCTTTAATGAGAGTCCAGAGCCGATCCCCGAAGGCGCAATTCCTGCCAATTTTGACGATAAGATAATGCATAGCGAATTTACCCTCGCTGGGATGAAAATTTTAGCGACAGATGGTTGTATCGATAACCAAGGTGATGGGGTTAGTTATTCTGGCTTTAATCTAACCCTAACAATTGATTCGGAGCAAACCTTGCGTAGTGTATTTGCTGCCTTAGCCGATGGCGGTCAGGTAAGGATGCCATTGGAGCAGACTTTCTGGTCACCTTTGTATGGTCAAGTAACGGACAAATTCGGTATTGGTTGGATGCTAATGTTACCAAGCCCTGATGGCAACTAATTGACATTAATTTATAAAATAAGCAGGTATTGATATGAAATATGTGGCACTGGTTTATTACGATGAAGCAACAATGCAAAAATTATCGCAACAGCAGTGGGATGCATTGAATCAAGAATGCCTTGCTTGTGGTGATTCATTGCGTGAACGAAATTATATGCTTGGCGGGCAGGCATTACAGTCAACGACAATTGCAACCACATTACGGGTTCGCAGTGGTCAAGTAGAAATAACAGATGGCCCTTTTGCTGAAACTAAAGAGCAACTCGCTGGTTTTTATTTATTAGACGTGAAAGACCTTAATGAAGCGATACACGTTGCCAGTAAAATACCTCCCGCTCGCTATGGCAGTATTGAAATAAGGCCCGTTAGAGAGCTACAAACCACTGATAACCAAGGCTATTAGGCATAGGTAAACATAAAAGGAGAATTACAATGAGTTATATTGATGGATTTGTGTGTGCAGTCCCCACAAATAGACAGGCCGAATATGTTGAGCATGCAGATAAAGCGGCGAAGGTGTTTAAACAATGCGGTGCAATCCAGGTGATTGAAGCCTGGGGTGATGACGTTCCCGATGGGACACATACCTCGTTTTTACAGGCAGTAAAGTGCCAAGAAAATGAAACGGTGGTATTTTCGTGGGTAACGTGGCCATCAAAAGCCGCCAGAGACGAAGGCATGGCTAAATTTATGCAAGATCCAATCTGCGACATACAGCAAAACCCATTGCCATTTGACGGTAAACGTCTCATTTTTGGCAGTTTTAAGGCGATTGTTGAACGCTAACTGAGTGTGCAAAATATAAATAGGGCGCTTAAATAGCGCCCTAATTTTCATGGTTTTTTCTCTTCATCCGGTAAAGTGACGTTGAGTTCTAATACTGCTAAGTCGTCTTCGTTTTGATCGAATTGGACTTGTACCGCGTCATTACTGATGTTGACGTATTTACGGATAACATCAAGAATATCTTGTTTTAGTTG
>NZ_DRGM01000166.1 GCF_011050055.1 Pseudoalteromonas prydzensis | reverse complement strand
GCAATCGATTATAACCACGCACCAAACCGAAGAAATCTTTATTGCATAATAGTGCAGTAATCATCATCACATCCATCACGTTAACCGTGACAGAATAAAAAGACCAAAACCACCAAGGTTCAAAACGATTAACAAAGTTGGTATCTATATGCATGCCAATGAATAACATCATGTTCACCGTTAAACCTATGATGAGATATAGCTTAGCAGGACAGCGTTTAAAAGATTTGTTTTTAGCTATTAGCAAAATCACAACGAGGATAAATAAATCACAAAGAGCCCAAATAGAATAGCTGTAATAGCTATACATCATATCAACCCCAAGTGATAAATTGAGCAAAGGATCTGAAACAAGATAAGATAAGAAAATAGCCAAGGACATCCACATTACTGTGGCATCACTACCTGGCATAGAAGATTTTTTAACAACGTTGTATAGAAACGCCATCATGAAGCCCCACATGACAAAAGTGGCGATGTAAAAGCTAATGTATTGTTGAAATACTTCCATGACTAATTCTGTTAAATATTAGAATATTTTTTGCATTTTTTTTGAAATAAGGAGCTTTTAACTTTATTTACCAATAAAAAGTCTTTATTTGTGATCAGTGCTACTATCATCAAGAAATCAACAATGTTTACACTAAATGAGTAGAATGTCCAAAACCACCAAACTTCTCGATTCCATAAAACCATTAAATCAATATGAATTAGTGCGTACAAAATACTGTTTATTACTAGACCTACATAAATATACTTTGTTGCAGTAGATATACCTGAAAAAAAACGATGAGATAAAATAATTAGTAGCAAAGTGATGAAGTCATACATGAACCATTCAATATAAATATTTATATTCGAATTTTCGAGGACAATGAAGTGATTGCTGCAGAAATAAGATACAGCCATAAAAAAAGAGGTTATAACTAAAGATTTATCTTGATTAAGCTCACTGACATAAAAAAACAGATTTAGTAAAAATGCGAGTAACATCCCTAAAACTATGATTGTGTCAAAATGTAACCCTAGCGAGCTTAAATCAAAATACATCTATTTTATAAATTCCAATACTATGTTGGCTTTTTATCAGGGAAAACTAATCCGCCGCCGCCACGTTGAATTTCAGCACCACCGCCAGCTGCGGCTAATGCTTCATTAGATATAGACACTGTATCAGATTGTAGGGTTTTATTGCTAGCGCTTTGTTCAAGTGCTGGCTTTGATTGTTGCATAGAGTTGTATGCTTGCATTTGCAGTTGGTTGTTAGCTGTAATTTGCATGAGATTGATCCTTTCAAAAATGTTGAATTAATAACTTGTTTAATAAGTTACTGTTGCTTTAGCGCTCTGATTATTTATTGGCGCTTTTAAGATGAACTCACACTGAGTCATCGTACACTTTATAGGTAGCAATTACCGATCCAACATTTTTAAAAACGATCTTTTTTTGATCTTTAAACTCACAGGGGAATAACAGATAAACAGGTCATACCAGATGTATCGGGGCATAAAAAAACGCACAGGGGTAACCGTACGTCTTTTACATCCAGGGATTTCTAGGCCACGTTTTTACACGGGATCTCCGTATTACTACTTAGCTTCAAAATAAATTCCATTGCGACTTCATCGCAATTGTCTCTGCGCAAACATAGTTCACAATCTTTCATTACCTTTTCCGGCAAGCTGTCTTTAGTACAGAATGTGAAACCTTGTTTCTCAAAGAAATCAGGTACTCGCGTCAAAACAATGATGCGATTCAGTGCCAATTTTTTGGCTTTAACTAATAAGTGCTCAACTAACTGACGACCTTGTCCGGTAATACCGGTTTCGGGATCTATACCGAGCGAACGAATTTCAGCAAGGCCAGTATCATAAATATACAGTGACGCACAGCCAGAGACTTTTCCAGCAACTTCAGTCACAGCAAACTCATTAATTGAGTGCACCATGTCACTTTTAGCACGCGGTAGATTTTCGCCTACTGTAGCCCAGTGCTGGATCAACTTAGCTATCGACTCGACATCATCAAGATTGGCGTCACGAACCGTTATTTGCTGTTTTTTTTTGGCATCTTTAACGGCAATGCTTACTTGCTCTAAAGATGTGCCACCGAGTGCTTGGCGCGCTTTAATACATGCGTCTATTTCTAATACAGCATATACGTCCTGTGCAAAAATACTATGTACAGATTGGAATTGTTCTAAACTTAAATCTTCTAAGTTATTCCCTTGTGCGATAGCCATTTGCACCAGTACACCAACAATGTGATGACCTTCCCTGAAAGGGATGCCTTTGGCGACTAAATAATCAGCAAGCTCTGTCGCGTTTGAATGGCCGCCTTTAGCTGCGGCTAAAGTACGCTCGCCATTTACTTTTATACCTTTGATACACGCTTGCGCCATATGAATACAGGCAAGCCAAGTTGGCATGGCATCAAATAAGCCTTCTTTATCTTCTTGCATATCTTTATTATAGGCAAGTGGCAGTGCTTTTAACGTCATCATCATGGCACTAAAGGCACCAAATACACGCCCTGTTTTGCCGCGAATAAGCTCTAGCGCATCGGGATTCTTCTTTTGTGGCATCAATGATGAGCCTGAAGTAACATTATCTGCTAACTCAATGAAACCCGCTTCACCCGAATTATAAAAGATCAAATCTTCTGACATACGCGATAAATGGATCATAGAGATTGATGCACAGCTTAATAGCTCAACCACAAAGTCACGATCTGATACGGCATCTAAACTATTTTTAGTTGCCGCGGTAAAACCTAGCCCCACGGCAAGTGCTTGCCGATCAATTGGGTACGCAGTACCAGCAAGAGCGCCACTGCCTAAAGGGCAAAAATTCATCCGAGCTTTAGCGTCACTTAAACGACTTTCATCACGTTCGAGCATTTCAACATACGCCATACACCAATGACTAAACAAGAGTGGTTGCGCACGTTGTAAATGGGTGTAACCAGGTAAAATAGTACCCAGCTCGCGTTCAGCCAACGCAATAAACTCGCCTTTTAACTGGCCAAGTGCTGCAAGTAAGTGATCTGCGGTATCACGACACCATAAACGAAAATCGGTTGCGACTTGGTCGTTACGGCTACGTCCGGTGTGTAACTTCTTAGCTAAATCACCTACTTTTTCGATTAAAGCAGCTTCAACATGTGAGTGAATATCTTCAGCTCCTGACGTTGCCACCGCTTGTGGATCAGCTTTTACTTCGTCAAGTAACTCATATAATGCTGCTACTAGTGATTGGTGCTCGCTACTAGTTAGTACGTCAACCTGCTTAAGGGCACCTGCCCACGCCACAGAGCCAACTATATCTTGCTCTGCCAGTTGATAATCGAAGGGAAGTGAGTCGTTAAATTGTTTAAACGCCTCATCTGGACCCGTAGAAAAACGTCCGCCCCATAATGCCATGAAATCTCTCCAAACCCTGAAATTGCCCCGTTTTAGTTACGGGGCTGTAGTAAAATTACTTCTTCGCTAGTGCTGAAATTCTGCTTGAAAGCGAGAATAAACGAATAAAACCTTCAGCATGCGATTGGTCGTACACATCATCAGCACCAAATGTTGCAAAGTCTTCGCTGTATAAGCTATTTGGTGATTTTTTCTGAACCGCAGTCACTTGGCCTTTGTATAGCTTAAGTACGACTTCACCCGTTGCCACGGTTGATAACGCTTCTGCGCCCGCTAAGATTGAATCTTTAAGTGGTGTAAACCAGCGGCCGTCATACACTAAATGTGAGAACTCGCCGCCCAGTACTGCTTTCCATTTACGGCTTGCTTTATCAAGTACCAGTTCATCAATTGCTTGTAATGCTGCCATGATCACTGTGCCACCTGGAGTTTCATAACAACCACGTGATTTCATACCTACTAAACGGTTTTCAACGATATCAACGCGACCAACACCATGAGGCGACGCTATCTCATTTAATTTAACTAAACAGTCGTACGGCTTAAGTTGCTCACCATTTACAGCAACAACCTCACCTTCAACCACGTTTAAGGTAACAAATTCAGGTTCATTAGGGGCTTGCTCTGGAGAGTTAGTCCACGTCCACACTTGCTCACTTGGTTGACACCACGGATCTTCAAGCTCACCACCTTCGTGAGAAATGTGCCACGCGTTTGCATCACGGCTGTAGATTTTAGTCGCTGATGCTGAACATGGAATATTACGCTCAGCTAAGTAATCAAGTAATGACTCACGGCTTGATAAGTCCCACTCACGCCACGGTGCAATTACTTGCAGATCAGGGGCAAGGGCTGCAAAACACGACTCAAAACGTACTTGGTCGTTACCTTTACCAGTACAACCATGCGATAACGCATCGGCACCTACTTTACGGGCAATTTCAACTTGTGCTTTAGCAATAATAGGACGTGCCATTGATGTACCTAGTAAATAAGTACCTTCGTAGATAGACCCCGTTTTTAGCGTTGGGTAGATGTAATCACTTACCATCTCATCTTTTAAGTCAACGACATAACACTCAGATGCACCAGAGGCGATCGCTTTTGCTTCTACGCCTTCAAGCTCCTCTGCGCCTTGACCTACATCGGCTACAAATGCAATAACTTCACAACCGTAGTTTTCTTTTAACCATGGCACGATGGCCGACGTATCTAAACCACCAGAATAGGCTAATACAACTTTTTTAATAGAACTCATTGGTGATACCTTACACAAAATTTGGATTTAATAATGAAACAAGCAATGCGTTTTGCGCATGCATACGGTTTTCTGCTTGTTGTATAATTTTTGACGCCGGGCCGTCCATTACTTCTGAGGTAATTTCAAACTCACGGTGTGCAGGCTGACAATGCAACACAGTGTCAGCCCCTGTTTGTTCAAGTAATGCGGCATTTAATTGATACGGCATATACTTTTCTTTTACTTGTTCAAGCGGTGTGTCGTCGCCCATTGATACCCAAGTATCGGCGTACACAGCGTTAGCCCCAACAGCCGCTTCAACACGATCGCTAACCATGACCGATGCGCCATTCATTGCTGCTATTTGCTCAGCTTGCTTAAGAATTTGCGAATCCGGTGAGCTGCCTTTAGGGCATACTGCAACAAAATCAGTACCCAGCGTTGCTGCAAGTAACATCAGTGAGTGCGTTACGTTGTTACCTTCACCTAAATAGGCAAGTTTTAGCTGGCTCACATCCCCGTATACTTCTTGTAATGTTAAAAAGTCAGCCAATGCTTGGCATGGGTGATATAAATCACACAAACTGTTGACCACAGGTACGCTCGAAAATTCAGCAAGTGTGGTTAAGGTTTTGTGCTGATAAACACGTGCCACAATACCATCAGCCCAGCTGGCAATATTTAATGCAAAATCTTTTACTGATTCACGTGCGCCCATGGCACCATTTTGTGAATCAAGATACACCGCATGACCGCCGAGCTTATTGATACCAATATCAAACGATAAACGCGTACGTAAGCTTGGTTTTTCAAATAAAGTAACCACTGATTTACCAGCCAGTGCTTGGCTAAAATCAGCAGGGTTTGCTTTAATTTTTTGCGCAAGATTAAGTAAGTTAAGTGCGCCTTGTTGGTCTAGTTCAAGACCCGATAAAAAATGATTAAACATATAAAACCTATGGTGTAATTTTTGTTCCGACGTGCTCACCCGCAAGTAAAGCGACTAAATTTTCTGGCTTTTGCCAACTCGAAATGTAAACGCCACGTCGTAAGTGCTGGGCAGCAAGAAGGCTGGTCTTAACTTTGACCTCCATCCCACCCAAAATTACTCCTTCTGCAATTAAAGTATTGATCTGATTTGTGTCAAGTTGATGTAACGGCTGTTTATTTGCATCAAGTACGGCTTCTACATCGGTCATAAAAATAATTTCTGCATCGAGCTCTTTAGCAATCGCCGCCGCCGCTTCATCTGCATTCACGTTATACCAAAGACCATCGTCACCAAAACCGATTGAACTAACTAAAGGTAGACGCCCAAGTTTTAATAACTCTGGTATCACACTTTGCACGCCACCGTTACACTGACCAACTTGACCAAGTGCTTTGAGCTTTTGCGACGTAATAATGCCAGCTTCATATAAACTAAGGCCAACAGGTTTATGGCCTGCAACGATTGCCTGGCTCATTAATTGTTTGTTTGCACAACCAGCCAATGCACCAACAATATACGGCATTTGCTCTTTTGGGCTAATACGTAAGCCCTGATGTTTCGCGCTGGCAAAACCCGCTTCTTTTAGCCAGCTATCAACTAACGCCCCACCACCGTGTACAATCACAAACTGTGCTTGAGTTTGTGAAGCTAGCACTTCAAATAACGCTTTTGCCGCGTCTTCTGTGTTGAGTACTGCACCACCGAGTTTGATGACCCATGTTTGCATTACTGTTACCCTTTTAAACCTGTGCTATGAGGTAAATCCATAGCTAAATTAATACATTGCAGTGCTTGGCCTGCAGCACCTTTTAATAAGTTATCAATCGCTGCCATCACAATCAGTTGGCTACCTTGTTGTTGCCAAGCAATGTCCACAAACGGCTGCTTAGCCACCCCTTTAATTGAAGGTATTTTATTACCAAGCAATCTGATCAACGGCTCATCGGCAAGTACTTGATAAGCTTGCGTGACTTGCTCTGGAGTAACATCGGCTTTTAATTGCACATAAATAGTTTCTAAAATGCCACGAGGGAAATTGCCTAAATGTGGCGTGAATAACACTTTATGGCCTAAGTGCTGTTCAATCTCAGGGCTATGTCTGTGGTTAAATAACCCGTATGGTGCAAGCGATACTTCACAAAAATGCGTGCCTACACTGGCTTTACGCCCGGCACCGGTTACTCCCGATACCGCATTAATAATCACTGGCTGATCAGCCAATAAACCGGCTTGCTGCAATGGCTTTAACGCATTTAATGCCGCAGTTGGGTAACAGCCCGCTACGGCAACTAGTTGCGCTTTAGCGATTGCGTCACTATTCCATTCAGCCAAGCCATAGGCAGCTTGTTTAAGTAATTCAGTATGTTGATGCTCAAAACCATAATAAGTTTGATAATCTTCATTGCTACTTAAACGGTAGCCACCAGATAAATCAAAAACCTTTTTACCCATCTTCAAAAAACGTGGCGCTAAATCAACACTCACTTTATGATCAGTACATAAACACACAAAATCAGCTGAGCTTTCGATATCGCTATATGCGCTTTCGCTCAGCGGCAATAAAGGAAAATCAAGTAAACCAACATGCTCAGGATACAAGTCACTTAATAACTTACCTTTATCTAAGCTTTGCTCAGATACATAACACGCTACTAAGGTTAATTGTGGATGTTTTACGACTAAACTTGCTAATTCTGCGCCGCTATAACCACTTGCGCCAATAATCACTACTTTCATTCGTTACTCTTTTTGGGTTTTACTACTATATTTACATTCAAATCGGGTTAGACAGTGCATAAACACACTGTTTTGGGAATGAAACTGGATTATCGTCGTTTTATATTCATTGCGTCGCTTTAATATATTTATGCTTAAAAAGTGAATTGATATTCATCATAAATACTTTTATATTGTTATGCAATTAGATTGAATAATTATTTTGGATTTTTTTTATGCCTTTACCGTCTTTTTTGTCCATGTATCAGCAGTTGATTGCCGCCCCTTCCATTAGTGCTATGGATGAATCGTTAGCCATGAGTAATAAAGGCGTCATTGAGCTACTTGCCAATTGGTGTAGCAGCTTAGGTTTTGAATGCGAAATTACAGAGTTATCAGGCCCTAAAGGTCGCTTTAATTTGCTCGCCAAACGCGGCCAAGGGGATGGCGGTTTAATGCTTGCCGGTCACACCGATACGGTTCCTTTTGATGATAGTCGCTGGAATTATGATCCGTTTAAATTAAGCGAATATGACAATAAACTATATGGTTTAGGCAGTATCGATATGAAAGGCTTTTTTGCTTTTGTACTGCAAGCAATTAGTGAACTCGATGAAACCACACAAACTCAACCAATTTTAATTTTAGCCACCGCCGATGAAGAAACGACTATGGCTGGTGCGCAGCAAATTTGTCAGCACAAAAATTTAAAACCAGCGCGTTGCATTATTGGTGAACCTACTGATATGACACCAGTATTTACTCACAAAGGTCATATGAGTACGGCTATTCGCGTGGTCGGTCGCTCAGGTCATAGCTCTGATCCTGAACGTGGTTTAAACGCCATTGAAGTGATGCATAAAGTAATTGCAAAATTGTTACTTTTAAAAGACGAATTAAAGAATAAATATTCAGTAGAGCACTTTGTTATTCCCTACCCAACATTAAACCTAGGACATATTCATGGTGGTGATAACGCCAATCGTATTTGTGGCTGCTGTGAAATGCATATTGATATGCGCCCATTACCAGGTTTAAGTGTGCAAGAACTGCAAATGATGTTGTTAAAAATAGCGGCAGAAATAAATAATCAATATCCAGATGCAGTGAGTGTGATGGATATGCACGAGCCTATTCCAGCCTTTACCGGCAGTACCGACACGGCATTAGTACAATTAGCAGAAAAAATATCGGGGGAGCAAGCCGTTGCCGTAAATTACTGCACCGAAGCGCCGTTTATTCAGCAACTTGGCTGCGAGACTATCGTAATGGGGCCGGGCTCTATTAACCAAGCCCACCAACCTGATGAGTTTTTAGCGATGGAAAAAATAAAACCGTCGCAACATATTATTAGTGAAATGATTAAAGCGAGTTGCTTTATTTAAAATCAAAAGTTTAGTGGTATTAGCAATACCACTGATTTACTAATTCATATATTTAGATAAGAACTTTTTAAACACAGGATCTGTTTTCGCTAGCGCCTTTTGCTCTGCAAGTATTTCTTGAAGAATATGCTCAGAAGTAAGTGGGTTCGCAAGCACGACTCTGAAGACCACCGTTGGCTGGTGATCATACTGAGCTGGCGTCAATCGCGTACGCGACACAAATGAACGCCCGGCTTCACGTTGGCGCTTTTGCATACTGGCGGTAAAACGGTTTAGCGAAGCAAATATGTCCAAACGGGTTTGCTCATCAGCTTCAGCTATTTTTTGCTTAATTTGTTTTGGTACATAACGGTATGTAAGCAAACATAATTCAGGCTCTGAGATCAATTCAAAATCATCATCTGCTTTCACTAAATCAGCAAAATAACGGGCCTTTTCAATACCTTTATCAATCAGTATTTCATAGCCTTTACGGCCAATAACGCGTAAGCAAGCATGCACTAACATCGCCATACCAGGACGGCTACCTTCAAGCGTATGACTACCTAAATCTTTTGAGCCTTTACGTAATATATACTCAGCGTGATGCTCAATTGCATCTGTCGCAGCAGGGTCTTTAAATAACACCAGCCCTGCTCCCATCGGCACATACATTTGCTTATGTGCATCAATGGTGATTGAGTCTGCTCGCTCTACACCTTTGAGTAAAGGGCGGTAAGTATCAGAAAGCAGCGTTGCCCCCCCCCAGGCTGCATCGACATGAAAATGACAATTAAGCTCTACGCTCAACTCGGCCAAAGCATCAAGTGGATCAATATTACCCGTTTCAGTAGTACCTGCTACACCAACAATGGCCATTACTTTTATGCCTTGCGCTTCAAGCTCGTGAGCCTTGGCGCGCATTGCAGCAACATCAACCTTATTGTTATCAGCAGTTTTAATGGCAATAAAGTTATCGCGGCCAATGCCTAATAGATCGGCCGCTTTGCCTAAAGAATAATGGCCGCGCTCTGATACTAAAACAGCTAAGCCTCTATAGCCATAATGCAACATTGCACTAACGATACCTTCAGCAGCAATACCCTTAAACTCACCATCTGCTTTTAATAGTCGGTTACGGGCAATCCACAGTGCGGTAATATTTGCGATTGTACCACCAGAACAAAAAGCGCCTAGTGAGGTTTTAGCACTGTGCATCCATTTACTATAAAACGCCTCATCTTGACCATATACTAAATGATGCATCATGCCCAATACTTGGCGTTCGAGCGGTGTAAAAGCTTTGGAGGTTTCAATCTTTACTAAGTTTTGATTAAGGCCAACCATCAACTTGGAAAGTGGTAATACAAAATGAGGTAATGCTGACGTCATATGACCAATAAAGCTTGGCGCAGCAGTATGCACTGAATGAGCAACAAGTTGCTCCATAATGTCTTGCGCATAAGCTGAAACAAAGGTCGGATCTTCTGGGATGACTGCAGATTGAAAATCTTTTTCAATTTCATGCAATGGCTTTTCAATCGCCGCGATGTTCTCATTCAAAAAACCTGCTAAATTGCTCGAGATCTCAAGTTCGATTTTACTCAACGTTGAGTCTGGTGCTTCAGGCACAGTAAATATACGCATCAGAGTTTCTTTAGAGGCGACGGCACAACGCTTTTGATCCATCTTTATACCCAATAAATGTAGTTTTCTTTAGCTAAAGCGCCTAAGTAAGCGGCTTCATTAGCAATAACGTCAACTACAATGATTCTACGAAATGCGTTAACTTTACTGCAATACAGTAGAAATGTCTCGTATTAAGCCATAAAAGCAGTCAATTGCATGACAGATTGATGATAAATTGATTAACTCTTAAATTGCCTAACTATATTTTTATAGGCGATGCAGGCTTTTTTTGTATAATGCAAAGGACAATAAATAAAGGATGAACATGATAAACACAAATTTACGGACGAATTGGATAATCGCGGGTTTCATGCTGTTTTTTATCAGTTTATTAGGCTACATCTATTACACCTATAACAGCACCCGGAACGAAATAATGCAAAGCGTTGATACTCGCTTACTTGATGCAGCATTAAGTGTTAAGCATATGCTTGGTGATGATTACCATCAAAAAATTAATGCAGGTCTTCGCATACCACCCTCCGTATACCAACAAAAAAGCCGTCAATTATCAGAGTTTGCCAATGCGTTAAACATCGCTTACGTTTATGCCATGGTATTAAAAGATGACAATGTGCATTTTAGTGCCTCTAGTTACACACAAAACGATCAAAATAGCGGCAAAGTTACCCAGTTCCTCGATTTATACCCCGAAGCAACTGCGGCCAATGTGGGCGCGTTTTATTCAACCGAGCCAGTATTTGAAATTTCAAAAGACCAATGGGGTCATTTTAAAACCATTTTTGTGCCCTTTGTTGATGCCAACGGAGTGACCTATCTAACGGGGGCCGATATTACTATATACGACCTCAATCAACGATTAGCGCAAAGTGTATCGAAAGCCGCAGCCATGGCGGTATTTTTCTTTTTTATTGCCCTGTTAGTTGCAGGCATTTATGTGTATTTATTAAAGCGCGCGATTTCAACAGATACAAGCAGTGGTTTTGCCAATCACATTGCGCTGGAATATTACATTAAAAAATCACCGAACCATCATATGCAACTGGCCGTTATTTGGGTCAATGAATTAGAAGATATAAGTAGCTTTTATGGTACTGAAGTAAGTGATCGGGTGATGAAAAGTCTGTTACTACATTTTAAAAAGAATCGCCCTGCGACGAGCCAGATATTTCGCTTAGCAACGAATAAAATTGTCCTTATAGCGTCTTTCAATGATGATGACATGAGCTTTACTGAGATGATCCAAGCCTATAATTACAGTACACCACTGCTAACTGATCCCTTTATTTATATAACGTTATGCGCAGGCATCGCTAGCGGCAATAAGTCAATGTTACTTGAAAATGCGCATATTGCTGCATTACAAGCTAAACAAGGTCGTCACACTGTAGTTAATTATTCAAGCGCTCTTCATAATGTAAAAAATCAATATCAATACAATGTAGCCATGGCCAAAGAAGTACGAGAAGCATTTGAAAATAATAGAATTGTTCCTTACTTTCAAGCTATTTATAACAGTGAAAAAAATACCATTATTCAGTATGAGTGCTTAGCTAGAATGATCACTTGCCATGGTGAAATTCTTAAACCAAAATCGTTCTTAGACGTTGTGAATCGCTCTAGAATGGATGGCATGTTAACCCGCACTATGCTTACACAGTGCTTTGCGCGCTTTAGAAAAACCAGTACTTGCTGGAGCATTAATATTACCGTTCAAGATATGCTCGACCCAAGCCTAACGGAATTTTTGGAAAATGAACTTAAACGTTACCCACAACCGCGTAATATCACCTTAGAACTTTTAGAAACCGAGGCGATTGCTAACTTTTCTGAAGTAAAAGCGTTTATAACCATGGTAAAAAATCGCGGTGTGCGTGTAGTCATCGATGATTTTGGTACTGGTTATTCGAATATATCTAATGTACTGAAGTTAGAAGTGGATGGTATTAAACTTGATGGTACTTTAATTCGCCAAATAGTTAACGACCAAGATATTTATTTATATATTGAGCACATAGCCAGTTTTGCAAAACAACTTAATTTACAACTAATAGCTGAAAATGTGGAAAGCCGCCCCATCGTAAATGCGCTACGTAAAGCGAATGTGACGCTGATGCAAGGTAATCATTTTAGTGAAGCAGCGCCACAAGTAAACCCAGTAGTTAAGAACGCGCTGCCAATGGGAGCACTAGCCGGTGACTCTGTTGACCACTCGCCCAATATTTACGTTCGAACGGAGTGATAGCAATATCACTTTCATATTGCTCGACCTCACAGCTGTACCCAGCGAGGTGAAGTGCTTGCGCAAACTCTTTAACGTATATATCCCAGTTACTGCGCACCTCTAAACGACCACCTAGCTTTACTATAAATGGGAAGATAGCAGCACCATGCCAGCGACGTTGCAGATGCTTCGCTTTAGGCCAAGGGTTCGGATACAGCAAATAATGATGCGTTGGCTGCCAATTGGCAGCCACAGCTAAACGCCAAAAGTCATTGAGATCCGCTTGCACTAAAATGTACTGACCTGAGTCAGTTTGTTTATATTCAATGTCATGCTTATCTAAACGATGCGATGATTTATCAATACCAATGACGAGTGCATCGGGATGACGCTTTGCTAAGTTAGCGGTGCTCTCACCGACGCCACAGCATGAATCTAGAATAAGTGGCCCAGCAAATGCCTGTACTTTTTCATTTACTTGATCGAACGCCGTTTGCGTATGTGCTGCAATAGGCTTTTTGAACTCTGCGGTTAAATGCTTAGTTACTATTTCATCCAGCTTTTCATGTAAGCCTAGTTGATTCGATACAATACTACGTGAATTTGCATCACTCATTAGTGTCTTAACCCCACACCTTTTTTAATTAACGTTAAAGCTAACGTAAATAAGACTGTAATAAATAATAACAACACGCCAAATGCGACCGTTAAATCAACATCCGACACGCCTAAGAAACCATACCTAAAGGCATTAACCATATAAATAATTGGATTAACCTGCGATACACCTTGCCAAAACTCAGGTAATAATGTGATTGAGTAAAACACCCCACCTAAATAGGTCAATGGCGTTAAAATAAAGGTTGGGATAATACTGATATCGTCAAAACTATTGGCGTAAATAGCATTGATCAAACCGCCTAACGCAAATACCGCAGAGGTTAACATTACTGTAGCGATGATCACAAAAATATTATGGATTTGAATATCAACAAACAATAACGACACACAGGTAACAATTAATCCCACCAACATGCCGCGGGTCATACCGCCGCCCATATAGCCAAGCACAATAATGTAATTTGGCACAGGAGCGACTAACAGCTCTTCAATACTTTTTTGAAACTTGGTTGAATAAAAGCTTGATGCCACATTAGAATAGGAATTAGTGATCACCGACATCATAATAAGACCCGGTACAATAAACTCCATATAACTGAAGCCACCCATATCACCAATCCGAGAGCCAATAAGATTACCGAAAATCACAAAGTACAAACTCATCGTGATTGCAGGTGGTACCAAGGTTTGCACCCAAATACGTAAAAATCGAATGCACTCTTTAAACCATAAGCTCTTTAAGGCTACGCCATATTTAAACATCTAC
Organism: Pseudoalteromonas prydzensis; assembly: GCF_011050055.1. Taxonomy (GTDB): domain Bacteria; phylum Pseudomonadota; class Gammaproteobacteria; order Enterobacterales; family Alteromonadaceae; genus Pseudoalteromonas; species Pseudoalteromonas prydzensis_A. The sequence goes on along the minus strand of NZ_DRGM01000166.1, from coordinate 37,329 downwards.
TTGCCCCGCCCTTGCTCTAGTAAACCGACAAATAACTCTTCTAATCGATTAGCTTTATTACGCATGCTGAGCACGGTATTACCCTGCTCGGTTAATGCTGTAAATACTGCATTCAAGCCCTGTGATTTAGCCACTTCCACCTCAATGGTATGATCATCAGCCATCGTAAACTTATAACCATCAAGCGTAACGGTAACGGGCTGTACTGGCTGTTTTAAATCAAGAATAAAGGTTTCTTTATCTAATTTAGCTAGTAAGGCCTTTATGGTAGTGTTTTCAACGATAATGCCAGAATCAATGATGGCAATATTTTTACACAGTAATTCTGCTTCTTCTAAGTAATGGGTGGTGAGAATAATCGTCACCCCTTGCTGATTAATTTGTCTTAAAAAATCCCACATCGAGCGGCGTAATTCAATATCAACACCAGCGGTTGGCTCATCTAAAATAAGCAGCTTTGGTTCATGCATTAAGGCACGAGCAATCATTAAGCGGCGTTTCATACCACCTGATAAAGTACGTGCTTGTTTGTCTTTCTTTTCCAGCAAGCCTAACTGCGCTAAATATTTATCCGCTCGTTGATGCGCCACCTTACGAGGTACTCCATAATAACCCGCTTGATTGACCAGTATTTGTGTCAAGGTTTCAAACTGGCTAAAGTTAAACTCTTGTGGCACTAAGCCCAATTGTGACTTGGCGGCTTCTAAATCTGAATCTATATTGTGACCAAACACCTCTACTAAACCTTTGGTTTTATTAACCAATGATGAGATCACCCCGATGGTAGTTGACTTACCCGCGCCATTTGGGCCCAATAACGCAAAAAAATCGCCTTCATAAACTTGTAAATCAATGCCTTTAACGGCTTCAACCCCATTTTTATAAACCTTGGTAAGGCCTTCAATATTCAAAGCCAATGCTTTACTCATGATTTACCTTCTCCATAACCCCAACGTTTCGTGAGTGTGTGTGCAATATTTAAATGATCTAAAATACGTGCCACCATAAAATCAACTAAGTCACTAATGGTTTGCGGTTGATGATAAAATCCAGGTGCAGCTGGCATAATGGTCACCCCAAGCTTCGCGAGCTTAAGCATATTCTCAAGGTGAATTTCACTAAACGGGGTTTCTCGTGGCACTAAAATTAGTTGCCCACGCTCTTTAATCACGACATCTGCGGCGCGCTCTAATAAATTATCCGAGGCTCCCATCGCAATGGCAGAAACCGAGCCTGCGCTACACGGACACACGACCATTTTTTTCGGCGCGGCGGAACCTGATGCAACTGGGCTAAACCAATTGTCTTTGCCAAACACCTGTAATTGACCTTCAGCAGCATTAAAGAGCGTGCTTAACTGTTCGGTCGCTTTATCTTCATTTCCTGAAAGCTTGATATTTGATTCTGTATCTAACACCACTCGAGCTGCACTGGAGATCAATACATACACGCGAAACTGCTGCGCGAGCAATACTTCGAGTAATCGTAAGCCATATGGCGCGCCTGACGCACCACTAAAAGCAAGCGTAATGGTTTCTTTATATTGCACTGTCGCTCCGGTTTATTGCTGGGTAAATTTATGCTGCAAAGCTGTTATCAATGTGTCGTGGAGGCCATTAAAGCCACCATTACTCATGATCAAAATATGTTGTTGCGGCTGCGCTTGCGAGACTACTTGCTCAACGATCTTATCGGTATCACTCAAGCATACCATGCCAGCCTGTTTGGCTTGCTCACTTAACGACCAGCTTAAATTATCTGGCTCGAATAAATACACCTCATCAGCATCAACTAATGACGCTAATAACGTATGTTGATGCACGCCCATTTTCATAGTGTTTGAGCGCGGCTCTAATATGGCAATAATTTTTTCATTGCCTACTTTTGCACGTAACCCCGCAAGGGTTGTAGTGATAGCTGTTGGGTGATGAGCAAAATCGTCATACACTTTAATATTGGCAATATCGGCTTTTAGTTCCATTCTGCGTTTAGGACTAATAAATTCCCCTAACCCCGCAATACTGTGCTCTATGGCAATCCCGACATGGCGCGCGGCAGCAATCGCCATAATAGCATTTTTAACATTATGCTCACCAAACGCTTGCCATTTTACCGTGCCTTGGTATTCACCATTGAGTGACACTGCAAACTCACTGCCATCAGCATTAATCAGCTCATATCCCCAATCGGCGCCCAGTGTTTCACTTTCGCTCCAACAACCTTGCCTGAGCACATCTTGCAGAGCATCATCTTGTTGTGGCCAAATAACTTTGCCGCTACTTGGTAGTGTACGCATCAAATGATGAAATTGTTTTTTAATCGCGTTTAAATCTTCAAAAATATCAGCATGATCAAATTCAAGATTGTTTAAAATTAGTGTGCGCGGTAAGTAATGAACAAACTTACTGCGTTTATCAAAAAATGCAGTGTCGTATTCATCAGCTTCAATAACAAAAAATGGCGTTTCGCCAACCCGTGCCGACAAACCAAAATTTTGCACGATACCGCCAATCAAAAACCCCGGCTTTAAACCCGCGAATTCTAAAATCCATGCCAGCATGCTTGCAGTGGTGGTTTTACCATGCGTTCCAGCAACCGCCAGTACCCAGCAGTTTTGTAATAAATTATGCTTTAGCCATTCAGGACCGGAAGTATACGCTAAGCCCTTATCCAATACATATTCAACACACGGGTTGCCGCGGCTCATTGCATTGCCAATAACCACCATATCTGGCGCAGGTTCTAACTGAGAGACATCATAACCTTGGGTTAATTTAATACCAAGCTCTTCGAGTTGCGTGCTCATTGGCGGATATACGTTTAGATCAGAGCCCGTGACGGTATGACCTAACGACTTAGCTATCGCTGCAATACCACCCATAAAGGTGCCGCAAATGCCTAAAATATGAATATGCATATTATTCCTTTGCTGCATTTATTGCGCGCAGCACTTTTTAAATACCAGTAATATACCCGCCATAATGCCAAAAATAGCGCTTAGTTACCATTGCCATCTAGCATTACACTTTTGCCAAAACAAAGCTAATTAACTCGCTTAATCATGATGATGATAAGTTTCTGATGTGAACGCTTGGCGTTTACCATTCGATGCTAAATATAGCTGCTAGTTCAAATTGTATTTAGCTGTAAAAAAACGCCTTAGCTCATTGAGTTAAGGCGTTTTTATTTATCTTTTCTAGATCAGTGTTAGATCATTAAAAATGCGATTAAACCAACGCCTAATAATAATCGGTAAATAACAAATGGCATCATACCCATACGTTCAATAATTTTTAAGAACAGGAAAATACATGTATACGCAGAGATAAACGATAAACCAGCGCCTAGAATTAACGTAGTCCAATCAACGATATGATCGCCTAAGGCAAGTTCTATGGTGTAATACAAGCCCATCATTGAGATCACTGGAATTGCCAGTAAAAATGAAAAACGCGCAGCGCTTTGTTTATTCATGCCAAGCATTAAACCGGCGGTCATAGTAATACCCGAGCGTGATGTACCTGGGATCATCGCCATCGCTTGCGCCATGCCGATCATCAATGCTGATTTCCAAGTTAATTGATAAATTGTTTTAGTTTGCTTACCTTTTACATCGGCATACCAAAGTAATAAACCAAACAAAATAGTCGTGATTGCAATTACCCACGCACTGCGTAAATAGAGCTCGATTAAGTCTTTAAAAATTAAACCCAGTACAGCGGCCGGTATTGTGCCTATAATAATCCACCAGCCAAGCTTACTGTCATCTGTAGCACCTTGTGCGCCAAATGACTTAAACCATGCAGCAAGTATTTCGACAACCTCTTTTCTGAAGTAAATTATTACGGCAATCAAGGTGCCAACGTGCACCGCAACATCAAAGGCAAGGCCTTGATCTTGCCAGCCAAGAATTTGTGAAGGGAGAATAAGGTGAGCTGAGCTAGATATTGGTAAAAATTCAGTCAATCCTTGGATCAGGGCTAAAACGATAATTTCGATAATACTCATGGGTTAGTAAACTCCACCTGCCATAGTTTTTGCTTGGGGTTGTTGTAAGCACTCCACAACTGGGCGATTGTTTGCTTTGCTGTGGGATGATAAAAATCGGGGGCTATTTCAGCTAATGGCTGCAGTACAAAGGCATTCTTGGTTATTTCATCACGGGGTAACTGCGCTGGTGTGTCACAGATCACATCGTCGTAAAATAATAAATCGAGGTCAAGTGTACGTGGGCTAAATTTTTTGTCGTGATCGGTGCGGCCATTATCACGTTCAATCTGTTTCAGTAATTGGCAAAGCTCAGCAAGCGGTATTTGTGTTTGCGCACCAATGACTGAGTTGTAAAAATTATTACCTGCGAAACCAACGGCTTCACTTTCAAATACGCTGGAGTGCTGAAACTCAGTCAGATGAGCTTTAAGGGCGATTAGCGCTTGGCGAAGATAATGTTCTTTATTAACATTGGAGCCAAGGCTAATGTAAATTTGCGCCATCTTAACAAGCCTTGCGTCGAGTAATTTCAACACCTACAGTGCGTGCTTGCGCCACAGCTGCGGGCTTACTAATCCGAATGGTCACTTGTGTTGTAGCAAACTCGGTTAAAATAATCGCTGCTAGTTGCTCAGCTAAAGTCTCTAATAACTCAACCGGTTTTGATGTAGTGTGAGCAATAACGCGCTCACTTACTTTTGCATAATCAAGTGCTAGAGCAATATCATCAGTTGCTGCTGCAGGTTTAATATCACACAGCATTTCGATATCAAAATACAAACTCTGCTTAGTTTCTTTTTCAAAATCGTACACGCCTATGATAGTGTCAACATGTAGTTGCGATATAAAAACCTTATCCATAACTGCTCCAACTGGCAAAAACTTAAAACTCATTGACTTGAGTCTACATCGGCTATAATTTGCATTTATAGCGTTTATACACTTTAACTGTGTTTTATTATGTAAAAATTACCCATACAATAGTCTATAGGTACATCATATAAAATTACCCATATAATAAAGCGAATAGGTACATCATGTATCTGCTATTTCAATTACAAAAAGTATGAATGCGATTTTTGCGGCCAATAATAGCCGAAAAACGGTGATTAAAAAATAAGGAAGCGCGTGATAGCTGTTTTAATGTTAGTTTTAGCCTATTTACTGGGGTCGATTTCATCGGCTATTCTAGTATCTCGGCTGTTTAAACTACCCGATCCTCGCAGCAATGGCTCAAACAACCCAGGCGCAACTAATGTTTATCGTCTTGGCGGGGCTGTTCCTGCCTGCTTAGTTTTAGTGTTTGATATTCTCAAAGGAACGATTCCTGTCTGGGGCGCTTATTTTTTACAACTTGATCCACTAATGCTGGGATTGGTCGGGGTTGCTGCGTGTTTAGGGCATATGTTTCCGATATTCTTTCACTTTAAAGGTGGTAAAGCGGTAGCAACTGCATTTGGAACATTGCTCCCCATTGGCTTATTGCTAGGCGGGTTATTAATTTCAACTTGGGTGGCAGTTGTTGCCATTACGCGCTATTCGTCACTTGGCGCGTTAATCGCCGTTTCGTTAGCGCCATTATACACTTGGTGGATCAAACCGCTGTACACTTTACCGGTTACTTTTTTAACGATTTTGATAATCTTTCGCCACCACGCTAATATCAAACGTTTATTTAGTGGCGAAGAACCTAAAATTGGCGACAAAAAAACACCGCCAACTAAAGATGATAACAATACTTAGATAGCCTCTAAACTATCAATCGGCCAGCGAGGTTTGGTTTTCATATCTAGGCTGGCAAACTGCCCTGCCTTTAGCCGCTGCATACCCGCATAGGCGATCATGGCACCATTATCAGTACAAAACTCTGTGCGCGGATAATAAACCTGCCCTTGCATGCCTTGCATTACCCGCTCTAGCTGCGCACGTAGCTGTACATTGGCGCTGACACCACCAGCAATTACTAAGCGATTTATACCTGTTTGCTTTAAGGCGCGCTTACATTTAATAACTAAGGTATCAATAACTGCGGTTTGAAACGCATGAGCGATATCGGCTTTGGTTTGCTGGTCGTCATCATTATTACGAATAGTGATTGCTGCCGCTGTTTTTAAGCCACTAAAGCTAAAATCAAGGCCAGGTTTATCTGTCATTGGTCGTGGAAAGATAAAACGCTTAGGCACACCTTGCTCGGCAAGTTTAGCGAGGCGTGGGCCACCAGGGTAATCTAAACCGAGTAATTTGGCGGTTTTATCAAATGCTTCACCTGCTGCATCATCTACCGATTCACCCAATACTTCATATTGGCCAATCCCTGCTACTTTCACCATCATGGTGTGTCCACCTGATACTAGTAAAGCAATAAACGGAAATTCAGGCACGTTTTCTTCAAGCATAGGCGCCAGTAAATGACCTTCCATATGATGCACAGCCACTGCAGGAATATTCCAGCCATAGGCAAGAGAGCGTCCAATTGAAGTGCCCACTAATAATGCTCCCACTAGTCCTGGACCTGCGGTGTAAGCAATACCATCGATATCCTCAGGTCCGCAACCGGCCTGTGCAAAAGCAGCATCGATTAATGGCAAGGTTTTACGAACATGATCACGAGATGCAAGCTCTGGCACTACACCACCATAATCTGCATGCACTTTTACTTGGCTGTAGAGTTGATGAGCAAGCAAACCTTGTTCATCATCATAAATTGCAATTCCCGTCTCATCACACGACGATTCAATGCCTAAAATTCGCACTGCTGTTTTCTCCCATGCCCTTTGGCACTTTTTAAAATAGTGAAGTAATTAAAGCGTAATACCAATGTTTGTTTGTCCATCAGCGATAGCGTGTTGCTTTAACGCTTTCACGTTTTCAGCTGTTACTCTGCCCATCTGCTCAACAAAATCAATTAACTCACCTAACACTTCAATTTCGTATTGCATCAACGGATGTTCACGTACCGCGGTATTATCAGCCAGCTCACCTTCAACCGTTAATTGATATTCAATAAAACGCGCAACAGTCGCCTGTGATATTTTACTAATGCTGATAAATTCTTGCTCATCTTTGGCAATTAAACCATGCATTAAACCTAATAAAGCGGTGGCTGCATCAATTGCTGGATAAGTACCGAACATATCAAAATCAGCAAGTTCAGGGACATTTGGTTCAATTTTCTCAATTTGCTTTTCAAGGCTTATTTTACTTTTCGGCAGTAAGATTTTTTCCCAACACAAATTAAGTGCACTGCGTAAAATAGCTTCGTCACCAAATCCTGTTGCTTCACTAAATAAACCATAATTAGGTAACATGCGCTCAATTAATGCTGCCGCCAATACCGCTTGTTGCAAATAGTTAAGCTCTCTTATACGCTGAAAATTATTCGCTTTAGTCATTATTTGGTGTCCTACAAGACCAACAAATTTCAAATGTTGGCCCATTATGCTCGTGACAGTTGGGGCATACCCAATCAGGAGCGGATTGTTGTACTTGAGTGTAGTTTACCAATATTTGCCGCGCCTGGCGCTCTTTAATCACAAAAACCTGCACTCTGACTTGGGTTTGATCTAAAGGTATTTCGCCAACAGCTCCTTGTAACGATTCACCGAGTAACTGACATTCAATATTATTGTTAAGAAATAATCCTTTCACAATATTTGCCTCTACAGCATTCGCAGCGCAATAGATAGTTAACCATTGAAATGGCGCTTGTTCTGTATTGTTATTTATTTTATTTTGCAATGACAACCTCTTTTACTTTGCGAATTAATTACCCTAAGCTACTCTAAGCGAAGTAATTGTTATATAGGAAATAATCATGACCCTCACAACACCTGGACTGCTATTCCCTGCAATCTCTTTGTTGTTATTAGCATACACCAACCGCTTTTTAGTACTTGCGCAATTAATTCGTGAACTCAATGCCCGCGAAGGCGATACTATACGACCGCTCGTTGTCGCACAAATCACTAATCTAAGAAAACGCATTAAACTTATAAGAACCATGCAAGTCTATGGCGTTGCTTCTTTTTTAATGTGTACGCTGTCAATGTTTGCATTATTTATCGAGTTTAAAACCACTGGTGTGATTTTATTTGGGGTAAGCTTAGCGTGCCTTGCGCTATCGTTGCTAACCTCTTTATATGAAATACATATTTCATGTGATGCGATTGAAATTGAGCTTAAAAACATTGAAAAAAAACCACTGAGCAATAAGACAGACTAAAAAACAAGCACTATACTCTTTAGCAGGATTATTAAACTAACGGTGTAAATGTGAACGACTTTTTATTTTCAGAAAATGCCATTGAAGAGTCAGAAGCTCAGTCACCACAAGCGTTCTGGAATATCCTCGTGGTTGATGATGAGGATGATATTCACCAAGTCACTAAGCTTGTATTATCAGGCTTTACCTTTGAAGATAAAGCCTTATGTTTGCATCATGCTTACTCAGCGCAAGCCGCAAAAGAATTATTACAACAAGACCTCGATTTTTCGGTTGGCTTAATCGATGTAGTAATGGAAACCAGTCATGCTGGTTTAGACCTCATAAAGTTTATCCGTGATGATATCAATAACCACGACATCCGCCTTATTTTACGAACAGGTCAACCTGGTGAAGCCCCTGAAGAAGCTGTGATCCGTGAATACGACATTAACGATTACAAAAATAAAACCGAGCTGACCGCAATAAAAATGAAAACCTTATTGTATTCAGCGCTGCGTTCACATCGTGATATTCAAATTATTGAGCGCCATAGAAAAGGGCTTGAAAAAATAATCAACGCCTCTAGCTCATTTTTAAAATGTGATAGCGTCCATGAATTTGCATCAACAATTTTATCCCATGTAACCAATGTTATGGGCTTAGATGACACTGAAATTTATTGTGCTGCAGCTGTTAACCAACAAACATCCCCGGCAACTGATTTTAAGCTACTGGCAGCGTCAGGTGTTGAGCCTGAGCCTAATGCCAATGTGATCCCCGAAAATGTAAAGCAATTATTTGTTGAGGCTCACAATCGCAAATCATCACAAAAAACCATGCATGACTACATCGGCTATTTTCCAACTCAGGCAGGCCTTGAAACCATGTTGTATGTACGTAAAGGCTCGTTATTAGGAACCACCGATTATCAGCTTTTGGAGTTTTTTGCTAATAACATTGCACTGGCTTACGATAACCTAAAATTACGTGAAATGATGAAGGATTCGCAAAAAGAGCTGTCGTATATTCTCGGTGAAGCTGTTGAAAAACGCTCAAAAGAAACCGGTTCACATGTTAAAAGAGTTGCTCACTATAGTGAACTGTTGGGTAAGTTATATGGCTTAAATAACTTCGAGTGTGAAGTAATAAAGCTCGCCTCACCCTTGCACGATATTGGAAAAATAAGTATCCCAGATCATATTCTCAATAAACCCGGTAAGCTGGATGCTCAAGAGTGGGCAATTATGCAAACTCATGCCGAAGTTGGTTATGATATTCTCAAAAATTCAAATAACGAAATCTTAAAGTGTGGTTCAATCATTGCTCATTCTCATCATGAAAAATGGGACGGTACTGGCTATCCCAATCAACTTGCAGGTAAAGATATTCATATAGTTGGACGCATAACTGCACTTGCTGATGTATTTGATGCATTGGGCAGCGATCGTTGCTACAAAAAAGCGTGGCCGCTTGAAGAAGTACTCGATTTGCTTAAGGAGCAAAGTGGCAAACAGTTTGAGCCAAAACTTGTAGACATATTTATTAACAATTTAACACTTTTTTTGGAGATAAAAGAGCGTTACCCTAACTGATAGTTGTAACAATTGTGTGAAATGCACTTTTCAAATTGGGTACAATGGATTACTATCTATTAAAATAATATCAATTATGTTCGCCAGTAGTGCGACTTACTTATACAAAGGACTATAAAAGTGAGATTTGAACAATTAGAACAATTTGTAGCATTGGGTCAGCTACGGCATTTTCGCCAAGCGGCCGAAACAACAAAAATTAGCACCTCAGCATTAACACGCAGTATTCAGACCTTAGAAGATGAAGTTGGCTATGAATTAGTCAAACGTTCGACTCGCTCAGTGAAGTTAACGACGGAAGGTGAGCTTTTTTTAGAGTACGCACAAGACACGCTCACTAAGCTTGAAGACACTAAAAAGCGATTATTCCAATCTCTTAATGGCTGCTCAAATGAAAAGCTGGTGATTGGCTATACCAACAATGCCAGTGCCATAGTGCCTATTTCATGTGGCCAATTTTTAGCACAATACCCGCATGTAAAAATCGAAATGCAATTACAAGAACAAAGTGAACTGGTACGTAAGCTGCAGTTAGGGGAAATTGATATTAGCGTTTGTTCGCAAGCAGTTAATAACATTGGCAATGACATACACTTACCTGATCAATTGATTTTATTCGTGGCAAAAAACCACCCTCTTGCCAATAAGAGTGATCTTTGCAAGCAAGATTTAACTGACTACCCTATGTATAGTTGTTTTTCACAATCAAAACAAATTCAAGCGATGCTCAATGAAGCTGTCGATAGCCTAAACAAAACTAGCAGTATTAAAGTAGGCAGTATTGAACAAGTTATGGATGGGTTATGTAAATCAAACCATGTTGCTATTTGTAGTATTGAACACGCCAGTTCAGTCGCGGAGAACAGTAACTTATTACAGTTAAAGACCAATAAAAATTTATCCCACGAGCAATTGATTGTACAAACCAGTCAGCAAGTTGCCGCTGGTGACCCTATAAATCAATTACTGTCACTGATAGAAAAGACAGCGTTGTCAATAAATTCTTAAGTAACAGCATGAAAACCAAGCCGAAAGCATTTCTTAGGCTTGGTTTCTAAATCTACAGTAGTACCTTCTGTTCTTTTTAAGCTAAACTACGCACCTTCGCTGCTATATAGTACAATTAATGAGCCTTAACCTGATCCCTGGACGTTATTTAACTGACATAGAAACTCATGGCTACGCCGTGATCGAAAATATGTTTGATACAACACTGACTAATGCTCTGATGCAAGATTGTTATCGTATTAACCCCAACTTTAAATCAGCGGGTATTGGCCGTCAGCAGGATTTACAAATAGACAAAAGCATACGCACCGACAAGACCTTTTGGTTTGATGGTAGTAGCCAAGCTCAAATTGATTATCAAAATGCACTGGAAGATATTAGAGTAAACTTGAATCGTTATTTCTTTTTGGGTTTATTTGATTATGAGTGTCACTACGCCAAATACCAACATGGCGACTTTTATAAAAAGCATTATGACGCGTTCAAAGGACGATCGAACCGTGTATTTACCACCGTATTTTACTTGAATACCGTGCAATCTGGTGGTGAGTTAGTGATTTACAAACCTAAAAGTAAAGACGTCGAAATCACTATTCAGCCTAAAGCTGGCACATTGGTGATGTTTGAGAGCGAGCGCTTTATGCATGAAGTACTGCCGACCGTCGATAACCGTTATTCAGTCGCGGGCTGGTTTAGGAAGAATACTTCAATCAGTGGCGTTATTGACCCACCTCGCTAACACTATAGATTAAATGGCAAGGATGCCACTAAGCCAATAAAAACCACCATACCGACATAATGATTGTTTAAAAAAGCTTTAAAACATTGTTCTCTATTGCGGCTATGAATTAGCAATTGTTGGTAAACCAAAAAGCCACATGCCACACATAAACCAAGCCAATACGGCATGGCTATTTGACTCATATAACCAATTAAAGCCAACAAACCAACAAAAACACCATTTAGCGCAAAAATAATAACTCGATCGGCACTGCCAAACAGTATCGCTGTAGACTTTACGCCAATTTTTAAATCATCATCTCTGTCTACCATGGCATACATAGTATCGTAGGCGGTAGTCCACGCAATATTAGCGGTAAATAACAACCAGCCAAGCAGTGGGATAGTGCCTGTTGCAGCCATAAAAGCCATCGGAATAGCCCAGCCAAAGGCAGCACCTAACACCAGTTGCGGTAAATTAGTATAGCGTTTCATAAAGGGATAGCTAAATGCCAATAGCAATGCCCCTACTGACAATAATATGGTTTGCCAACTCAGTAACAACACCAGTATAAAAGCAATTATGATAAGCAATAAAAATAAACTCAGAGCTTCGCCACTACTGACCAACCCTGCGGCAAGAGGCCTTTGTGCGGTGCGTTTTACCGCGCCATCAATTCTACGATCTGCGTAATCATTAATAACACAGCCTGCGCTGCGCATAACAAATACACCCAAGCTAAATACCACAAAGTTAAGTAAACTTGGCATACCATCACTTGCAAGCCACAACGCCCAATATGTAGGCCATAATAGCAATAAGGTACCGATGGGCTTATCGGTGCGCATTAACTGCTTATAATAAGGTATATGAGCAATGTGTAAGGCGGCAAATTTCATAAATATAGGTAAGCCTCTGGTAAAAATATTTCAGCCACTAAAAAACGGCTTTGTGCCAATGAGAATACACTGCGGCGGCCCCATAACGGCTTTGTGACCTCTGAATATTGGCTAACAAGCTGCTGCACTGGATGCTGGCAATCAAACTGTGCCACTTCTATGTCGGTGCGTTTAAGATCAGGATGCTGAAAGATAACATCACCTAAAGGCCGGTTACCCAGTGCCAGTAATTGCTGTTGTTGCATATCATCGGTAGCAGGCAGCCAGCTTTGTGCATACACCATAGGAATACCATCACAAAGCAATAAAACTTCACGATTGATACCAATACGCTGTGAACAATCTAATAATTGTTGTTGTGAAGTACTCAGTTCAAACTCTTTCTCACTAAGCACTTCTACAGAGAATTTGACACACTGTGTTTTTAATTTAGCCGTCAGTGAGTTGGGCTCAAGTAGCCAGTCTTGCTCGTTACCCGACAAAGAATTTATTGATGTACCTAACTGCCAATTTGCAGTTACAGAAACAGGAAATGTGATCACGATAACTCTATTTAATAATAACCCTGTAAATGATACCACTGCCCGCGTCGGGGAAAAAGTGATGATTAATGAATATAATAGCTGCATCAGCCTGTATCTTAGCCATTATTACGTATAGACTAATAACAATTAATTACAGGGCTCTCTACTGGATATGAAAAAAACGCTTTACGCTGGCATATTAATTAGCACTTTATTTATTGGTTTGTTTAGCAGCTTTGCAAGCAAAGCTGAATCAACTGTGGGCTACTTTGGTTTTGAACCCGATATCATTACCAACTACATTGGTCAGAGTAATAAAAAGTTGGGTTATGTGCGCATTACTGTAGATCTAATGCTCAGTGATATGTCAAACATTGCTATTGTTGAGCATCACACCCCGTTACTTAGAGATGCCTTAGTAGAAATTCTATCCAAAGAGTCTGAAGAGAAAATTAAATCACTGACTGGCCGTGAAGAGATCAGAAAGCGCTGTGCGGATAAACTCAAAACCCTGCTAAAACAAGAAACAGGACAAGAGATCATCCGCGAAGTGCTATTTACTAAATATCTTTATCACTGATGTTTAACTGTATTTTTAGTAAATAACTGAGCGGTAAACGCATAAGCCATACCGCTTAATAAGCCACCTAAGTGTGCCCAGTTAGCCATACTTACAAACAGCATATCGGCAAAGCCAAGCACTAACCAAATTAACATAAAACCGATAATACCATTGGTTACTAAAGCCGGTTGTTGTGGGTTCAATACCCGATGGATCCAGCAAAACCCAAGTAAACCATATACAACACCACTTAAGCCGCCAAAGTTAGGGCCAACCATAATAAACTCAGCCCAATTACTAAATAGCGCGGTCACTAAAAAAAGACCTATTAAAGTACTTTTACCACTGAGTTTTTCAATACCATCGCCGAGCATGATCCACCACATCATATTAAACACTAAATGCACAGCACTAAAATGGACAATTGCTGGTGTAAGCCAAGTTAATGGTTGATCGGGTTTAAACTGTAATACGCTATAAATTGACTCAAAGCCACCGAGTAAGAAGGCAATGTAAATACCCACACATAATAAAGTGACCGTTTGATTTAACCAGCTGAGTGCTTTAAAGCGTGCTTTTAAATTTAACTCTTGGCCTTGATAGCTCAACGGTGACTGCGTGCTTCCTACTTGCCAGGATGCTTCTTGATAACGTGTATGATTGGGGTTTTCTACGAATACTTGCCATAACGATTGGGCTTGATGGAAATGCTCAGGGGCAACACAAATAATCACCGTTTTTCCATCTTGCGATCGAAGCTCGCCCTGTAAGCCTTGACTTTTTATATAATCAATAAAGCCTTGTGCTGCACGTGGATTATTTATACTACCCAGTTCGATCATCGTTCCACTTGCTCCGGCAATTGTGCTTGCCACTGGGTAAAACCACCATCCATACTGTATACATCTTCAAAGCCTTGCTCAGCTAAGTAGTTGGCTGCGCCTTGTGAACTCATACCATGATAACAAACAATAATAATTGGCTGATCAAACTCTTTGTTCATCATAAATTCGCCAATATTGGCATTTGATAAATGCTCTGAACCCGGAATATGCCCTGCTTGATACGAGTTAGGATCGCGAATATCAGCAATCACGACATCATCTTTATTAAGTAGTGCCTGAGTTTCGCTAATTGAAATATGCTTAAATGCCATTACAGCCTCTTTAAAATATGTATTATCAATAAAAAAGGCGGCAAATATGGCCGCCTTTTTCAATTTTTGGGATTAACCCCAATTTAAAATAACTTTACCCGATTGGCCTGAAATCATCATATCAAAGCCAGCTTGGAAGTCATCTATTGAATATTGATGAGTGATGATTGGGTTTAGATCAAGCCCTGACTGAATAAGACTGGCCATTTTGTACCAAGTCTCAAACATTTCACGGCCATAAATCCCTTTGATCACTAAGCCTTTAAAAATCACTTGATTCCAATCAACCGCCATATCAGACGGTGGAATACCGAGCATGGCAATTTTACCACCGTGATTCATATTATTTAGCATGCTATTAAATGCAACCGGCACGCCTGACATTTCAAGGCCTATATCAAAGCCCTCAGTCATACCAAGCTCTTTAATAACATCTTCAAGTTTTTCATTAGCCACATTAACTGCACGCGTTGCGCCCATTTTACGGGCTAAATCTAGGCGGTATTCATTAACGTCAGTAATTACTACATGACGTGCGCCAACATGTTTTGCAACTGCGGCGGCCATAATACCAATTGGCCCTGCCCCCGTGATCAAGACATCTTCACCCACTAAATCAAATGATAGTGCAGTGTGTACCGCATTACCGAATGGGTCAAAAATTGATGCTAATTCATCGCTGATGTTGTCAGGAATTTTAAATGCATTAAATGCTGGGATCACTAAATACTCAGCAAATGCACCTTCGCGGTTAACACCTACCCCGGTGGTGTTACGGCATAAATGAACACGTCCAGCACGACAGTTACGACAATGGCCACAGGTAATATGACCTTCGCCCGATACTCGGTCACCAACACTAAAACCGCGTACTTCTTGACCCATATCAACCACTTCACCGACATATTCGTGGCCTACAACCATAGGCGTAGGAATGGTGTTTTGTGCCCACTCATCCCACTTATAAATATGTACGTCAGTACCACAGATAGCAGTTTTGCGAATTTTGATTAATAAATCGTTATGACCAACTTCAGGTTTTGGCGCATCTGTCATCCAAATGCCTGGCTCTGCTTTTAATTTAGATAATGCTTTCATGAATCACACTCAATAAAAAAACCGCAGCCAAGGCGACGGTTTAAAATAAATTAATTAGATAATGCCCATTTCTTTACCAATACGGGTAAAGGCGTCAATTGCGGTATCTAATTGCTCAATGCTGTGCGCAGCAGAAATTTGTGTACGAATACGCGCTTGGCCTTTTGGCACCACTGGGAATGAAAAACCAGTGACATAAATGCCTTCTGCTAATAATTTATCAGCCATCGCAGACGCAACTTTAGCATCGCCTAACATTACTGGAATAATCG
This sequence comes from Pseudoalteromonas prydzensis, assembly GCF_011050055.1. GTDB lineage: Bacteria > Pseudomonadota > Gammaproteobacteria > Enterobacterales > Alteromonadaceae > Pseudoalteromonas > Pseudoalteromonas prydzensis_A. Next base: position 21,303 of record NZ_DRGM01000166.1, on the reverse strand, counting down.
CGTGATCTTTACCCGCACAGGTAAATCCAGCCGCTTCCATTTGCTCACGGAAGTATTTAGCGTTTGACCATAACTTAGCACGCAATTCACTGCCATTTTCGAGCATTTCCAGTACTTTGATTGATGCTGTAACAATTGAAGGCGCTAGTGAGTTTGAGAATAAATACGGACGAGAGCGCTGGCGTAACCATTCAACAATTTCTTTTTTACCAGATGTATAACCACCCGATGCACCGCCAAGCGCCTTACCTAAAGTACCGGTGATAATATCGACACGGTCTAAAACGTTACAGTACTCAGGTGTGCCTTTGCCATTTTCGCCAACAAAGCCAACAGCATGAGAGTCATCAACCATCACTAAAGCATTGTATTTATCAGCAAGATCACAGACTGCCTCTAAATTACAGATCACACCGTCCATTGAGAACACGCCATCTGTAGCGATTAATTTTGTTTTGGCACCCGCTTCATCAGCTGCAATCAGTTGTTTTTCAAGATCTGCCATATCGTTATTTGCATAACGGAAGCGCTTTGCTTTACATAAACGCACGCCATCAATGATAGATGCATGATTTAACGAATCAGAGATAATCGCATCATCAGCGCCTAAAATTGTTTCAAATAAACCGGTATTGGCATCAAAACATGATGAATATAAAATCGTGTCTTCGGTTTCTAAAAACGCACTGATTTTTTGCTCTAAGGTTTTATGAATATCTTGCGTACCACAGATAAAACGAACAGAAGCAACGCCAAAACCATGGTCATTTAAGCCGTTTTGTGCAGCTTGAATAAGCTCGGGGCTATTTGCCAAACCTAAATAATTATTAGCACAAAAATTAATAACCTTGTCGCCAGAAGCCACTTGGATTTGAGCTTGCTGTTGTGAAGTGATCACTCGCTCATTTTTGTACAAACCTTCAGCTTTTACTTCATCAATTTGCTGCTGAAGCTGGCTAAAAAACGCAGATGCTCTCATCTGAAATCTCCAATTTATTGAACGGGGCGAGCGAACATGAATTAACACGGCTCATCTTTGCCGCTATTGTAAAAGTTTAGCCAAACAAATGCACTGTTTGTAGTTCATCGCATAAATAAGGACTGACAACTTTTGCTGCCAGTTGTTTATGAATGAAAATTATTTTAAAAGTATTTCTGCTAAATCAGCAAGGGAGTCACACACATGATGCGCATTAGCGATCGCAGTCTCATCAAAGCTTTGCCCTGAGCGCACTAACACACGCGTGGCTATATTGGCAGCTGTTGCCGCTTGCATATCGCTGAGTTTATCTCCGACCATAATACTTTGCGTTGGATCTATATGATACTCAGCGATGCCTTGCAGTAACATTCCTGGCGCTGGTTTACGACAATCACATTCTTTGAGGTATTCGGGTAATGCTTTTTTCGGATGATGTGGGCAAAAATAAACATCTGTCACCGTTACTTGATGCGCCGCAAATTGAGCAATCATCCACTGTGTTAACGCGTGAAAATCCGCCTCTGAATAGTAACCACGGCCAATCCCCGATTGATTAGTGACTATGATCAGTTTATAGCCCGCATCAACAAACGCCTTACATGCAGTAAATACGCCTGGCACAAATTCAAATTGTTCCGGCTCATAAACATAACCATGGTCAATATTAACCACGCCATCACGGTCTAAAAACAGGGCCTTATTCATATTGCTCCCCCTCTGTTTGCAGCAGTTGCTCTTTCTCAACCACAAGGTCAAACATCAAAGTTACTTCATCAACACTTATTTGGCTCATTAGGTCACTGCCTTTAACCCGCGTGCCCCATGGCAATTGTTCAGCGCTTTTACCAGTTTGCTTAAGCAAGTTTTGATGATAAACCTCGACGACATAATTTTGATATAAATAAGGGCCAGTACGCTTTGGATTCGAGTGGGCATATAAACCAATAACCGGAGTGCCTACGGTAACTGCCATATGCGCAGGGCCAGTATCCGGTGCTAATACCAATGCCGCTCGCTTTAATACACAAAGCAGCTCTTTAAGCTTGGTTTTACCCACTAAATTAAGGATAGGCGTTGTCGTGGCTGCAATAATCTCATTACTCAGCGTCACTTCAAAGGGAGTTGGGCCACCCGTGATCACCACATGAAACCCTTGCTTGTGGGCATGCTCTGCAAGCTTAGCATAGCGTTCAGGCAGCCAATTGCGCTCTTTGTTACTGGCCGCAGGGGAAATCACAAAAATTCGCCCAGCTAACCGCTCCGTCCCTAGTAACTCATCTGCATTGCTTTGATCCTGTTCGCTGAATGGCATATCCCAGTTAGGCTGATAATCTGCTACACCTATCGCTTGCGCAAAACCTTTAAAACCTTCTAACACATGCGCTTGTTGCTGTGGTGCTATGCGTTTATTAATAAATAAACTATGTAACTCTTTTGAGCGCGCCCAATCAAAGCCAATTTTAACTTTAGCAGGGATACAACGCGCCACCAAGTTAGCCCGAAGCGCCACTTGCATATGCAGTAGCACATCAAACTGACGCTCTTTAAACTGACGTTTTAGCTGCTGATAAGCTGCTTTGCCTTGTTTTTTATCAAACACCACCAGCTCAACACCTGGTAAATCAGCCAGTAGCATGGCTTCGACTTTGCCGACCACCCAGGTAACTTTTGCATTGGGGTGCGCTTTTTGAATTGCTTGTACTGCTGAAACACCATGGCAAACATCACCAATTGCTGAGAGTCTTAAAATACAAATATCTGAATAGGTGGTTGAGTCAGTCACAGGGGTCCTTTGCTTTATGCTGGATAATTAGGGTGATCTTAAATTAACCGCTCACTATTGCAAGCACTTATGCTCGGCTTTAAAACAGGTTAAGATAGTGCCTTCACCTGCAATTAAGTAAGTTAGCCATGTTTAATCAACAAATCATTAATGAGCATATTATTTTAAGCCATCCTGAGTACAGCGCTCAAATTAGCTTAAATTGGTTTGATAATGAATATTGGCAGCAGCAAGAAAAAATCGTCGGCACAAAAAAAGGCCGCGCCACGGCTTGGTTTTTTTGTCACCACGACTTAACCGCTGTACTTAGGCATTATTGGCGTGGTGGTTTAGTGGGTAAAGTATTAAGCGATCAATACCTTTACAGAGGCATTAAAAACACCCGTGTTTACCAAGAGTTTACGCTGATGATGCAACTAATTGAACTCGGTTTAAACGTGCCAATGCCGATTGCAGCAAAGATCAGTGTACAAGGTTTAATATACCGCGGCGATATTATTACCCAAGCGATTGCTGGCGCGCAAAGTGTGCTGGATGTGCTAAAAACTCGCCCTTTAACGAAACAAGAGCTTGAGCAAATTGCTCATACGATTGCGGATTTTCATAATCATGGCGTGTATCACGCTGATTTGAATATTAACAACATTCTCTTTGATGAAACGGGCGAGGTATATATTATTGACTTTGACCGCGGTGAACTAAAACCCCCTGCCAGTCATTGGCAGCAAGCTAATATGACCCGCCTTGCTCGTTCGTTCCATAAAGAGCAAGGCAGAAATCAAGTCATGCATTGGCAACAAAGCGACTGGCAGCAGTTACACACAGCATACCAGTCCACTCTAAAAATATAGCCGTTAAGCCTTTATTTTACTGATCACTTTAGACGTAGAGCAGCCATTTAGAAATTCAAGTACTTCTACTTTTCCACCATGGCGAAGTACATGTTCAGCACCGGCAATTTGCTCAACCGTGTAATCGCCTCCCTTCACTAAAATATCAGGGCTGATCAGTTCAATTAATTTAGCGGGTGTATCGTTTTCTTCAACTGCACCAAATGGAATAACCCAATCAACTGATGCCAAAGCGCTCAGCACCATGGCTCGCTCATCAAGTGGGTTAATTGGACGCTCAGGGCCTTTTAAACGGGTGATTGATTCATCGTTATTTAAGCCAACCACTAAACGGTCACCACGTGCTTTAGCTTGCGCTAAATAGCGCACATGTCCAGCATGAAGAATATCAAAACAGCCATTGGTAAATACGATAGTTTCACCATTTTGTTTTGCAAACTCAATATGCTTCAGCACATCATCAAATGGAGTTTGATAATGCTCACCAGTCTTTTGTAAATATTGACCCAATTTGCGGCTTAGCTCTTCAGGCGATACCGTCGCAGCACCTAGCTTACTCACTGCAATGCCAGCAGCTAGATTAGCGATTTCAACTGCATCTTTAGGCTGCATCCCAGCACCTAACATCACCGCAAGAGTTGCGATAACGGTATCACCGGCCCCCGTGACATCACTCACTTCGAGCTGTTGTGCAGCAAAGTCATGTTTTTCATCGGCGCTGATCAACGACATACCTTGCTCTGAGCGTGTTAAAAGCATTGCTGCAACACCTGCATCTTTAATTAATGCCCGCGCACTATCAGTTAAGCTTTGTTCTGAATCTGTTTTACCACCGGCAAGCTTAAACTCATTTAAGTTAGGAGTAATAAAATCAGCACCGCGATATAAGTTTAAGTCTGAGGATTTAGGATCAATTAACACTGTTTTTCCAGCACCTTTAGCAAGTTTTATCATTTGCTGGATCAGGCTTAATGAGCCCTTATTGTAATCGGAGAACAAGACAAAATCGTAGTCATCTAAAACTAATTGCAGACGATTTAAAAGTAGTTGACTGTGTTGCTCAGTAAACATCTCTTCTAAATCAAGGCGGACAACTTGCTGATGACGGCTAATTACGCGCATTTTTGAAATAGTCGGCAAATCACAAACACTAACTAATTGTGAATCTATACGTTCATCAGCAAGAATTCGCTCTAAGATTTGCCCGCTTTCATCTTCACCAATCAAACCCAACAAGCCAACTTTACCATCTAAACGGGCAATGTTTTTTGCTACGTTTGCAGCGCCACCAGCTTTATCTTCAAATTTACTTACTTTTACTATAGGCACTGGTGCTTCTGGCGATATACGTCCTGAATCACCATGCCAATAGCGGTCAAGCATCACATCCCCAACCACTAATATTTTAGCGTTCGACAGGTTTTTAAACAGCCCTAAATCCATTAACTCTGCCCCGCTACAACCATATCAATGGCTTCACATAACCAATGACCAATAAACATATGTGCTTCTTGAATACGCGCAGTTTCGTCATTTTTAATAATAATGGGTAATTTAGCGATATCTTTTACTTTACCGCCATCGCGGCCTGTAAATGCAACTGTATAAGCGCCTATTTCATTTGCAGCAGCTAACGCTAAATTAATGTTAGCGCTTGTACCTGAGGTAGTTAAACCAATCACTAAATCTTCAGGCTTACATAACGCAAGAACCTGACGCTCAAAAACCGTATCAAAGTGATAGTCATTACTGTGTGCAGTTAGGATGGAAGTGTCAGTGGTTAACGCCATAGATGCTAATGGACCACGTTCTAACTTATAACGAACAACAAACTCCGCCGCTAAATGCTGGGCATCTGCTGCGCTGCCGCCATTACCAAACCAAATCACTTTACCACCAGCTTGCAAGGCACTGTGGCATACCTCAAGTAATTGCATTACTTGAGGATGATATGTTTCCATCGTTTCAAACAAGATTTGGTGACGGGTTAAACTTTCTAGGTAGCTGGTCGCTACAGAATCAATATTAGACATGGGTAATCCTCTTAAAATTAGTCTGATTAGCTACTACCAAAAAAGTGCCACAGATAACCACGTATAGTTATCACCAAAAACATCTTCACCATAGGTCAAAGTAGTTTCAATATTGTACTCTTGCCATTTGCGATTATTACTTAGCTGTAATTCAATCGCTTGTTCGTAATCATCACCCAATTGCCCTAGTTCATTCAAGTAATTACTAGTATTGTCAACTAAAGTAAATTTAGCACGCCATAAAGAATGTAAGTTCTCATTATATGCCATTTCAATAACATGGATATCACTGGGCGCGGCATCACCAAAGGTACGCTGATCACCAGCAAAATGACCAAAAACAAAACCGTCCTTTGTGTTTCCATTGGTTGGGTAAATAGCATTCACATACCATAAGCTTTCCATTTTGGTATATTCGTAACGCAATGCAATATTGGGTGTAAGTGTTGGTAAAAACAGTCCTACACTGGTGGCCAAGTTGCCAAGTTGCCAATTATTATGATTATTAGTGTCTTCACCACCATATTCAAAGTATAGCTCGGCTGGCATTCCCCAGTTAAAGTTAAAGCTGGAGGTTATAGAGGCTAGTTGATCCCCTAATTCATTATCTCGGCCACCTTCAACCATGCCTGCATTGTCATTGCCCGCAGGGTCAAAGAATGCTTTAACTACATCGCTAAAGCCAACATCCCGTGGCCCACCACCAAACTGCATCATACGATTTAAGCCAATTTTCCAACCAGCTACGGGCTCGAAACTGATATGTGTGCCCGCTAAACGAGGCGTTCCATTATGTAGTTCATCTTGATATAAAATACCTTTTTCAACATGTTCAAGCTCAGAATAATAAAATTCAAAATCAAAGTTCCACCAGTTATGAGCTGGCGCCACCATGCCTAATGAAATCGATGGTGAGGTACGGGCATTAGTAGAGATAATTTGCGCTGATTGTTTAAATGGTGAAAACCAATGCTCTTTATAACCAATGTTGAGCTGTAAATCATCGCCGGCAAAACTCACAAAACTATTATAGTTAACTAATTTATTTTGCTTGGCACGATAATCAGCGCCCACTTGCACTAAGGTGTAATCATTAGGACGCCAAATACCTTCGAAAAACACTTGCCCCCACTCATCAGAACTCACACCACGTTGATTGGCGAGTTTGGTTGATTTATCACCATCAACTCTAAGTTTCACGCCAACACGCGTAATATTATCAGTGCCTTGGTAAGGCTTTATTTTAGCGCGTATCGCTGACACTAAACTTGGTTGTGAGTTTTGCAATTTAGTAAGCGCCGCTTCAACTTCCGTTAAGCGATAAGGCTTTGCCATAGGTGTGCCAGAGGTAAGCGCAAATAAAGTATCGAGCTGATGATCAAGCTGTGCGTCCATGCCAACCGGTAAGTATGCAGTAGGTGTTGCAAATGCAGAGAATGCGCAACTTATAAAACTGGTTAATACCGCGGCTTTTATCAATTTGAATTTCATAACGACTATATTTTTCATAAAGGTAGAGAAATATTACCAAATTAGTCGCAACTAAACACCCAAAACTAGCTGCTGTAACGATTTTTAACAATTTCGCATGTTGCTTAGCGGGTATCCGCGTTATCATTAACCTTTATACTTTGAGGCTAGAAAATGGCACGCTTTTTTTATTCACTCATTCTTTATTTGCTAAGCCCCCTCATTACTTTTTATTTATATGTATTAAGAGGTAAAAAAAATGCGGGCTATCGAGCCCACTTCGCTGAGCGATTCGGCTTCGTCAGCGCGAACAATCCGCAAAGTAAAAATCCAACAATTATGATTCACTGCGCTTCGGTCGGTGAAGTACTCGCTGCAACACCTTTAATTAAAGAATTACAAAATCAGCAGCCCAATTATTCGATTACGCTTACTTGCAACACCCCCACAGGTCGCGAGCAAATACACGCCAACTTTAAAGACTCTGTACGATGTGTCTATTTACCTGTTGATTTCCCCTGTGCCACTGCGCGTTTTTTAAACAAACTCCAGCCATCCTTATTATGTATCTTAGAAACCGAGCTTTGGCCAAACCTGCTTGCACAAAGTCAGCAACGTAATATTCCGGTACTCGTGCTCAATGCTCGGTTGTCGGCTAAATCCCAGCAGGGTTACCAAAAAGTAGCGCCACTGACGCGAACACTGATGACCTCTATTTCAGCACTGGCGAGTCACAATAAAAACGATGCCACTCGCTTTATCGAGCTTGGTCTTGATGCAAAAAAAGTGCATATTACGGGGTCAATTAAATTTGATATAAAGCCAACTAGCGAACAGTTAGACAAAGTCGATACCCTAAAAAGCCAATACAACAAGCAACGTTTTATCTGGGTTGCCGGTTCCACACACCCTATTGAGCATGAATTAATTTTAACTGCGCATCAGCGCCTTTTAGAAATAGCTCCAGATGCACTACTGGTTATTGCACCGCGTCACCCAGAGCAATTTGATAAGGTCGCAACATTACTTGAAGATTCAACATTGAGCTTTAGCCGTCGAAGTAAAAATAACTACCAAAACGAACAAGTACTGCTTGCTGATACTTTAGGTGAACTGCAATGTTTATATGGGATGGCAAATATTAGTTATATCGGCGGTAGCTTAATTGAGCGCGGTGGTCACAACCCACTCGAATCGGCGGCATTTTCTGTCGGTATTTTAAGCGGCCCACATACCTATAATTTTAACCATGTTTATCCGCAGCTCATTACACTCGGTGGTTGTGTCCAAGTAAGTGATGCCACGAGTTTAGCAGAGCAATTAATAAAACTTTATCAGCAACCAGTAATTTGCCAACAGTTAGGTTTGCAAGCTGCGCAATGTGTTGCCAATAATCAAGGCGCGATAGCCAAAACCATCCATATCATTAACGAATATTTAGAGCCACACAATGACTAAACTCACAAACCCCACATTAGCAGAACAGCAAACCCGCCTATGGGTATCGAATGTCATTGTTAAATATAACTTTTGTCCTTTCGCTCGCAAAGAGGTTGAGAATAATTGTATTCATTATCAAACCAGCCTTGCCACCAGCATTGATGATGCTGTAATGGAGATGATCGAACAATGTATAGAACTTGATCAACAACCGACTCGAGAGACTACATTATTGATGTTTGAACAAGGCTTTACTGACTTTGAGGAGTTTTTAGATTTAGTGGATTTAGCCAATGCACTGTTAGTGGCACAAGGTTTTGAAGGTAAATACCAAATAGCCAACTTTCATCCTGACTATGTGTTTGCCGATAGCGATGACAGCGACGCTGCTAACTATACTAACCGCGCACCTTTTCCAACCCTACATTTAATTCGTGAAGCAAGTATGAGTGCCGCATTAGATGAATATGACGAACCTGAGTCCATTCCTGAGCACAATATTAATTTAGCTCGGCGCAAAGGCATCGACTTTTGGCAGCAGCTCCTAGCTGGATGTAAAAAGCCGAGCGCTTAATCACTCAGCTTTTTACAAAAAAAGTTACTTTTTAACCCATTTGCCGTTCACTTCAACAAAGTGACCGGCTTGAGTTTTCTCGATGGTCTTTGCCGCCGCTAATGCCTCAACTTGAGCAAGAGACAAATTATTCTTTTTCGCAAGCTTTAAATATTGTGCTTTACGTTTTGCATTGATTTCATCAACCACCGCTTTTGCTGCTGCGTTTTGTACCACAAGGCCTAAATAACCCGAGCTATCTTCGCCTACTAAACCCTGATTTTTGGCATCGTCTAGAGAAATTGCCCACGCCGAAAACGACAAACAAACAGCACTCAATAACGTGATCATGTTTAGTTTTTTATTTTTTACTCTGCTCATAATAGTTCCTTAGAATAATTCGCTGTCATCACTAAATAAATTGTCGAGTTCTTTATCAACTTTTACGCGGATCTCATGATCGACTTTCACATTCAAGTTGATTGTAATTGGCTCTTTTGCTGCCACCTCAACACGATGTGTGCATGCACTGAGTAATCCCAATGCTGTAAATATCACTAACCATTTAGTCATTATTACTTCCTTTTGTTGAATACTCTTGTTCAACCTTTTGCGTAATCTCATCACTTAAGCGTAATGCTCGTAATAGCGTAAACACATTTTCTTCATGATTGTAGTTAAAGTTAACTTGCTGCGCTTGGGGTTTATTATAACCTTGTAAATTAACGCCTAAGGTCATCCAACCATCAGGCTTTAAGTTAACACTACTTTTAATACTCTGAATATCTAAATTTTCAAGTAGCCCTAATATAGGGCCTAACTCTTGTTGCTGCGCTTTGACCGCATTAAAAGCGGCATTATTAGTGATCAGTAACTTAGCCGCTCCTTGATTGGTGAGCTGACCATCCTTCACCTCAATACCTGAGTCAGTAAAATACACCGGTAACGTACCTGCAACTCGCCCCGTTAAACTGACTCCTGACTTTTCATCAAGGGTGATCACCTTACTCGCATCAATATTTTTAAATGTTAGCAATGCTTGCTGAGCTTGCCCTGTTACTCGGTACTTATCAAGTGTAAAACTACCGCCCATCACTTCCCCGTTAAGTGTTGTGAGCACAGCTTCACTATCTTGCAGTTGCAAAAACCCCGTTATATTTTCAACAATCGCACCGGCACGTAGTTCATTGATATCAAATTTAGTCGGCTTAACATTAAGCTGGCCTGAATCATACCGCCCTGCTAATTGACTATTAAAGCCATTGATCAGGTAATCATTATATAAACCATTTACGCCATTTAGCTGCAAAGTCATCTCAGCAGCGAGTAAATTAATATCCCCTTTAACCTGTGCTGAAACAGTGCCATCTGTTAATGTCGCCAGCGGAGCAAACTGATGTAAAATGGGGTTAAATCGCGCTATCGATTGCTCCGGAATAATCACGTCAACAGGGTGCGCCGTGCTGCTCATATGATGTGTAACGATCACTTCGATATCATCAATCATCACTTGGTGCGAAGCCTGTAATGCACGGCTTTGCATGGCACGAGAGCTTACCTTGATATTGTTAAGGTTAATTAACTCACTTTGTAGTGCAGCTAAAGTTGTTTCACTGGTTATATCAATAAACAGTTCACCGAGCCCAAGACTTCCAGAGGCATTCAAGTTATTTGTTAATTGCGTTAATTTATAATCGCTGACATTAAGTGTATCGATTTGGCTATCGAGCGCGGCAGTTAAATAACGCTGTTTATTAATGCCTGCGGTTAGTGTCCCTTGATAACGATTTACTACAAGCTCGTTAATAGTTAGCTTGCCAATAGCGAACTGCGCAGATAGTCGACCATACGCTGCAGTAAAAATATCGTTAACTGTAAACTCACCATTACTGGTTAAGTTTTTTGCATCCTCGACTATAAAATCGGGCAGCTGTACTAAGTCTAACTGATACTTACCAATAGCTTCATGAGCAGCGATCTGAGCAGCTAAATTAAACTTTTTAATCTCATCATTTTGCAGCGAAAAAGCGAGCTCTGCTTTTAAGCTATTGGGCAAATCGTTAATATTCACATTGAGGTTGTTTACCTTTAACTCGCTTGTAGCAGCTACAAAATTAACTGTATCTAGTTGCAGGGTATTATCCTGCCAGAGTATTTGTGCTGGTAATTGCAGCTGCCAATGTAGTGGCGTTTGCTTAGCAATAAATTGCTGTTGCTTTGTATCTGTTGTTAACTTTGCTATTTGCTGCAAACAATTCTCTTGTGCGGCTAGCGAACTTATTAATTGCTGGCCATCTAGGGTTAATCGCTTAGTATTTAAATCATACTGACTGCTTACATTGCCGTTGACCTTAAATGTAATCGCACAGCTTTCAAGCTCAGCAGCGTATTGCCCATCAATCTGTGAATCAAGCGTTAAACCAACACCATCAAAACTAAAACGATTTTGACTATTAATATTCAAGCGAGCAATGTGCTTCACTTTACTAACTAACTCATTATCAAGCTTAACTTGTCCAGTTACGTGATCTGTAAATAACGACGCGCGAGCCGTTATATCACCACTAACAGCAAATTGATTTAAAATAGGTTCATGCACACTGATAGCCAGTGACTTTGCTAATTGCGGATGTGAGATCACTAATCGGTTTACCGTCAGTAGTGGTCTATTTTCAATCAGCGTTAAAGCCAATTTTGTTGCAGCTGAAGATCCCGCCGATGAAGCTGGAGTTGCTAACCTAAGATTCGCGCGGTTGATAATAACCTGCTTGGTATTAACCGTTATATCTGCAAGTTCTAGTTGTTGACCTTGGTAACCAATACATGCTCGCTGTACATGGAGCTCTAGATTAGTTGTTAACGACCAATCCAAGCAATGCAGTTCAACACCCGAATCCTGTAGTGAAGGAGCAACAAAGTGCAAAGTGATCGGCATGCGAAAAACATAGCCAAGTGTCAGCACACTTAGCAATAGAATTAATAAACTCCAACCTACACGCTTAAACATATCATCCTTAAAACTATTTTAATCTTTGCCCAGCATAAACAAAAAAGGCTGCACAGTGCAGCCTTTTATTTTATAACTAGATCATGAATCTAGTGTGTATAAATGAAGTTTAACCGACATTTTTACGTGCGTTACGGAACATACGCATCCATGGGCTATCTTCACGCCACTCATCTGGGTGCCAAGAGTTAGCAACCGCACGGAATACACGTTCAGGGTGTGGCATCATTACAGTAGCACGACCATCAGCTGACGTTATACCTGTGATACCTTCTGGCGAGCCGTTCGGGTTAGCAGGGTATTGAGTGGTTGGATTGCCGTAGTTATCAACAAACTTAACCGCTACAGTACCTGAGTCAAGTGCCGCTTTCACTGCTGCATCGTTTGCAAACTCAGCATGACCTTCACCGTGAGATACAGCGATAGGCATACGAGAGCCCGCCATACCGCTGAAGAATACTGAAGGATTCTGTTGCACTTCAACTAAGCTAAAGCGTGCTTCAAAGCGCTCAGATTTATTCGTTACAAAGCGTGGCCAATGCTCAGTACCAGGGATCAACTCTTTTAATGTTGATAGCATCTGACAACCGTTACACACACCTAAGCTAAATGAATCTTGACGCTCAAAGAAGCTTTGGAACTGATCGCGTGCCATATCGTTAAATAAGATTGATTTAGCCCAACCTTCACCAGCACCTAATACGTCACCGTAAGAGAAGCCACCACAGGCTACTAAGCCTTTAAATTCTTCAAGGCTTAAACGCCCTTCCAGAATATCGCTCATGTGTACATCAACCGCAGCAAAACCTGCACGGTTAAATGCCGCAGCCATTTCTAGATGCGAGTTAACACCTTGCTCACGCAAAATAGCCATTTTAGGCTTAGCGCCTGTAGCAATATAAGGTGCAGCGACATCTTCGTTTAAGTCAAAGTTTAGTTTAACGTTCAGACCAGGGTCTTTAGCATCAAACTTGGCATCAAACTCTTGCTTAGCACAATCAGGGTTATCACGACGTGCTTGCATTTGGTACGTAGTCTCAGCCCAAATAGTACGAAGCTCAGTACGTGTATTGCTAAGAACAGTGTTACCTGCACGATTAAATACCACTGTGTCATCGCTATTTAATGTACCAATTGCATGGCTAATTGCTGCAATGCCGTGCTCAGCAAACACAGCGTTTACAGCGTCTAAATCGCTATTAGCAACTTGAATTACAGCGCCAAGCTCTTCGTTATAAAGTACTTCAATATCTGAACCAGTCAAACCATCAAGGTCAATGGTTACACCGGTATGACCTGCAAAAGCCATTTCAGCAACTGCAGTGAACAAACCACCGTCTGAACGGTCATGATAAGCGAGTAACTTGTTATCAGCAACTAACGCTTGCATCGCGTTGTAGAAGCCTTTTAGTAATTCAGGGCTATCAACATCAGGGGTTACATCACCTAGCTGCTTATAAACTTGCGCTAAGCTTGATGCACCCATACGGTTTTTGCCAGCACCTAAATCAACCAAGATCAGTGATGTTTCACCTTTATCTGTACGTAACTGAGGGGTAACCGTTTTGCGCACATCTTCAACTCGGCCAAATGCAGTGATGATTAATGAAAGCGGTGCAGTAACAGATTTCTGTTCGCCATTTTCATCCCATTGGGTTTTCATCGACATAGAGTCTTTACCCACTGGAACTGTTAAACCTAATGCAGGACAAAGCTCTTCACCAACGGCTTTAACCGCTTCGTAAAGACCAGCATCTTCACCTGGGTGACCCGCTGCTGCCATCCAGTTAGCTGATAACTTAATGTTTTCTAAGCCGCCAATATTTGCACAGGCAATATTAGTTAACGACTCAGCCACAGCTAAACGAGCAGAAGCACCATAGTTAAGTAGTGCCGCAGGCGTACGTTCGCCCAGTGACATTGCTTCACCATGGTAAGTATCATAAGTTGCAGCTGTGACTGCACAGTTAGCAACTGGCACCTGCCAAGGACCAACCATTTGGTCGCGCGCAACTAAACCGGTTACAGAGCGGTCACCAATGGTGATCAAGAAGGTTTTTTCTGCAATTGTTGGCAAACGTAATAAACGCTCTGCGGCTTCTGCGATATCAATTTTTGTTGTATCTAGCGCGTCGCTATTAGCTTTTAAAGAATACGCTTCGCGGTGCATTTTCGGTGCTTTACCTAATAATACATCCAGTGGTAAATCAACTGGGTTGTTATCAAAATGACTATCAGCAACAGTTAAATGACGTTCTTCCGTGGCTTCACCAATCACCGCATATTGCGCACGTTCACGCTTACAAATGGCTTCAAAACGGTCAAAGTCTTCAACGGCTACAGCAAGCACATAACGCTCTTGCGATTCGTTACACCAGATCTCATGCGGTGCCATGCCCGGCTCATCATTAGGAATATCGCGCAGTTGAAATTTACCACCACGGCCACCATCATTAACAAGCTCGGGGAAGGCATTTGATAAACCACCCGCGCCCACATCGTGGATAAACGCGATTGGGTTAGCATCACCTAACTGCCAGCATTTATCGATTACTTCCTGACAACGACGTTCCATTTCAGGGTTTTCACGTTGTACTGAGGCAAAATCTAAATCTTCATTTGACTGACCTGATGCCATTGATGAAGCGGCGCCGCCACCTAAACCAATGTTCATTGCAGGACCACCTAAGGCAATCAGCTTAGCACCAACTGGGATATCACCCTTTTGCACATGGTCTGTACGAATATTACCTAAGCCACCGGCAAGCATGATCGGCTTATGGTAACCACGAACTTCAACACCATTATGACTATTTACTTGTTCTTCATAAGTACGGAAATAGCCTAACAAGTTAGGACGACCAAACTCATTGTTAAATGCTGCGCCGCCTAGTGGGCCATCGATCATAATATCAAGTGCGTTAACAATACGGCCTGGTTTTCCAAAATCAGTTTCCCATGGTTGCTCGTAGCCTGGAATACGTAGATTCGATACAGTAAAACCAACTAAACCCGCTTTTGGCTTAGAGCCACGGCCCGTTGCACCTTCATCACGAATTTCACCACCAGAACCGGTTGCCGCACCAGAGAATGGCGCAATTGCAGTTGGGTGATTATGGGTTTCAACTTTCATCAGGATTTCAATGTTCTCTTGATGATAAGCGTATTCGCCTTCAGCATTTGGGAAGAAACGACCTGCTTTAGAGCCTTTCATTACCGCTGCGTTATCTTTATAAGCTGATAACACATTCTCAGGGTTTAGCTCATAGGTATTTTTTATCATTTTGAACAGAGATTTAGGCTGTTCAATTCCGTCAATTGTCCAATCAGCATTAAAGATTTTATGGCGACAATGTTCAGAGTTTGCTTGTGCAAACATAAATAATTCGATGTCGTTCGGGTTGCGCCCTAACTTTTGGAAGTTTTCTACCAAGTAATCAATTTCGTCATCCGCCAGTGCAAAGCCTTGCTCAACGTTTGCTGTAGCGAGAGCTTCTCGACCACCACCTAAAATATCAACAGATGACATTTTGCCTGGAGCGTCAGTGCGGAATAACTTGCCAGCATCGTCCATTGTGCTGTGTGTCGCTTCGGTCATACGGTCATGTAATAAAGCAGCAACTTCAGTTAATTGCTCGGCGCTTAAGTCACCTTCAACGTAGTAAGCAATACCACGCTCTACACGGTGCACTTGTGCTAAGCCACAGTTATGAGCAATATCCGTCGCCTTTGAAGCCCATGGTGAAATAGTGCCAGGGCGTGGCGTTACTAACACTAAAGTGCCTGCAGGTGTATGTTCGGCAATCGTTGGACCATAGGTAAGTAACTTCTCAAGCTTAGTTTGCTCGTCACTTGACAGCTGTGCTGTTAAATCAGCAAAGTGCGCATACTCAGCGTATACGTTAGTAACTGGAAGTTGCGCCTGTTGGCAACGGGCTAAAATTTTCTGAACTCTAAAATCGGAAAGTGCTGGTGCACCACGAAGGATCAACATAGGTATTTTCATCCGGGGTTAGGGATTGAACGATATTTTAGGCGCGTATTATATACTCAAGTAACTCGGAAATACAGGATCGGGGGGGAATTAAAATTGTTTAAAGCCAACAGTTAGCTAAGATGTTTGCTGTTTACAGTGGCTTAAGTTGTCGTGACAAAGCAACACTTAAAACCAATCGCCAAGTGACGGCGTCGAAAAGTTTTGATATAAGGGAGTAGTAGCATTCAAGGGGCGCAGTATGTTTAAACAAAAGCTAATAACAATCATTACGTTAGTAATGCTTTTATGTGCCTGCGATATGCAGCAACAACAATCTCAACTGAGTCATATTAAAGCTCAAAATAAAATAAGAGTGGGTACGTTAGCTGGCGCGAGTAATTATTATCAAGCGGTGCAAGGCGAGCAAGGTTTTGAATATGAGCTAGCGCAAGAGTTTGCCGATCACTTAGGTGTTGAGCTTGAAATGGTGCCGTTTTTTAACTTATCCGATATGTTTTCACGTTTAGACAACGGTGATTTAGACTTAATTGCATCTGGCCTAACCTATAATAAAGCCCGAGCACAAAATTATCGATTTGGTCCGACTTACCGCACTATTAGTCAAAAGTTGGTTTATAAACAAGGTAGAGTTAGACCACGTGATTTTGATGATCTAACAGATAATCTCACCGTATTGGCCAAAAGTAGTCACTCACTAGCCCTACAACAGCTAAAGCAAACTCACCCTGATTTAACTTGGCACGAAACAGAAGATTTAGATGAAGAAGAGCTATTACAAGCAGTGATCGATGGCGAAATTGATTACACCCTAGCAGACTCCCATACACTATCTTTATTTCGTCGTTATCACCCCAATCTAAGCATCGGCTTTTCTGTCACACGCAACGACCCTATCGCATGGTTACTTCGTAAAGATGGCGATGATTCGCTCTATGCGCTAATGGTGCCATTTTTCGGTGAAGTAAAACAAAGTAACCAACTTTACGTACTTGAAGAAAAGTACTTTGGTCATGTACGTCAGTTTAATTACGTAAATACCCTTGCCTATATTGAAGCAATTAAAGAAACCCTCCCAAAATACCAACCTTGGTTTGAGCAATATGCTGGCAGCCTAGATTGGCGACTACTTGCAGCTTTAAGTTATCAAGAATCAATGTGGAATCCACGAGCAAAATCGCCAACTGGCGTACGTGGTATTATGATGCTCACACTCGATACAGCCAAGCAAGTAGGTGTCACTAACCGTTTAGCGCCAGAGCAGAACATCAAAGGCGGCGCTGAATATTT
Source organism: Pseudoalteromonas prydzensis (assembly GCF_011050055.1). Classification (GTDB taxonomy): domain Bacteria; phylum Pseudomonadota; class Gammaproteobacteria; order Enterobacterales; family Alteromonadaceae; genus Pseudoalteromonas; species Pseudoalteromonas prydzensis_A. The sequence continues at coordinate 3,900 of NZ_DRGM01000166.1, read as the reverse complement.
AATGAAACTAGAAAAGCGTATTCCTGATCGTGTGCCACAGCCGGATCGCACTTGGCTGGCGTTGGCTTCATACAATATTGGTTGGGGTCATGTAAACGATGCACGGATCATCACCGAGCAACAAGGCGCAAGCCCTGATAAATGGGCCGATGTAAAAAAACGCCTGCCGTTATTAATCAAAAAGAGATACTACCGAAAAACCAAATATGGCTATTCACGCGGTGATGTTGCGGTGCAATACGTTGATAATATTCGCCGTTATTACGACGCGCTGGTATGGCTCGATGAAAATGATGCGATCAGCACACCGACCACAGAACCCGATGAGGCTGAACAAATAGCTCAACCTGCGGCTCAAGCTGCTGAGGTTAAAAATCAAAAGCCTGCCACAATACAAACCACGCTCCCCCCAACAAAAGATGACAGTATAGATGAGCTGTCACCGTCAAAAAAAGATAACGGCGAACAATAAAAATAACTTTAAATGCGATAGGTACTCGCAAACTAAAATATCTATTTACTTGTCATCAAATGATCACTACTGTGTAGTATCAAGTATATAATTAACTTATTATCTTTTCTCACTCTCACATTTTCAGGAGCAACCATGCTGAAACGTCGGCGTACTCATTCGTTCAAACGCAACGTGATTTATTCATCATCCACACGCCGCAGAATCATGCTGCGTAATTTACATAAAAAAGTTATTTGGCGCCGTCGTATGTTTGCGATGCAGCAAATGGCAGAATTAAGTACAGCTACGCCTGTAGGCTAAGCCTTCAGGTCGCGCTGCGCTTGTTTTTTAGCTTTGATCTCTTGGCGGCGACGTTTAAAAAAGTCTGAAATTGTTTGTCCACATAATTCACTTAATACCCCAGCTTCTACATCAACTTGATGATTTAACCTTGAATCTTGCAATAAATTCATTATTGAACCCGCAGAACCTGTTTTTTCATCAGCAGCACCAAACACTAGCCGCTTAATACGACTGTGTACCAGTAAACCCGCACACATTGAGCACGGCTCCAACGTGACATACAGCGTACAATCGATTAAGCGATAATTATTAAGTGCCTTACCACCTTCGCGAATTGCTATCATCTCAGCGTGAGCAGAAGGGTCATTATCTGTAATTGAACGATTATACCCAGCTGCAATCAACTGGTTATTTTTAACTAGCACTGCACCCACAGGAATTTCATCCAATTGTTCAGCCTTGTGGGCGTACTCAAGTGCTTTTGCCATCCAATATTGATCGGTCATCAACTTACCTTTTAACTAATTATTGTTTAATTATACTCACTTAGGCGATTAAAACGCTAAACATAGTACTTAGTGACAAAAATAAACCAAATTAAAGCCGCTTTTACATGGCTCACCCTAGGTGATATACGCTATAATCTCCCGCTTTTTTTATTTAGCTCACAACACACGGGTAGCAAATGAAATTTCCTGGACGCCGCAGGCATAAACATTATTTTCCAGTGGAAGCCAAAGATCCACTAACAAATCAACTTAACGCCAGTGATCGGTTACAGCGCAGCTATATTACCGGGATCGATCAAATCGTGGTTGATATAGAAGCTAAAGTTGATCAAGCTTTCCTTGATGAATTTCAGCTGCGTAGAGGTATGTCGCAGGTTATTGATAATGATATTACCAATGCATTATATGACCGCTTAAAACTCAACGATATGGTCGACTATGAGTTTGCCGGTGGCACCATTGGTAACACGATGCACAATTATTCAGTGCTTGCTGATGATCGCTCAGTGCTACTTGGTGTAATGAGTGAAAACATTAAAATTGGTAGCTACGCTTATCGCTTTTTATGTAACACCTCCAGCCGTGTAGATTTAGATTATTTGCAACCTGTCGATGGCCCTATTGGCCGCTGCTTCACTTTAATTGATGATACCGGCGAACGTACCTTTGCAATTAGCGCCGGGCTGATGAATCATTTACGCCCTGAATCAATTGATAAAGAGCTAATAGAAAACTCATCAGCTTTAGTGATCAGCGCTTACTTAATGCGTACACAAGGTTCTGAGACGATGACCGAAGCAACTATGCAAGCGGTCAAATATGCTAATGATGCTGGCGTGCCAGTAGTATTAACGCTTGGAACAAAATTCCTAATCGAGCAAGATCCAACCTGGTGGGCAGAGTTTGTTGCTAAGCATGTTGATATTTTAGCGATGAATGAAGAAGAAGGGCTAGCAATCACAGGTTTTGAAGATCCACTACTGGCCGCAGATAAAGCGCTAGATTGGGTCGATTTAGTGATCTGCACAGCAGGTGAAAAAGGCTTATTTATGGCAGGCTTTGTTGACGAGCAATTTAAACGGGAAACTGAATACCCATTATTACCTGGTGCAATAGCTGACTTTAACCGCTATGAATTCTCTCGTGCTATGCGCAAAGCCGATTGCGAAACGCCAATCCGCGCTTACAGCCACACAGCCCCTTTCATGGGTGGCCCTGACTCAATTAAAAATACCAATGGCGCCGGTGATTGTGCATTAGCAGCAGTGTTACATGACCTATCAGCCAACGTTTATCACAAACTCAATGTGGGTAACTCGGCCAAACACCAACAACCTGCAATGACCTACTCATCATTGGCACAGATCAGTAAATATGCCAACCGTGCAAGTTATGAAGTATTAGTACAACATTCACCTCGCTTATCGCGCGGTTTACCTGAGCGTGAAGATTGCTTAGAACAAGTCTACTGGGAACAGTAGACTTGCCTTATCAATTAAAAGATAGAAATATCGAGCTTTTTAGATAGCAGCTCCAGGGCTGCTATTCCTGCCACTGAATTACCGTATGAATTCAACCCAGGCGAATACACCGCCACAGTAAATTTACCTGGTAGCACAGCCAAAATGGTGCCCGACACACCTGATTTACCCGGCATCCCCACTCGGTAACCAAAATCACCTGCAGCATCATATAAACCACTGGTAAATAACAAAGAGTTTAACTGTTTAGTTTGCAAGCTGGAAAGCACTCGCTTATCACTCAAATGGCAAATACCTTTATTCGCCAAAAAATTATACGCTTTAGCTAATTCAACACAGTTAAGCTCAATCGCACAAAAGTTAAAGTAAGCCCACAGTACATCATCAACTTCATTATGAAAATTCCCAAACGACTTCATCAAATGCCCCATAGCAGCATTACGATGGCGAAATTCATACTCAGAATTAGCGACCTTCTTATCAATCACTATGCCCTTATTTCCAGACAATAACCTAAATGTTTCTAACATTGAATGCATAGGTGCAGACAAACGACTGTATAACGCATCACAGGTCACAATAGCGCCAGCATTTATAAACGGATTACGAGGTACACCTTTTTCAAACTCAAGCTGTGTCAGCGAGTTAAACGCCGTACCAGAAGGCTCTTTGCCTACCCGTTGCCATAGTTCATCCCCATAACGCTGTAAGGCAAGTGTCAATGTCATCACTTTTGATACAGACTGAATAGTAAAACGCTGAGTACACTCACCTGCACAAAAGGTCTGTCCATCCGTTGTGTAGATAGCAATGGAAAATTGATTGGCATCAACCTCAGCTAGCGCGGGGATATAATCAGCAACTTTCCCCTGAGATAGCAATGGTTGAACTTCAGCGGTAATTTCATTTAACACATGTTGGTAATCTGAGGTAGGCAACGTAACCCTCACAGGCATTGAAAATAGAAACAAAAGTCTATCATGTTAGTTTAAAAGCAGGATCACTTTATTGGTAATACCAATACTATTTATTAAGTGATCAAATTTGTCCATGCTCTAAAGCACATATGCTTAATGTTAGTAATATTTGAACGAAACACATTCCACGCTCTACTTACTTGCTCCACAATGTCGTCATAATCTGAAAAAGTACG
>NZ_DRGM01000165.1 GCF_011050055.1 Pseudoalteromonas prydzensis | reverse complement strand
CGCTGTTCAGCTGCCTTCAAAACGTAGTAACGAGGTTTACAAGTTTCACTTCACTGTGAAAATCATATTGATGCTTTTACGTATCAAAAATAATTAATGGCGAGATCAGTCCGAGCCAAACGCTATGCGTTGAACAGGGGCGAATAGGCATTAGCCGCTGAGCTTTAATAGCCAGTCTATCTTACAAATCCCTTGGAGAGTTACTATGACCTTTAATGCTAAGGCTGAAGCATTGCGCCTAAAAAACGAAAAAAAGCTAATCAGTAAAAAACGATTCAAGCCATCAAAGCTCGATATTCATAAACACAAACTGCTAGCGCTTCATAAAGAAGCAACAAGCATTGCTTGTTTGCAACGATGGCTTTTGCGTAAAGGAGTGAAAACACACTGGAGTACTGTAAAACGATGGATTGATAAAAATGCCTAAGTTTGCGAAGCCTGAAGCGCAAGCCCAGAAGCTAGCTAAAAACTTATACAAGCACAAAATTATTAAATCGCTTGGCACTGCTCGTAATTATAAAACTGCACTTATAAAAATAGCTAGATGGTCAAAGGATATTGGTATTAATGGTGTGCAAGGGATGAGCATTCAGGATGCTTATAAATACCTTGATTATCGCAGTGAGTTTGCAGGCCAAAAAACGTTAGATATGGAACGGCAAGCAATCCAAGCTATGTTTAAGCTCAACGGCAAACTAAGCACAAAAGAAACGCTGACAGTAATAAAATCCGAAAAAGAGATAATCGAAAAGTCTCGCGCCTACACTCCAGCCCAAGCTCATGCAATCAGTGAACATCAAACTAGAAAATATAATTTATCTACACAAATAGCCTACGCAGCAGGATTAAGAGCCCATGAGCTTTTAACGATTGCCAGAGTATCAGAGCGTAAAGCTGATAGCCGCCCAGCACTAAACAGTAAATGGCTTGGTCGAGAAGGAAGTATTTATACAGTGAAGGGCAAAGGCGGCCTAATCCGTGATGTATTAATACCTAGTGCATTAGCTACTAAGCTAGAACAAAGGCGCTTAGATAGGCCGATAACAGTACGTGATAGGGAAATTAACTACTTGCAACGCTATGATATTGGTGGAGGCCATAAATGGTCATGTTCATTCTCAAAAGCATCTAATCGCGCTCTATTTTTTTCTAATGGCGCTCATGGACTCAGGCATAGCTACGCACAAGAGAGAATGGATGAACTAAAAGGTTTGGGACTAAGTAGAGTTACAGCTCTTGAAACAGTGTCGCAAGAGCTGGGCCACTTCAGAGCTGAGATTACAGAAGTTTACTTAAGGTAGAACTAGCTGTTTTCAAACCCTCTTTGTATAATGCATGCTATAAGTTTTTAGAGGTATTCATAGTGAACAACAATCGTTTTTTAGAGCCCGATATAAAAATTGCTATAATTAATAAATTAAGGGATGGAGGCGATTTAGGGGATCATTCATTGGTTATTAATGAATTTACTATAGATTATTTTGCAAGGAGAGTTGATTTAGTAGTTCTTATCAGAGGGAAGTTAATCGCCTTTGAAGTTAAAAGTGAAAGTGACAATTTATCAAGACTGGATGGTCAACTTAAAAAGTATTCAGAATACTTCGATAAAGTGATTGTTGTTGCAGCTAAAAAGCACATAGAAAAAGTAAAAAATACAGCTCAAGACAATGTTGGTATTTGGGAGTTTAGTGATAATAAATTTAAAATACACAGGAGAGGGAAATTAAACTTTATACGTAACTATGAAAAATTATCACAACTTATGACACTCGAAGATTTTAGGAAGTTAGTCTCGGGCTCTAAAAACAACATTTTTTCAAGAGAAGATCTTCTATGTAAAGCTAATAAGCTCCCTATATCGAAATTTAGAGTTGCAACTCATGAATCGCTTTATAAAAGGTTTTGTATGACTAGCGCTTTGTTTTTCAAAAAAATAGGTTCAGAACAAGCTGAAGTTAATGATTTAACAGCATTAAGTAGGTATACAGCTCCTCCTATAAAAATTAAATCAGAAAAGCCTATAAGTTGGCTAATTAAAAATAATGACCCATTAATTACAAAATTACTTACATAGTAATTAACTATTCGAGTACAGGAAACAGCCTAATATATTGATTGGAGCTTAGTCTATCCATTCATCATCAGTGTCTAAATCATCTAAAACATCATCATAATGCAGCTGTTTATATAAATGAATATTGATCCTCACAGCCGTTGCTTTACTCGCTGAAGTAATCCCAAAAGAATCCCCCTTTGCCGACCTTTCGATTAATTGGGTTCCCCAAAGTTTCAAAGAAGCCTCCCAGTAGTCACTTTTAATAACCTCCATTGCAGCTTCCTGATATAACTTTATCTTTTCTTCTTTCGTTGCATTCTTTGCATCTAAAAATTCCTTTCGGATATACCTCCAATCATCTTTTAGAGGGTAATCAACTCTTGGAGGTGGTATTCCCCCACCTCCTTTCATTCTTTTAGCACGAGTACTAGCGCGATCAGAATAAATAAGCCGTATTCGATCATTTTCGTTCCTTATCTTATTAAATACCAGTCTTTCGTATATAGGTCGTTCTCCTCTATAGGAATCAGAAAAGCTATACGGAAACGATGTACTTGAAATTGAAAATAAGGCTGTAGGAAGTTTAACTTTCAGTTGTTCCAAAAGAGACATGTATTGCTGGTAGTATGATAAGTTAATTCTTGATATGTCACCATAGTCACAAATAATAAGGAGCTCTTTCACTTCTATATTAAAAAGTGTGTCCGCGATAAAGTTAAGTGTTGTAACACCGACTTCATCCATTTTGATATTTAGTACCACCCCTCTATTCAAAGATTTCAACTTTGTCACCTGCTCAGCTAACTGATTTAAATCAGACAGTTGCAGGCATGGGATTGCATTCAAAGCAATATCACGTAAATATACAAACCAATTTTCGTAGCCTTGTTCTGGATTCAGTAACTTTTCAATATCATAGAATACTGGACGTGGATACTTGCCTGTAAGCTGATAATGCTTATTATCACTTAAGAATGAACTATCAATATCCGCTATCCAAGATCTATCTCCAATAGCTTTTTCTATCCTACAAATAGACTTACCTAGATCATTTGAAGCAACCCACCCTCTAAGAGGGACAAGTGGAAGTATTAGCTCTTTATCTTTTTCAGGAAGCTCTTCGATTGCCTCCATTTCAGAAACAGCCAAGGATAGCATTGGAATATATTTATATCTGAAGCCTGTAGAATTAAACAAATGAACTCCTATAACTTGCCAAAGCGAATTTTAATAGCAGTAGTCGAAAGCTCAGATTCTTCAGCAATAGTTTCAAACTTTACCTCAGAAGAAAGTGCATTGTACTTCTGCTCAGCTTCTTTCATTAAGTGCCACGGCATTATAATATCAGCAGCTAAACGGTTAGCTTCAGCTTCTAAAGCGTTGGATAAACTAGAGCGATAGAGCACATCATCCACAATGCCATTTCGAAGTCTATCCCTATGTAATAGAAAGTGAGCAATCTCATGGGCAAGAGTAAAACGTTGCCGTGCTTTTACATCATGCCTATTAATCTTAATAGTACAAATATTTTCAACTTCTCTAATTTCACCAGAAATACCTGCGCTCAATGTAGAAAGTTTAACGTTTATTCCTAGAGATCTAGCAATTGCTCCGATAGGTATAGGGAGACTACCTTGAAAGCTTCTAATTAAAGATTGTTGTTCTGTTTCTAAACTGTACCATTCTGATGAAAAACTCATAAGTTATCAGTCTCTTCTTCATTTGAATTCAGGTATGAATCACTTGGTCTTCCAATGCCTCTATAAATAACTTTTGCCGCTGCATTTGTAAGAACTTGGTCGAGTTTATTGCCTTCAAAAAGCTTTATTAACTCTGACTCTGTTGTTTCATGTATTTTACTAAGAATTATTTCTTCAGCTTTAATTCTGGCAGTCTCTTCAGCACTATTAATCATTTTTTTGTAACCGAAAAATGAAAAGACAGCAATAACTAAACCTAAAACTGTGAGTATAATTGCAACTGAAGCCAATAAAATCCCACTCCATTCAGCAAAACTTACTTTTTCATCATTTTTTATATTAAGTAAGAGTAATTTTAAACTATGAATTTCATCTTTTTGGTTATTTATGGTTTTTTGTAGATTAGTCAAATCACGTTCATTCTCAGTTCTTTGATTTTCTACCTTTAACGATAATAGAGCAAAATCGCCGTCACGTTTCGCTCTATCCTCGTACTTATCTCGTAAAGAATCATAAATATGGAATTTTTCGGTAGATTCGATTTCTGAAACATCTTTTTGTAACACAGTTTCAGCTGAGGCTGCTGAAAGAAAAGTAACGATAAAAAGAAGTACTAAAGTTAAAAGTGGAACTTTCCTGTTCATCAATTGCCTTAAATAAAAAGTTTAACTTAATTTATAGTACATGTAATTCTAAAGTTTACAACGATATACATAATACAAAGTCTTAAATATTTTCACCTAGCTAACATAGCTTGCTGAAAAAAATTACGCTTAGTATATAATCAAAGTAGCACAGAGGTAGCACAAGGTAATTTTGGTTAGTAGGTATTTACTTGGAAAGCTTGTAAAAGTGGTGGCCCCTCCCAGACTTGAACTGGGGACCTAACGATTATGAGTCGTGTGCTCTAACCAACTGAGCTAAGGGGCCATTTTGTATTAGCGTGTGTTTTAAACAAAGGCTAAATTTTTGAAGCGTTTAACTACCTAAGCGGTTAAAGCGGGTTGCAGTATAAAAAGTTTTTACTGGCTTGTCACTAGCAAAAACCTTTATTTTAACAATCAACAAGCTAACTGCTTAAATAGTAGTCGCAAAGAGCTTTTATTGGTGACTAAAGCCATTCACACGAGTACTTATATCACGTAGAAACGACTTTAGTCGCGAATGTTTTATCTTGTTCGTACCGATTCACAAACAAGATAAAAAACACTACGCTAAAGTTAGCGCTAAATAGCTGCCAACGCTTTGTTTTATAATACTTACTAACTCGTTATCCATATACTGGTATTCATCAGCAATATCTAATACTTGAATATCTTTATAAGTTAATAAATGTCCAAATTGTGCTTTAAGTCTATTTTTGTGTTTTTGCTCCATAACAAATATGACATCAGCCCATTGCATCATTTTGGCATTCACTGTTCTCTTTGCATTAGGGCTTGTGCCTGCTGAGCTAACAGCGAGCTCTGGGTGATTTTTCCATACTTGTTCACCAGTTGGGCTTCGCCACTGATTGCGACTACAAATGAAAAGTACATTTGTCACTTTATGTCCCTTCATTAACTGAGCACTCATGTTTTAAAGTAAACTTTTCACCAATGAATGTTTTTACAGGGTTACCGCGCTCAACTTCCCAGTGCTGTTGCCAACGTGCTGTTTCTTGCTGAGTCATTTTGTCTAATGCTAGTTGCTCTAATTTTTGAAACAACAGCACTCTTGCTAAACGCTTATTGGCATGTTGACTGCGCTCACTCTCAACACGTACCGAAATACCCGTTGCTGTGTGGGTGGCTCTGACTGCTGAATCAGTGGTATTAACATGTTGGCCGCCAGCGCCAGACGCGCGACATGTTTGAAAAGTTACGCCTTGCTCAAGCTTACTTTCATCAATGTCGTACAGTTGCGCGCTAAAAAACCAATTTTTGCGTTTATGCTTAGGCCGATACTGACTTTGACACACCCACAACATAGTACCTTGCCATGACTGAGCTAATTGCTTAGCCGCGCTATCGACTGTTGAATCAAGTTGCAATAAAACCGACTTTAAACAGTCTCGCTCTGTTGCGCTAATAGCCTCAACAATCTCGAGTTCTATGCTTTGTGCGAGGCATTGTTTTTTAATCATTTTTAACGCTAAACTTACAGCTTTACAGCACTCAATTGGTCCTTGTCCTGCTGATAATTGCAGTAATATCATGATGAGCAACCTCCATTTGTTTTGAAGGTTAAAACTGGCCGTAACTTAGCAACCACTTCTATTAACCCTGCATCAACCATGTCACTTATAACCGTTTCACATTTTTTGTACGCTTGGGGTGCTTCGTCGTATAGCAATTCTTTATTACCACAAATAACTCTGCTGCCTAACGCTGTACGATATAAATCTTCGCGCTTATATTTATGACCTAATCGGCCATGGCATTCACCCCGCTGCCATTTTCGCCCCGCGCCATGCGCAAGTGAAAATAAACTGGTATTGATACTTTCCTGCACTGCTAAGTCATTATCGCTCGACTCTGTAAATACAGGCTTTACAAGATAACTGTAATCGCCACGAGAGCCTGGGATCACTACATAACCTTTATCACTCGGTGTTGCACCTTTTCTGTGTAACCAGCCAGCGCAACCGTCAATGTTTTTAGCCGATACTAAATTATGGTTAATATCTAAGCTACACTCACCATTTGCTCGTATAGCCTCTAAAAACCGCTTAGCAATCAACTCACGATTAAGTTCAGCAAAGCGCACGGCTTCATCATGCTTACTCATGTAATCTTTAAAGTCAGCATCACCTTCACATAAGCCATCATGATTATGGCCCGCTATATGTTCAACCAATATTGATTGCCCTAACCCTCGCGAGCCTGAATGAACCAATAATTGAAGATGCTTTTTACTTAGCCCTAGCTCATCTAAGGCACTTTGATTGTATACCTCATCAATCGCTTGAAACTCAGCAAAATGGTTACCACCACCAATGGTGCCTAAGGCGCTATCATGGCCATTGGTAGTAATATTTTTTGCCGCTTTGCTACTTTCTATGATTGAGAACCAGCTTTCATCGAGTGGCAGCTCAATATGTGTAAATTTTTTGGCTAGTTTATCCAGATTTACTTTTGCTACTTTGGCTGTGGTTTGCCACAGCGCCATACCACAGCCAATATCGTTACCCACTAATGCAGGGTAAATTTTGTTAGTAGTAAAAAATGCAGCCCCGATGGGATACCCTCTACCTGGGTGTAAATCAGGCATGCCCGCTACGCGTTGCATACCATTTAGCTCTGATGTTTTGATCAGTTGCTGTATTGCCAGCCCTTCAATCCACGTATCAGCAGACGCAATAAGGCTAACTTTATCAGTTATTTTTTGAACGGATTTGCCCATAATACCAATTCCTTTTTCTTTGTTAGAAAAATAGGATTAAAACGAAATACGAATTGGCAGGTCTGGATCTATTTTGAAATCAAACGAAAGGAACGCATTTAAACGCAATGTTTACCTAAATGTACTTAATATATAACAGCGTATTTAAGTAACAAGTTTCTTATCGGATAAGACCTGCAAAGGATGTTGATGTCATTGTCATAGTATTTTCTCCTTCACAGTTAGTTGCTGAATCCAACACTTAGGGTAAGTGCTGAACAATTGAACGAGCGCATGTTAATCAGTTTTTGAACATAAAGCAAACTAAAATTATGGCGTGTTTACTTTATGTTCGATATATTTCTAAGTTTTATGGCTAACAATATTGTCCCGCTGCAAAACCGCAGCTCCACGCATATTGGAAGTTATAGCCGCCTAGCCAACCGGTTACGTCGGTTACTTCACCAATAAAGTACAGGCCTTGGGATTTTTTCGCTTCAAAGGTTTTTGAACTAAGCTCATCGGTATCTACACCACCTAGAGTTACCTCGGCTGTGCGGTAACCTTCGGTGCCGTTGGGTTTAATTTGCCAGTTATGAATGTAATTAGCTAGCGCGTCAATTTGGCTATGGGTGAGCTGGTTTACATTGCAATCAGGGATGGCTTTACTCTCGTGTAAAATTTCAATAAAGCGTTTTGGCAAAATAGTCGCGAGGCTATTTTTTAATGATTTTTGTGCTTGGGTTTCTCGCCATGTGGCTAATTGCGCTGTTAAATCAAGCTCTGGTAACAAGTTTATAGTAACCGCTTGTCCTGCTCGCCAAAATGAGCTGATTTGTAAAATAGCCGGGCCTGATAAACCACGATGGGTAAACAAGATATTTTCTTTAAAGCTGGTGCCGTCTTCACTGCTGACAATACAAGGAATGCTGATACCCGATAACCCTGCAAAACGGTCTTTATCATGTTGATGCAAGGTAAATGGCACAAGTGCTGCCATGGTCGGCAATACTTTTAAGCCAAATTGTTCGGCAATTTTATAGCCAATTGGTGTTGCGCCTAGTTTTGGCATGGTTAAACCACCCGCAGCAACAACCAAAGATTCACACTGATACGTTTCTTGCTCTGTGCTCACCTGATAGCCGCTCTCGGTTTTTTCAACGTTAAGCACTTCGCTACGCAGCGCAACATTAACTCCAGCCCACTCGCACTCAGTTAGCAAAATATCAACAATATCTTGCGCGCTGTTATCGCAAAATAATTGGCCAAGGGTTTTATGGTGGTACGCCAAACCGTGTCTGTCCACCAGCTCAATAAAATCATGTTGGGTATAGCGGCTTAAGCACGATTTTACAAAGTGCGGGTTACCACATAAATAATTATCAGAGCTGGCATTTTCATTGGTGAAGTTACAACGCCCACCACCGCTAATGAGAATTTTACGACCTGGTTTTTTACCCATATCAAGTACTGTAACACTGCGGCCACGGTAACCTGCTTGCGCAGCACACATTAAACCTGCGGCTCCGGCACCGATCACTATTACATCTACTTGGGTCATTTGATTGTCTCATCAGGAAATTTTTGCAATTGTAGCAAATTTAAAAGTACAAACTGAGCGGTATTTCACTATTTAATTATTAACAATAAAGTGTGAAAAAATAAATGCACTTTCCACCACCCTATAAATTAATTAATACTTTATAACTAACAAAGTCGCATAATAAAAACCATAAAAGCGTATTTAGCCATATAAACATCCCGATATAACTAAAATAGAGACATTAATAATAAAACGTTACTTTAACTATTTTAACAGATCATTTACTTTTGTTCCCCTTCACGATAATCCATCGTGGAGAATACATAACAATCTAGGGATCATTATGACAACAACAACATTTAAAAAATGTGCCGTAGCGCTAACATTAAGCACGTTATTTGCTGCAACTACTAGTATGGCAAATCCAAGCCAAGCAATGATGCCATCAATGGCAGAAACCACAGCAAAACTACAGGGGCAAGATCCTCTTGGTACGCGTTTTATCATCAAATATAAAAATAACGCTGATGAAATGAGTACACTTTCGGCTGCTGAAACTAGCCCACTAATGATGAACAAAAAAGCCCAAGGCTTTATTAAAAACTTTACTAGTAAAAAAGGTAACGTTAAAGCGCAGTATGTTCGTGCTATGGCATTGAGCAACCACCATGTAATGCGTGCAAATAAAAAACTTAGCGCAGATGAAGCGCAACAATATATGCAAGAAGTGATTGCCTCTGGCAACGTGGAATACATTGAAATAGATCAAATGTTAAAACCATTTGCAACGCCTAATGATCCGCGTTATGACGATCAATGGCATTATTATGAACAAGCTGGCGGATTAAACCTACCTACAGCGTGGGATACTGCCACAGGTAGCGGTGTAACGGTTGCCGTACTTGATACTGGTTACCGCCCGCATATTGATTTAAATGCTAATTTATTACCTGGTTACGACATGATCTCCGATACCTTTGTTGCTAATGATGGTGGCGCACGCGATAGCGATGCTCGCGATCCAGGTGATGCGATCAGTGCTAACGAATGTGGTTATCAACATAGCGCACAGGGCTCTAGCTGGCATGGTACGCACGTGGCAGGTACTGTGGCTGCAGTAACAAATAATGGCGAAGGTGTTGCCGGTGTTGCTTATGACGCCAAAGTAGTGCCAGTACGTGTGCTGGGTAAATGTGGTGGTTTAACATCAGATATTGCTGATGGGATTATTTGGGCATCTGGCGGTTCGGTTTCTGGCGTACCTGCTAATGCGAATCCTGCTGATGTAATTAATATGAGTTTAGGTGGCAGCGGCTCTTGTAGCTCAACCACACAAAACGCGATTAACCAAGCTCGCAATAACGGCACTGTTATCGTTATTGCTGCTGGTAATGATAACGACAATGCCAACAACTACAACCCAGGTAACTGTAATGGCGTAGTGAATGTGGCTTCGGTTGGCCGTAATGGTGGTCGTGCTTATTACTCAAATTATGGTACGTCAATTGATGTTGCAGCACCAGGCGGTGCACAAAGTTTTGCCAATGATTCTGAAGGTGTGTTGTCAACGCATAACTCGGGTTCATCAAGCCCTTCAAGTGATAGCTACCACTACTCACAAGGTACATCAATGGCTGCGCCGCACGTTGCTGGTGTTGCTGCACTGATCAAACAGGCTAAGCCAAATGCAACGCCTGATGAAATTGAGAGCATTTTAAAATCAACTACACGTTCATTCCCAGCATCATGTAATAACTGTGGTACAGGTATTGTTGACGCAGCAGCAGCGGTTGCCGCAGCAGGTGGTACAACACCGCTACCACCAACAGGCAATGAATTACTTGATGGTCAAGCGCTAACAGGCCTAAGCGGCGGCGCAAGTAGTACTACTTTCTATACTATGACCGTACCAAGCGGCGCTTCTAATGTTACGTTTACTATGAGTGGCGGCAGTGGCGATGCTGATATGTATGTACGTGCAGGCAGCGCACCAACAACATCAACCTATGATTGCCGTCCATATAAAAATGGCAATAACGAAGAATGCTCTATCGATAACCCAACAGCAGGTACATATCATGTCATGCTGAGCGGTTACTCAGCTTACGCAAATGTGAGTTTAGTAGGTAATTTAACAACTTCTGGTGGTACAGGTGAGCCACAAGCAGGTGGTGGTACTGTGTCTGATATTTCAGCCAGTGCGGGTCAATGGAAACATTACACCTTGGATGTGCCTGCGGGTATGGCAAGCTTTACCGTAACGACTTCTGGTGGTTCTGGTGATGCGGACTTATTCGTTAAATTTGCTAGTCAACCAACCAGCTCTAGCTACGATTGTCGTCCATACAAAAATGGTAACGCTGAAACATGTACCTTCAGCAACCCACAAGCGGGTACTTGGCACATGAGCGTGAATGCTTATCAAACCTTTGCTGGTTTAACGCTTGATGCGCAATACCAACCTTAAGAACTAAAAACGCGAGTGTCAGTATTACTGCCACTCGCGCGCTTTGGTCAACCAGTTTCCCCTGGTGATTTTTAGCCGAGCTTTGCTCGGCTTTTTTATTACAGCTTTTCTAATACCGCTTCTGCGCGGCTTACAACAAACTCTTTGTCTTGTTCAACAAACAAACCCGTTACGGTTTGGTCTTCAACAATCATGGCATAACGGGTTGAACGAACACCACCAAAACCAGCGGTGTCTTTATCTAACCCAAGCGCTCTTGTAAAGCTCGCATCACCATCTGCAAGCATTTGAATATGCTCTGCATTGTGTGTTTCACCCCATGCTTTCATCACAAATGCATCATTCACTGATACACAATAAATAGCGTCTACACCTTTGGCCTTTATTTGATCTGCAAGCGTAATAAATTCAGGTAAATGGGCATTAGAACAAGTTGGTGTAAAGGCACCTGGAACGGCAAATAACACCACTTTTTTAGCGGCGAATAAATCGTCATTGGTCAGTGTTTGCATACCGTCATCGGTTAATTGCGTAAGACTAATTGCTGGTAATACTTGGCCTTGAGAAATCATGGTATTTCCTTTTAAAGTAATGAGCTATAAACGACTTAAAAATAGCATAAAAGCGCGACTAGACCTAACAGCTAGTTGCAAGTCATTATGCTCAAGCAAAGTTACAATCCTAAGCTACTACGAATAGTGTGCATTTGCTGCTGTAAACGTTGGTGAATATCAGCCACTAGTAGACTGGATTCACTCACTTGGCCTTTCATGCTCTGCATTGACTGGCTAAAGTTATCTAATAATGCATTTTGTTGTTTTGCTAACTCCATGGCCTCAAACGCTACTTTATTAGCGTCTTGGGCATTATCAGCGACACCTTCAGAGTTACGCTTAAGATCTTGCGCATTATTTGTTTGCAATTGGGCATCATCTGCAAGCGCTGATATTTGCGTTGACACCATGCTGGAGTTTTCACTTAATAAGTTAAGTTGATTGTTAATATCACTCAAGGAGCCTTGAGTTTGCCGAGCAAGTTTACGCACCTCATCAGCAACCACCGCAAAACCACGGCCATGTTCACCTGCACGGGCCGATTCAATCGCGGCATTAAGTGCCAGTAAGTTTGTTTGCTCTGCAATATTGCGGATCATCTCAATAACTTGCCCTACATCTTGTACACCACTGAGGAGTTCTTGCAAGCTGTGTAAACCTTGGTCTACTCGTTGCTGCGTATTCGAGCTGGCACTTAGCATATTCTGCGCAAAGCCTAGGCTTTGCTCCATTGCTGAAAAGGTATGTTTCGCGTTATCTGCTACTTTGCCGTTAATATCATTAACTTGTTCACCTATGTGTTGAATATCAGTCAGTAATTGTTGGTTTTGCTCTACTTGATGATGACTAGCATCAGTTTGCTCGCTTATTGTTTGTAAGTGTTCGCTCATCTCTTGCATAAAGTCATTAATCACTTCTAGCATTTGCGCACGCTCATTAGCCTCTAGGCGTTGGCGCTCAATAAGTTGATTAAAGTAAGTCGCTATTTCACCCACTTCAGTTTTCGGGTTTTTACTCACAATATTTTTTAGCTCATTACTTTCAATTAAAAATGCAAAACCATCTCGCAATTGACGAAGTGGTGTTAGTACTTGATTACGCTGTACAAAATAAACCCCAACAGCTAATACCACCAACATGCCAATGGCAATACAAAACACCACCAGCACTTGCTGCTTTAAAGTACCTTGTTGAATTTTAAGTTGCTGCTCGGCATTAATCACCGTGCCAGAGAGTGTATTGATCTGTTTGCGCAGAGCCTGTATACCTGTTTGGCGCTGCTGAGCTTGCTCAATGGTGTTCGCTAAATCACGCGGGTAACGGTTCGGCCAGCTGCTTAGTTCCGCTTTAATTTCCTCCGCTAAGTCTTCGGCTTCTTCATCCATAAACAAGCTATCTTCATCAACTTCACTCATCACGCCTAAGTTTTCAAGGTCGTCAATCTGCTGCGCTAAACGGTTTAAGTTAGCAATACTTTGTTGTAAGTTGGTTTGTGTGTCTTGATCAAAACTAAGCATTAACTGATAAGTAAACAACGACAAATTCGTCACTTCGCGGTAGTAGTCACTGGCAAGCAGGTAATAATCCTGCGCGTTAGTATTTTGCTGCCCTGCTTTGTTGGCATAATCAATTAAGGAAGACGCTGAGCCCGCCATTTGCCTAAGCGCATTATCAAGCAATGCGGTTTCATTACCTGAGAGTTTACCCAAAGCGCGATATTTACCTTTTATATCGGTATCAAGCTGGGTTAATTGCGTATCTAATTGCTGTTTTAAGTCACTTGGTAAACTAGCTAACTGGTTTTTTTTTACCTGGCTAATAAGTTCAGCCGCTTGTCCTAAATACTGACTATCGCCTTGTGCTAAATAGTCTTCAAGCAAGCCTTTTAAATCGACGAGTATTTTGTTTTTTAATTGATTATAAGATTGGTCTTGTTGTTCAAGTTTAACTAATGTTTGACTTGCCCAGTACAGAGTTCCGCCTAACAGCAGGCTGGCTAATGCCAACAAAATAGCTAGTAGCCGAGTAAATGATGACACGCGCATGAAATTCAATTCCTCTAAATAACTGCGCGTACACTATTAACTATTTATGACAATTTAATGAAAACCGCCATGAAACACTTATAACTTTACGGGAACAAAATTTAAAAATACGAATAAAGCCTCACACCATCGCCGCTTTTACATATACATCAAAGCGGTTCTTTTTGGTTTTAATTTGCATGCTTGGCGTTTGGTTATTTAAAAATGGTGCGTAATCTGGGCGCTTAACAACCACCCGTTTACTGGCAAGTGGATAGGCGAATTCAAGTAAACCATCGGCGTCATTATCTGCTCCCACTAAGTCTTGGAATACCCGCATTTCCTTTTTTACTAGCGCTGATTTTTCACGGTGTGGAAACATCGGATCAAGGTAAACCACATCAGGCATACTGTCACATTGCGCGAGTAAGGTATGGCTTGAGCCAAACACTAGGCTCATGTTTTGCTGCATCCACGGGCCAATTTCAGCGTCATTATAAGCGCGTTGCAAGCCATCATAGAGCAATGCCGCAACAACCGGGTGGCGTTCATGCAAAATTACTTTACAACCCAGAGACGCCAGTACAAATCCATCACGTCCTAAACCCGCTGTGGCATCGAGCACAACCGGCGTTGCACCTTTATTTAAGCCTACCGCTTTGGCAATAGACTGCCCTTTGCCACCACCAAATTTACGACGGTGAGCTACCGCACCGGTAACAAAATCAACGCTAATCGCGCCCAGTTTTGGTTCATCGGTTTTGCGTAAGCTTAAGCCTTGATCATCATAATGCAATGCAAAACCAGTGGTATTTGCTGCCCACTCGGCCAGCCCAAAGCGCTGCTCAATCTCATTAAGATAATGACGTACTTCTTTAAAAGGACACTGTATAACCAAAATAAACTCCGACCGTAAATAGCCCGCGAAGTATAGCAACTGCTAAGCGCCATAGCACTAAAATAGCTCAATATCCGTTTGTGAAGTAACGTCTTGAGAGTGTTCAGGGGTAGCAATTTTACTCAAACTGTCGAGCAATTCACTGCGCGAATCAATAATCTGGTTGAGCTGATGTTTAATGAAGGCTAAATCATCATTCAACGCCCCTAACTGTAATTGCGTTTGCTCTAATTGCGCTACTTGTAATAGCAACGCTTGGTTATCGGCAAACGCGGGATTTTGCTGCATCAGTACGCGCAGCTCAGATAACTGAGTGGCCAATATTGCCACTGCATCTTCACGGGCCTCGCTACTGACAAATAGTTGCGAAGCAAGCTCATTAAAGGCATTGCCAACCGTGTGCGCTTGCGCAAGAGCTTTTTCGTTTACTTCCATATCTTGGATTTTGGCATTAGTGACTTCCAAAATATGCGGGAACAAATCTTTATAACGACCATACAATGCCACATCATCAAGCGGCATGTTTTTAATTAAAATAGACAGCTTGGGATAATTAATAATAGTGCGGCTACTAAAATCAACAAACCGATTTGAGTAACGGTGCTTTTCTAACAGCTCTTGCTCGAGCGGACAAACGCCACCGTCATCGCTACAAAAAAACTCACTCTCTTGACACCAAAAAGCCACCGCCACATTGAGATTTAATGGCCGAAAGAATTCAAAAAAATAGGCTGATAATGATTGCACATCATGAGCATGATAAGTTTGCCCTACATAGCGCATGATCCTGCCCATATCGCCCGAATCTGTCATCGCTATTTCAGCAGTGTTCTGCGCCTGCTCAACATCTTTTTTAAGCTTGATAGAATGCTGACGATACTGATATAACACCCGAATACGTGCCATCAACTCTTGTGCATTAAAGGGTTTTACAATGTAATCGGCGGCACCGGCGTTATAGCCTCTAACGCGCTCTGGTAACTCACTCTTGCCCGATAAAAACATCACTGGGGTGTCTTTGGTTTGCTCATTATTTTTTAACTCTGTACATACTTGGTAACCACTTTTACCGGGCATTTCGACATCCAGTAAAATAATATCAGGGTTATACTTTAGCGCTTGTCTTAGCCCTTCATCACCATTTTTGGCGTGAATTAACTGACAAAAACCCGCTAATGATTGCTCAATAACGTGATGCACATATTTATCGTCATCAATCGCCAGTACCAGTTTTGTCATACCTCATTCCTTTTTATTAATTACTTAAAAAGCATAGTACGGAGCCCTGATTTTGCGATAATTTATTAGCTTAAAACTAAAAAAGCGCCAACCGGCGCTTTAAAACAATAAAACCAACTTGCCCTTTAGGCTGCAATACCACTGTGACGTAATAATGCATCGACGCTCGGCTCACGACCACGGAAGTTTTTAAACAACGCCATAGGCTCTTCACTGCCGCCTTTTTCTAAAATGTGCTGCATAAAGGCTTGCCCAGTTTGTGGATTAAAAATACCCTCTTCTTCAAATTTAGCAAACGCATCAGCCGAAAGCACTTCGGCCCATTTATACGAGTAATAACCCGCGCTATAACCACCAGCAAAAATATGGCTAAAGCTATGCTGAAAACGGTTAAACTCAGGCGCTTTAACCACTGAGGTATGACTACGCACTGCATCTAAGCGCGCTTGAATTTGGCATTCTTCACCCGCTTGATAATCGTTATGAATTCTAAAATCAAATAACGAAAACTCGATTTGACGCAGCATTTGCATGCCTGAGTTATAGTTTTTAGCCGCTAGTAGCTTATCCAATAGCTCTTTAGGTAACGGCTCACCCGTTTCATAGTGGCCTGAAATAAAGTTAAGCGCTTCTTCTTCATAACACCAATTCTCTAAAAACTGGCTTGGCAGTTCAACGGCATCCCATGCAACACCATTAATACCGGCTACTGGTGCCGCATCAACTTGGGTTAGCATATGATGAATACCATGGCCAAACTCATGGAATAAAGTGGTTACTTCGTTATGAGTAAATAACGCAGGTTTATCGCCAATCGCTTTATTAAAGTTACATACTAGATACGCTACCGGTGTTTGTAACGCGCCATTGGCACGTACTTTACGGCCCATGCAGTCATCCATCCACGCGCCACCGCGCTTGTGATCACGCGCGTATAAATCAAGGTAAAAACGCCCGCGTAAAGTGTTGCTGCTGTCGTAAATTTCAAAAAAGCGTACATCTTTATGGTAAGTATCGATGTCTTTAAGCTCTTTAACGCTAATAGCAAATAAACGATTTACTGTTTCAAACAAGCCGCTTAGTACTTTATCGGCTGGGAAATACGGGCGCAGTACTTCGTCTGATATTGCATATTTCTCTTGTTTTAGCTTTTCGCCGTAATAACCATAATCCCACGCAGCGAGCTGCTCGATACCGTGTTTTTCCTTGGCATACGCTTGTAGCTCAGCAAGTTCTTGCTCTGCTTGAGGTTTAGACTTAGCGGCTAAGTCTTCTAAAAATGAGAAGACCTGCTCTGGTGTTTCAGCCATTTTAGTAGCGAGTGATTTTTCAGCATAGCTAGCAAAACCTAACAATTGCGCAATTTCATGGCGCAGTGCGAGTTCTTCGCTCATAATCGCTGAATTATCAAATTCGCCGGCATTAGGCCCTTGATCAGACGCGCGGGTTACAAATGCCGTGTAAGTTTGTTCACGTAGCTCGCGGTTATCTGCATAGGTCATAATTGGTAAATACGATGGGAAATCTAACGTGAAAACCCAGCCGTCTAATTCTTTGCTTTTTGCGGTATCTGCCGCTAACGCTAACGCCGACTCAGGTAAGCCCGCAAGCTCACTTTCATCGGTAATGTGCTTTTGCCAAGCCAATGTGGCATCCATGACATTATTACCAAATTTAGCAGCAAGTTCTGACAACCTTGCGCTAATTTCGCCGTAGCGCTTTTGCTGCTCTGGCGCCAAAGCAATACCTGAAAGCTCAAAGTCACGCAGTGCATTGGTTATGGTTTTTTGTTGTGCGGTGCTTAAGGTTTTAAATTCGTCGCTGTTATGCAGAGCGTTATAAGCTTCATACAAACCTTGGTGTTGACCAACAAAGGTTGAGTACTCAGAAATAAGCGGTAAACATTGCTCGTACGCTTCGCGTAGTTCATCAGAGTTCACCACAGAGTTCATGTGCGATACTGGAGAAAACATGCGTGAAAGCTTGTCGTCAACTTCTTCAAGTGGCAACACTAAATCTGACCAAGTAAACGATTTTTTAGCCAACACTTCATCAATTTTAGCGCGGCATTCACTAATGCCCGCTTTTAGCGCTGGCACAACATGCTCTGGCTTAATTTTAGAAAATGGCGGTAAGCCTTCTAAACCTATTAAAGGGTTGTTTTGGGTATCACTCATGTTAGCTCTCAAGTCTGTGCAATTATGATTTTGAAGTTGGGGCGAATTCTTGAAATACAAGGGGCTTTTAACGGGTCTTGCTTATGCTATCATCGCACTAATATGACCATTCATCTTTGAGGAATAACTATGGCTCAGCATTTTGACTACATTGCAATTGGCGGCGGCAGCGGCGGAATAGGTTCAGCTAACCGTGCAGCTATGCGTGGCGCAAAAGTGGCACTAATTGAAGCAAAGCACATGGGCGGTACCTGTGTGAATGTAGGTTGTGTGCCAAAAAAAGTAATGTGGCATGGCGCTCAAGTTGCTGAAGCAATTAACTTATACGCTCCTGATTACGGTTTTAATGTTGAAGTAAAAGAATTCAACTGGAGTAAACTAGTAGAAAGCCGTGAAGCCTATATAGGCCGCATTCATAAAGGCTATGATAATGGCCTTGCTAAAAATGGCGTAACAGTCATTAAAGGCTTTGCTAAATTTGTTGATAATAAAACGGTTGAAGTAGACGGCGAACTTTATACTGCCGATCATATTTTAATTGCCGTAGGCGGTCGCCCTAGCATTCCAAATCTCCCAGGTGCTGAGCACGGCATCGATTCAAATGGCTTTTTTGAGCTAAACGAGCAACCAAAACGCGTTGCCGTTGTGGGTGCCGGTTATATCGCGGTAGAAATTGCTGGTGTACTGCATAGCCTAGGTACAGAAACCCATTTATTTGTCCGTAAAAGCAAACCACTGCGCACCTTTGATCCATACATTATCGACACCCTTGTTGAGATTATGGCCAAAGAAGGACCAACGCTGCATACCGAATGCTCGCCAAAAGAAGTGGTGAAAGAAAGCGATGGCAGCTTAACTATTCACTTTGAAAATGGTTATAGCCAAAATGTTGATCAAGTTATTTGGGCGATTGGCCGCACCCCAACCACCGATAAAATTAACCTAGCGGCAGCAGGCGTTGAAGTTAACGAAGGCGGTTACGTAAAGGTTGATGAATATCAAAATACCACGGCTAAAAATGTTTATGCGGTTGGCGATATCATCGAAGGCGGAATTGAGCTTACCCCAGTTGCAGTAAAAGCAGGCCGTACTTTATCAGAGCGTTTGTTCAATAAAGAGCTGCCTGACGATTTAAAAATGGATTACAGCTTAGTGCCAACGGTAGTATTTAGCCATCCACCAATAGGCACTATTGGTTTAACTGAGCAAGAAGCTATTTCGCAGTACGGCAACGAGAACGTAAAAGTGTATAAATCAACGTTTGCTGCTATGTACACTGCGGTAACCCAGCACCGCCAACCTTGTAACATGATGCTAGTGTGCGCAGGCCCTGACGAGAAAGTTGTAGGCTTACACGGCTTAGGCTTTGCTGTTGATGAAATGATCCAAGGTTTTGCCGTTGCCATGAAAATGGGCGCAACCAAAGCAGATTTTGACTCAGTAGTCGCCATACACCCAACGGGTTCTGAGGAATTTGTTACTATGTAAATTTTTCTCTGGAAAAGTGAAACTTTACATTTGCTAACTCTGGAAAACGAACTAAGCTGACCAAGTAACGTACAATTTTTGGTCGGCTTTTTCATGCTCACAATAGTTCAATCAGATGATTTTAAAACTGAGATCCAAACTCCCTTTTGCAAAACAAAATCAAGCATTCAGCTAAAAGGCTTTCCAACTTTTTATGAAGATGGTGAATACGTCATGCCAATAAACCTTTGGATGAATCACCTCATTAACGTTAAGCGCGCAAAAAACATCAATTCAAACGTTCGTGCCATAAGTCGATATTGGCGCTTTTTAAAAAGCCATGAACTCTCTTGGAAAGACTTTCCAACTATCAAATCAAATAAGCCCACATATATTTTCCGAAACCAAGATCTTTTGGCCTCAGTGAAAGCCGGTGAGCTAAATAGTTCAACAGCAGCTGTATATATGAACCATATAATTAAATTCTACGAGTGGGCATATTACGAGAGGTTAATTAACTTATCTAAGGAAAATAAACCATTTGAAGTAGAGTTTGTTAGCATCAAAACGACTGGGATGCTTGCGCATATCAATCGTAATTATGTTGTTAGAAGCTCAGACTTAAGGATCAGGGTCCCAAGGCGTACACCAGAGCAAAGCTTGAATCCCCTTACAGAAGATGAGGTAAAATTATATTCGCGAGCACTCAAAGAACAGTCAATTGAGTTCCAAATACATCAACTATTACAACTCATGTGCGGCCTTCGTATAGAAGAAGCCTGCACCTTTCCTGCTAATCTAGTGAATAGATGTGACCCGAATAAATACCATATTCAAGTTAGTATAGGACCTCATAACGGTGTACTCACCAAATTTGGCTCAGTCAGAACTATCGAAATTCCAACACTGTTAATGAACAAGATGCATCGCTACTTGATTAGTGAGCGTCGCCAGAAAAGAGAGTCTAAAACCGATAAACCGATTACGGAATTATTAATTACCAATCGAGGTAAACCATATACTACCAATGCAATACAGCGTCACTTTAGCTTAACTCGTAATTACATACGCAATGAGCTAAATACCCACTTTCAGCATAGAACTCACGATTTACGTGCAACTTACGGTACATTTCGCCTTGCGTCCCTTTTAGACGAAAAAGTTGGGTTGTCACCATTCGATGCTATGTCATTAATCATGGGGTGGATGGGACATAAAGATGAGAAAACAACTTGGCGATACCTGAACTTTATAAACCGAAGCAAGGCATCGATACGTGCAGTTTGCTTTTTAGATCAAGTTATGGAGTCAGTCATTAATGAGGATCTCTCGTGATTAACAAATCAAATTTAAATATTGACCTTAAACTTAAG
Organism: Pseudoalteromonas prydzensis; assembly: GCF_011050055.1. Taxonomy (GTDB): domain Bacteria; phylum Pseudomonadota; class Gammaproteobacteria; order Enterobacterales; family Alteromonadaceae; genus Pseudoalteromonas; species Pseudoalteromonas prydzensis_A. The sequence continues at coordinate 3,207 of NZ_DRGM01000165.1, read as the reverse complement.
TTAAATATTTATGGTGATCAATTTGTATACCCAGACTTTCAAAGATTTAGATACAAAGGCGTGCCTAAACTTTTTGAAATGCATCGGGGTACTTTGCTTAACCGAGACAACCAAATTATTAAGTGGTATCAAGCATTCAAAGCTAATACAGAATATACTGACACAACAATGAATACCCTTTTTAGAACATTTACACGGTATGTGAATATTTGTGACAGTATTCCAGTAAATCCAGATTCAAAAGAGGGTATCAATGCATTTGAAACAGCTCTAGTTCACAGCGTTAGAATTGGCAGCAAAAGTTCAAACACAGCAAAAGGTGAATTAAGTAGTATAAGAACAATAATGAAGATGCTAGATCACCCTGTTGATGAGTGGTTTTCTAAATTCAAACTATTTCGCAGCCAAATAAATCCAACTCAAGCATACTCAGAATCTGAATTGAAAAAGTTAATTAAAATACTAAAAGAACTATATTTTCAGCTTTCCAAGCAAATTCAAACCTCACCTAAAGAATACATTCAAGCAAGGAGAAGCGACCAATACGCGAACTTTTCTTTTAATAAAATCGAAGTGCCTGTAAGTGGTGCTATTACCAAGTGTTACTGTGCTGCATATTTCTTACTTGCCTATTACACATGGGCAAACGCTAGTACGATAAGAGATATGGATATCCCCAAAGCTTCACAAAAAAAGGGACAGCAAGGTAAGTGGTTTGTGCAAACAGCGTTAAAGAAGAGAGCTAATAAATTTGTTACCATCGAGCTCGGCGATAATCTTAGCACAGACATTCCAAAGCATGCGCTAAATTTTATTAATGACCTTATCACCCTTACGCACGTGCTGTTTCCAGATGCCAATAGACTACTTCATCAATGTCTTAACGGGATAAATAAGCCCTTGTGCCCAACGCATATTCGTTCCAATATGAATTGGCTAATTAACATATTCGATTTGACTGATGACAATGGTCAACAACTTAGGCCTGAAGCTAAACGCTTTAGAGCTACAGGTGCATCTAATTACTTAGCGCTCACAGGAAACTCACTCGAAACATCCATGTTGCTCAATAACACACCTGATGTAGTGCGAAAACACTATAGCAGAGGTAACGAGTCAGAAAATAACGCCCAACTTCAAGCCACAGCTAACACCTTAGAAAATGCAATTAAATGTGGTGATATTAGTAGAGCACGAGAACAAACTCTTGAACAAATGAATCTAGAAATACTACCCTATGATGAATTCGTAAACCGCTATGCTAAATCAGGGAATGGTCAAAAAACACCTTTAGGTACAGGTTGCAAAGACCCCTTTGATAACCATGGAGATCGTTTTCGAAGAAAGGCCTCAATCGATAGTGTGGACATGAGTCATCTCGCTTGTGCTGATTTATTGAATTGCTTTTCTTGCCCAAACCAAGTGCTGGTTGAAGAAGTTGATGATATCTGGTGTTTATTGAGCTTTTACGAAGCGTTAGAGGATGCCAAAGAAGATCACCTCAACATGTCACACTTTAAAAACAATTTTGATCGAGTACTAAGCAAAATAAAGCAAGTGCTTTTTAGTATCGACTTAAAAGTACGCAGGCAAGCTGAGCGGAAGCTACATACCAATGGTCGTCACCCTTTTTGGCCCGATACGCTTAATTTGGTTTTATAAGAGGTGATTATGAGGCCACTACTAGCTACTCCAGAGGAAATTATAAAAGAGAACACTGTTCTTGTAGAGCGTGCAATACAGTATTATAAAAGTAAAGATTGGGATAACCTCAATAAAACCCCTGTAATGATAGATCAGGATGGGAACGTTTTAAGCCATTTCGGCGACCAAACCTGGGATGTAACACATTATATAGATGTCAAAATTGTTTCGAAAAAGCGGGCTTCTTTTACTCATTTAACAACCATTTCCTTGTTGCAAGAACAAAAATTACTCGCATTCCTTGGTTTGTTTGCGGTTGGTACCCTAAGGCAAGGAGCAACGATTAAAACTACAACATTTTTAGAGAGAAATCTCAATTTAACCCAAGTATATAAATACATAGAATCTATCAAAGCAGATTCGATTTGTGTTCTGAACCATCCCATACAGTTTTCTAGGTTTTGCGAATATTTAAAGTCACTTAAAATGAGTGGACCATATATTTCTAAACTCATTGTTGCATTAAATTGGATTCAGGCTGTAAGAAAACAAACCCCCATAAAACTATCATTACCTTTGACGACATCAATTACAGAATTAGGCCGTCAATTAGGTTGCCCAACCAAACTAGAAAGTGAGCAGTTTTACGCTATACCATCACGCTTGATGCAACTCATATACTCAAAGGCTATCGAGTATATAGATACTTACTATCCTATTCGAGATACATTATTAGCTATCCAGACCGAGCAACAAGATAACTATGAAATAGGCAAGGCTGTTGTCGACAGAAAAATAAAAACAGGCCAGTGGAACTGGCTCACATCAAATTCACCTCACTACAAAGCTGAAATAACCAAAGCTAAACCACAAAAGCCAACTGACATACTTCAAAGTTACGCTTCAAACATTGAAATTAAGGGATTAATTCCCCTCAAGATCACTGAATTTGATTGGCTGTATTCTCACATTTTAATGTGTTGTTTTTTAGTTTGCGGTGCGTTTTCTGGTATGAGAAGAAGCGAGCTTTATGGACTACATTCTGATAGCTTTAAAACATTAAAACTTAAAGAACAGACATTTTATTCTTTGCAATCAATGCATAGTAAAATGACTCCTGCAGTTCCAGAAAAAGCTGAGTGGCTAACATCTCCAATAGCAGGAAAAGCGATAGAACTCGCATCAGCTTTAACTCAGAATATGCGTATTCAGCTAATGCTCTCTGATGATAGGCTGGATAACGAGCGTGCCTCCAGTATTTGGTTAGTACAGAAACTAAAAAGTCGAACACCAAACATATTTACAGGACCTCCTTTTGTCAAGCACTATCAAAGACTTGTAAAGGAAGCTGGCGCTATTGTAAACGAGCAAGACTATGAAGAATTTAAGCTTCTAAACCCCAACCTAAACATACACGCCTACAAACAGAAAATTATTGTTGGCAAACCATGGGCATTGACAACTCACCAACTCAGACGAACCTTTGCAGTATTTGGTAAACGCTATAATTTACTTTCTGACGTTGCCATTAAACAACAGTATAAGCATATATATTTACCAATG
>NZ_DRGM01000164.1 GCF_011050055.1 Pseudoalteromonas prydzensis | reverse complement strand
TTGATGTGGGCGACAGTTTAGATGTCAGCAGTGTCACAGTGGTCAGTGCGCCCAGCAACGGGCAAACGCAAGTAACCGCAACGGGGGCCATTATTTACACCGCCAATGCCGATTACTTCGGTGACGACAGCTTTACTTACACAGTCAAAGACAGCAATGGCGCGGTGTCCAATGTTGCTACAGTCACCATGACCGTGAACCCAGTCAATGATGCACCTTTAGGTATTCCGCAAAGCTTAATACTTGCAGAAGATAATAGCGTCTTGATCACCTTGGTTGGTTCAGATATTGAGAACGATGAGCTAAGTTATCGTCTTGATGAAGGCGCGCTACATGGCTCGCTTGTACAGCAAAGTAATGATAGTTGGTTATATACGCCAAACGCTAATTACAACGGCAGTGATGGCTTTAGTTTTGTTGTTAACGATGGATTATTAGATTCAACAACAACACCGGTATCGTTAGTGATCACCGCAGTGAATGACGCGCCAATTGTAAGTGCACAAACTGGCGTTACTGATGAAGACACAGCAGTCGTTATTAACTTACTCGGTAGTGATGTTGATGGTGATACATTAACCTACACAATTGTGAGTCAACCAACTCATGGCACGGCGATTATCTCAGGTGAACAAGTTACTTATCAAGGCAGTGCAAATTACTTTGGTGACGATCAGTTTAGCTATATAGCGAATGATGGATTACTTGATTCAGCACCGAGCACTGTGTCAGTCACTATCAATAGTATTAACGATTTGCCAGTGATTAGTGGAGTACCAAGCTTAGCGGTTAATGAAAATGACTTATATAGCTTTGTACCAACAGCGACAGATAATGATGGCGATAATCTTAGTTTCAGTATCGAAAATAAACCAAGTTGGCTGAATTTTGATACCACCACAGGGCAGCTATCAGGCAGACCAAGCAATACTGATGTAGGACGTTATACAGGCATTACAGTGAGTGTAACGGATGGGGTTGCAAGCCAAAGTTTAACCCCATTTACACTGACAGTAGTGAATGTAAACGATGCACCAACAATCAGCGGTTCACCTGCAACATCAATCGCGCAAGATACAGGTTACTCATTTACGCCAGTTGTGTCAGATATTGATAATACCAGTTTATCATTAACGATTGCGAACAAGCCGAGTTGGGCAACGTTTGATAGCACAAGTGGTACATTAAGTGGTATACCGACACGAGATGACGTTGGTCTATATAGTAATATTTTGATCAGCGTAAGCGATGGCCAGTTAAGCAGTACGCTTAACCCATTTAGTATTGATGTAACGTATGTAAATGCAGCACCTGTTGCGAATGATATGCTACTAAGTATTGATGAAGACACTAACATCAGTATTAGCGCAGATGTTAATGATAGTGACAATGACAGCTTAGTTATTGAAGTGGTCACTCAACCACAGTTTGGTAGCTTAACGGTGCAAGGAACGGTGTTTAGTTATCAGCCACAAGCTGATTACCATGGCAATGATAGTTTTAGCTATTTAGTAACAGATGGTGAAGCAAATTCAGCCATTGCTACTGCGTCAATTACTGTTGAGTCAGTAAACGATGAACCGGTCGCTGTGGATGATACGTTTAACTTAGTGAGCACAGATAATGGCCGTTATATACTTGATGTGTTAGCGAATGACACTGATGTTGATGGCGATGCAATAACAATTATTGGTGCTAGGGCATCAGTGGGTACCGTGAGTATTGTTGATCAGCAGCTTGTCTATCAACTTAACGCAAGTACCCAAGGCACTATTAAAATTGAGTACATTATTGCCGACCCAGCGCAAGCACAAAGCACAGGGTTTGCTTATATTAACTTTACTGATAGTCAAGCTGATGCACCAACTATTACACCTCCTGCTGATGTGAGTATTGATGCAACAGGGTTGTTCACTCGAGTGAAATTAGGCACAGCCCTTGCGTTTGATAGCGAGCAAAACCGATTACCAGTCGCAACTTTCAAGCAAAGTATGTTATTTACGCCAGGTGTACACCAAGTGTATTGGCAAGCGACAGACAGTAGTGGTAAAACCACAATGGCAAGCCAGCAAGTAATGGTTCACCCGCAAGTGTCGCTAGGTAAAAATAAAGTTGTTGCTGAGGATCAAAGTTATACCACACGGGTTTACTTGAATGGACCCGCGGCAAGTTATCCTGTCACTGTCCCTTACAGTGTATCTGGAACCGCAACATCAGATGATCATGATTTAATCAGCGGCGAAGTGGTTATTGAACAAGGCTTAATGGGTGAGATCAACTTTAGAGTCTTTGCAGATAGTGAGATTGAAGCGGATGAAACAATTGTTATAACGCTTGACGACAGCCTTAATACTGGCGCGCAAGCCACTAATATTACGACTATTTCAGAGAGTAATATAGCACCAAGCTTAGTAACGAGAATTGAACAAAACAATCAGCCGCGGCCATTTGTTTTAGCCAGTGATGACCTCGTAACAATTACAGCGTTGGCAACGGATAATAATCCTGGAGATAGTATTTCATTTAGTTGGCAAGCAGCAGATGAACGGATTGTCGAGCTAGGTGATACGCCTGATACATTTGTGTTCTCTACAGCTGAACTCGATATTGGTATTTATGAAATAGCAGTAACCGCAACAGATGATGCTGTGGATAGCCTCTCAACGACAGTGACCAGTTATGTGGAAGTGTTAGCTCAGTTACCTGAGCTAACAACTGCTGATACTGATAATGACTTAATACCAGACAATATCGAAGGTCTACAAGATAGCGACCGTGATGGTATCCCTGATTACTTGGATAACATTAATGAGTGTAATGTATTACCTGAACAAGTAAATGAGTCAGCGCAGTTCCTTATTGAAGGAGATGCGGGAGCATGTTTAAGAAAAGCATTCTTAAGCACACAAAATAGCAGTGGCGCAGCACAATTGTTTGAAAGTGAGCTACCTGTAGATGTTGGTATGGAAAACTCTGGTGGCTACTTTAGCTTTATAGTAACCGCCATGGAGCAAAAAGGTGAAAACTACCATATAGTGCTGCCGCAAAGAATGCCAATACCTGCAGGTGCGATTTATAGAAAGCTTATCAATAATGAATGGGTTGACTTTAACACCAACAATGGCGATAAGCTCTATTCAACGCAAGGTGAGCAAGGTTATTGTCCTTCACCCAATAGTCAGCTGTGGCAAGAAGGCCTTAAAGAAGGTGACTGGTGTGTGCAATTACGCATAACGGATGGCGGTATCAATGATGCCGACGGCGTAGCGAATGGTCAAATTGTTGACCCCGGCGGCGTAAGCGTTATAAGCAGCAATAACAGCGCACCTGTTACACAATCAGATCAAGTGATTATTGCAGTTGGTAATAGTATTGTTATTGATGTGCTTAGTAATGATAGCGATGCAGATAATGATGTACTCACGCTCACCAGTGCGAGTGTTGATTTTGGTGAGGTAGCCATTGTTAATAATCAACTTAGTTATCAACCATTACTTGAGTTCATTGGTACTGCAACAATCAACTACAGTGTGTCTGATGGTCAAGGTGGCACAGCCTTTGATACAGCGACTGTGAGTGTGGTAGTGAACAGTGCCCCAACAACGATTGCTGATACTGCAAGCACCAATGACCGCACGCAAATAGTTATTGATGTGCTCGCCAATGATAGCGATGCGGATGGCGACGCACTGAGTTTAATAAGCGCGCAAGCTACGCAAGGAACAGTCACTATAAATGGCGATGGTACATTGAATTACCAACCCAAAGCAGGTTTTGAAGGTGTCGATTTTATTGAGTATACAGTAGCTGACAGTAAAGGTGCTGAAGCTAAAGGAGAAGTTAAAGTGACTGTAAAAGCTTATACAACCACCACGGTTAAAAATAGCTCATCAGGTAGTTTAGGCAGCACTATGGTGTTATTAATGATTGGTTTGGTCTTTATACGTCGCCAATCAAAACTGACCCCATGGGCCTTACTTGCTACGGCTGCGGTAGTCAGTCAGCCAGTATTAGCTGGTGAATGGTCTATGGATGGCACGATTGGTTATGCAGCCGTTGCAGGCTCGACCACAGCTAATCAATCAGTCGAATTAGCGAATACTGAATACGATGATACCGATATTAGTTGGTCAATAGGCGGAATTTATTCTTTTGCGACTAATTGGCAATTTGGCGTACGCTATATCAACTTAGGTGAAGGTAGTATGACCTTTGTTGGAGATACACTTGATCCAAGTAACGCGCAACTGAATGTGTCACAAACCGTGCCGGTATTATCACAAGGACCTGCGATACAAACTGCTTATCTATTCCCGCTGTTGGGCCAAGTTAAGAGTAAGGTTTTTGTTGGAGCTTTTCATTATCATTATTCGATTGATAGCCACTCATCTACGGGGCAAAAAATTGCATATAATGACACTAATACACGTCCTTATTTTGGCGGGCAATTAGCTTATCCAGTGTTTGAAAATACAGATGTTTCAATTAACTATAGTCATTATAAGTTAAGAGAAAATGATGTGAATGAATGGGCGCTAGGATTCCAATATCAATTTTAGGAGTAATTAAAGCGTAAATGTCTGAACTCTGGATAGTAAATCTCTTAACCAGAGTTCAGGTTGAATAAAAACGGCTCGCTTTATTAGACTAGCCGTTTTTGTATTTAATACTTAAATAACCCAAGTTTTGCGACAATCCCTTGTTCAAGATCATTGAGTTGCTTTATCGTATCGTCGAGGTGCTCAGCTTCTTGGGCAAGCGATTTTGCGCCATGATTGATTTTTTCCATAGTGACTAATATTCCTTGTGTAACAAACGTTTGCTCTTCTGAGCTTGCCGCAATGCGTTCATTCATTAGATTAATTTCATCAACTTGCTGCGCAATGTTATGAAAAATGCGCTGACTTTGTTGGTTTGCAGTCGTCACTTGATTACTTACATGTTTACTTTTTTGTGTAGCAGCAACACATTCACTGGCGTTGGTTTGCAGTGCAGTAATAATGTTTTCGATTTCAGATGTGGAATGATAGGTTTTGCTTGCAAGTGCGCGAACTTCATCAGCCACCACAGCAAAGCCACGACCAGACTCTCCCGCCCGAGCGGCTTCAATGGCAGCGTTAAGCGCCAGTAAGTTAGTTTGTTCGGCTATACTTTTTATTACATCAAGTACTTGGCTTATCTCACTGCTGCGACTATCAAGTTGCTCTACCACTGTTGAAGTATGATCTAATTGATTTTCAAGATCGCTTATCAAGCTGCTGTTATTACCCATCGATAGCTCGCCGTCTTGGCAGAGTCCTTGTACTTGTACTGTTTGCTCTGCTGTTTGCGTCGCGCCAAGTGCAATCTCCTTGGTGGCAGATGTTAATTGGCTGAGTGACAAGGTCGCGGCATCGGTTAATTGGTATTCTTGCTCGGCTTCATGTTTAGAGCGCACTGTTGCTTCGTTGACTGCTGCGGCAATCACTTCAAGCTCAGTGGCTGTTTGGCCAAGACTGGCGATGATCTGTTGAACCTCATTAATAAAGCGATTAAACCCTGCGACTAAATGTCCTATTTCGTCACTTGATTGATAGTTGATTCGTTGAGTTAAATCGCCAGAGCCACGGGCAAGTTCATCCACCAATTGATTGACACTGACAATCGGTTTGATGATCAGCACTTTGCATACACTAAGAATAATAATACCCAACATAGCAAAGGAAATGGCAAGGGTGATAACCATGGTACTTAATGCTTTGTTGATGCTGTTATTTAATTGATCTTGGCTAAAGCTAATATGAATCGTGCCAATTTGTTGCTCTGAAAATGTCAGTGCTATGTGTTGTTTGAGCAATTGCTTCGTTGCATTACTGGGTTTATCGAGTCGTCCGAGCTCAATACCTCGATGATCAATAATAGTGAGCTGTTGAATATCTGAGTTTTTGGCAAAAGCGTGCAATATTCGCGCTATCAGTGGTTTATCATAGGAAAATACCGGCTCAGCTAAAATAACCGTTAATTGCTGTTTTATCGCATCAATATTGTTGTGCCATTGCTGTGTTTCATCATTCTTTAGCAACATGTAATTAGCCCCAATCACAAAACTAAAAGTAACAAGTAAACATATACTCAGCGCGGTGATTATTTTTCTTTGTAATGATTTCATGGTGTGTTGCTGCTTTCGTTAAGTGGATCAAACCACAGAGAAGGGTGTGATAGCGGCGTGTCTGATGACAAGCTAGGATTTTCTAATGGGATCACTGTGCGCGCTGCTAAGTTTGCTTTAGCTAGCACCATTTGCACTTGGCTGTCGTCAAAAAACATACTGGAAAAAGTACCATCGGCAATCATCGCTTGTAATGCGTTACTAAGCTGGTTAGCGAGAGTGTGATTATCTTTCGCAACAAAAAAATATAGCGGTGCGGTGTACTTTAATAAAATATAGGGGTCAACGGTCAGATTTAATTCTTGATGAGTGGCTATTTCATCCCATGGTTCGTTGACACCACGAGGAAAGTAGTCAAAACGATTACCTTCAAGCATAGGGAAAAGGTTAGGGTATTTAAGCGTGGTAAGTACCTCTAAACCATTGGCTTTTAAAATTTGTGTATCGGGCCAAGTTTTCCCTTGTCCGGCAGAAAATTCTTTAAGTTCAGAAAGTTGGGTTACATCTTTAAATATATCGCGATTTTGCTGGGTGACAATGGCGACCCGCATGCCAAGCAAGCCTCTAAATAGCGGAATATAAATAGCTTGATAGTCTTGCTCAAGTTGCTCAGAGGTCATGCTCCACATCACATCTAACTGACCATTTTTTACATCATTTAAAATACGCGCATTTGAAATGTCTTTATCACTTTCATAAGGATGGATATAGGTAAGGTTTTGCCTTGCTAATGCGGTTAGTAATAGCTTGTGCGGTAACGAAGTATCACCTGAATAACTTTGTAATTTGATTGCGGCGGCGTTGCAATAGTGACTGCCGAAGAATATCAATATATAGAGTAAATAGCGCATAAAGGCCGTGTTGTTATTATTGTGTTAATAATAAACTACGGCGCTTTTGTTATAAGCTCAACAGTTTGTTTTATGCATACGTATTCAAGCCACTTCGTCGTCAACCGTTATTATTTTTTGAGTTCCGACACGCTATGTTTGTTAAGTTAAATTTTATTACGGATTAAATCGCGAACAATAAAACGAGCGGGGTGGATTGCTTGGCTTACTCGCTCACTTAATGGCAGTGGTTCATCGTTAAGTGCAGCAATTAAATGTTCCGCACACAAAGGCGCGCTGCATAAGCCGCGAGCACCAAACCCGGTTAATAGGTGCAAACCTTGTTGCGGTTTTTGCAAAGCGTGATATTGATAACGTTTGCCCAAGCGTAAATTGGCAAACGCTTGAATATAATCACTTTGCTGCGGCCATTCTCCAGCCATCGGAAGGTGATCAATAAAACTACAGCGTACCGCGGCTTTGGCAGCAGTGATTTTACCTAAATTACTGGCAAAGTCGGTTTGTCCATAAAAGCTCAGTAGTTGCTCGCGATTAGTTTGATTGTCTTGCTCGGTGACTGCACGGCTTTTTGAGTTTTTCTCAAACGTTGCGCCCATACAATGATGATCTAAGTATGCGGGAGTAAAATAACCTTTATGGCATAACACCGTTTTTAGTTTACGTGATGCAGGACTTGCTTGCAGATGGGATACTTGACCACGCACGCCAACAATTGGCAAAGACTGAGTTTGTGTAAAGCGGTCACTGTGCTCGCCCGCGCAAATAATAACATCACTAAATGGGCCAAATTGTTGCCCTTGGCTTTTTAGCAACCAGCCTTGCGAAGTTTTCTCAAGCGCTTCGATATCACAATTAAAGTGGCTCTGGATGGGGGTAAGTGCATGGGCTTGTTGAAATAGCGCATTCACTAATTGAGGGGGATTTAGCCAACCGCCAAGTGGAAAATATACGCCTGAGTAGCCTGTACTTACACCGGCAATTTCATCACCTTGCTCAGGCGTTACGCTGTGCATGAGTTCAGTTGGCCACAGCTGTTTGCTTTCAATACTTTGATGACGATCGGCTAATGGTTGTTTTACCGCATGCTGTAAAACGCCACACCATTGGTGATCATAGTTAAAACCATTGTCAGTTAATTGTTGATATAAGCGTTTTGCGTATAAAAAACTATGTGCAAATAGCTCACTGTGCGGTGAATTTTTGGCTTGTAAATGCGGGTAAACCGCGCCTTGCACATTATGCGATGCCCCCATTGCCAGCTGCGGATCTTGACAAAACAACTGACTGTTGATCCCTCGTTTGGCTAAGCTATATAAAATCGCGCTGCTAGCAATCCCCCCACCAATAACGGCTACATTGCTCAATGCACTTTGCTGATGAGCGAAATAAGCTGGGGTAGAGTATGCATCATTAGCTTGTGTTAAATAACCAGTTAACATTTCTTTTTTATTACCGTGGCCTTTCACTTTTTGTACCGCAAACCCTGCATCAGCAAGACCTCTGCGTACAACACCTGCAACCGTAAAGGTTGCGAACGTGGCATTACTACGAGAAATATCCACCATTGAGTTGAATAAGGCTGGTTGCCACATTTCGGGGTTTTTACTCGGTGCAAAACCGTCAAGATACCACGCATCGATAATACCTGTTTGCGGGTAGCTTATAGCTGCAAGTGATTCTTGCACATCGCCAAAATACAAATCGAGGATAATTTGACCATTATCAAATTCAAGACGATGACAGCCTGCTAGGTTTATTGGATACTTTTCAAGTAACAGGTCACTTAAGGAGGCTAAAGTTGGCCATACTTGTAAGGCTTTTTTTAGTTCAGTCACTTTAATCGGATACTTTTCAAAGGAAATAAAATGTAAGCGTTGCACGTTTTGTTGTACTAAATTGTGAACTTCTCGATTAGGATGCTGCCTATTGGTTAAATGATTTTTAAATTGCTGCCACGTATTTAAAAAATTAAGCCCAGTACCAAAACCTGTTTCTGCAATAACAAAATGTGTTCGGTCATGATTTTGTAACCGATGCGGCATATTATTTTGTTGATAAAAGACATAATCGGACTCAGCTAGGCCATCATCGTTTGAAAAATAGACATCATTAAAGTTGTCTGCAACGGGTGTACCTAAGTTATTAAAGTGGATTTCAGCGTTTTTGATCATGGCATGCAATGAATGAGTACTTTTTTTCATTATTTTACGTGTTTTCTTTGAAATAGTCTGGCGTTATTTATAAGCTAGAGGTTCAGAGTACAAGTGTACGCTAGAAAGCTGACCACTTTGTCGTAAGTTTCAGCGTAAAATAGAATATAATTTAGTATCAAGCTAAGGTAATTACCCATGAGAAGAGCCGTTATTACGGGCATCGGTGTTGTATCAAGCATCGGTAACAACAAAGAAGAAGTATTAGAATCGTTAAAAACTGGTAAGAGTGGTATCGCTTTTAACCCAGAATTTGCTGAATATAAGTTACGTAGTAACGTATCGGGCAAAATTGATATTGACGTTAAAGAGTTTGTTGATCGTAAAGCAATGCGCTTTATGGGCGATGCCGCTGCCTATTCGTATATCTCAATGGCCGAAGCTATCGCAGATTCAGGTTTATCTGATGAGCAAGTATCAAATGAGCGTACGGGGATCATTGTGGGTTCCGGTGGTGGTTCATCTAAATGGCAAGTAGAAGCAGCTGACATTTTACGTGAAAAAGGCGTAAAACGTGTTGGTCCTTATATGGTGCCACGTACTATGGCCAGCACAACGTCTGCGTGTTTAGCGACACCGTTTAAAATTAAAGGCGTTAACTACTCAATCAGTTCAGCATGTGCCACCTCTGCACACTGTATTGGTAACGCTGTAGAGCAAATCCAATTAGGCAAACAAGACGTTGTTTTTGCCGGTGGCGGTGAAGAGCTGCACTGGACATTGGCAATGGAATTTGACGCTATGGGCGCACTTTCTACTAAGTACAATGAAACACCAGAAAAAGCCTCTCGTACCTACGATGCTAACCGCGATGGTTTTGTTATCTCTGGCGGCGGCGGTATTGTTGTTGTTGAAGAACTTGAACATGCGCTTGCACGTGGTGCACATATTTATGCTGAAGTGGTTGGTTACGGCGCGACATCAGATGGTTATGACATGGTTGCTCCTTCTGGCGAAGGTGCTGCACGTTGTATGCGCCAAGCAATGCAAGGCGTTGACAGCATTGATTACTTAAATACCCATGGTACATCTACACCAGTTGGTGATGTTAAAGAGCTTGGCGCGATTCAAGAAGTATTTGGTGGTAAATCACCAATGATCAGCGCAACTAAAGCAATGACAGGCCATGCCCTTGGTGCGGCTGGTGTGCATGAAGCTATTTTCTCACTACTTATGTTAGAGCACGGCTTTGTTGCACCTTCAATTAATATTGATGAGTTAGATGAACAAGCCGCAGGCTTAAACATCATCACTGAGCGTAAAGACGTTGAGCTAAATACTGTTATGTCTAACAGCTTTGGTTTTGGTGGCACTAACGCCACATTAGTAATGAGTAAATATAAAGGCTAATTAAAAAGCCACATTACAACTAGAAGCCGAGCAACTTGCTCGGCTTTTTCGTTTTCAAAATGGGTTATGTTCGTTACAATAGCGGCTCTTCGTGCCAACTGGACTTGTTAATGAAAATTCTTGCGGACCAAAACATGCCACTTGTTGAGCAGTACTTTGCTGATTTTGGTGAAGTAACGCGTTTTGATGGTCGTACATTGCAAAGTGAACAGCTAATAGATATTGATGTATTATTAACTCGTTCAGTCACACTCGTGAACGAAGCTCTTTTAAGCCATGCGAATAAATTACAGTTTGTAGGTACAGCTACCATTGGTATCGATCACATTGACACTGATTTACTCAACCAGCGCGGCATCACTTTCACCAGTGCCCCTGGTTGTAATGCTGTTGCGGTCGCAGAGTATGTGATCAGCAGTTTGTTTGCGCTGAGCCAAGAAAATGCCACTAGCTTACAGGGCAAAACCATTGGTATTGTCGGTGTTGGTAGCATAGGGAGTTGTTTGCGAGACAAACTAGCCGCGCTTGATGTGACCGTGTTGCTATGTGATCCGCCCAAGTATCAAGCAGGGCAATTAGCAGAGCATTTAGATATTGATGAGTTACTCACTAAAGCAGATATAGTTACCTTTCATGTGCCGCTGGTAACAACAGGTAAGCACAAAACCTTGCATCTAATGGATAAAGCTCGCTTAGCAGCACTTAAGCCAGGCACTATCCTAATCAATGCCAGTCGTGGTGATGTAATTGATAATCAAGCTTTGCTAAACGTGATGCAAAGCGGCGCTAAATTGGATTTAGTTTTAGATGTATGGGAAAACGAGCCGAGCATACTGACTGAGCTGCTTGACTATGTGCGTTATGCCAGTGTACATATTGCCGGGCATACCCTTGAGGGCAAAGCTCGCGGCACGCAAATGCTCTATCAAAAATTGTGTGGGCTTAAAGACGTACCAGCAAATAAAACGTTAGCTGATTTTTTACCTACACCGGCCATTGCACAAGTCACTTTACAAGAAACCTTCAGCTTTGCTGAGTTGGGTCAATTGATCCATCTTGTTTACGACGTGCGTCGTGATGACGGTATTTTACGCCGTAATTTGGCAACTGATGGTTTTGATAGTTTACGCAAAAATTACCCGATCCGTCGTGAATTTAGCACTGTAAATATCACTGGCGCGAAACATAATAAAGCGCTGTTATCAGGGCTTGGTTTCGTAACCGAATAATATAATTTTAAACAGCGGCCATAAGGGCGGTTGTTAAACGAGGAATACACATGTCACAAAAATATAATGTTGCCGTACTTGGCGCCACAGGTCTTGTTGGCCGCCAAATTATTGAAACGTTAGAAGATCGTAAATTTCCAGTTGATCAATTATTTTTATTGGCAAGTAGCCGCAGTGCGGGTGAAGATATTAAATTTCGCGGTGAAACTATCGAAGTGCAAGACGTTGCTGGGTTTGATTTTAGTCAAGCACATATCGGCTTGTTTTCAGCCGGTGGCAGTGTTTCAGAGAAATACGCACCTATAGCGGCTGATGCGGGTTGTATCGTAATTGATAACACCTCACACTTTAGAAATGACTTTGAAATTCCATTAGTCGTGCCAGAAGTCAACGCAGCAAGCCTTGCAGACTTTAGAAACCGTAATATTATTGCCAACCCAAATTGCTCAACTATTCAAATGATGGTGGCGTTAAAACCAATTTATGATGCATACGGTATTGATCGTATCAATGTATCAACGTATCAAGCAGTATCTGGCGCGGGTAAACAAGCGGTTGATGAGCTCGCTAAACAAACCGCTAATTTAATGAATGCTCGCCCGATAGAAAGCGAATTGTTTCCAAAGCAAATGGCGTTTAATGTTATTCCGCAAATTGATGTTTTTGAAGATAACGGCTACACCCGCGAAGAAATGAAAATGGTTAACGAAACCCATAAAATTTTAGGCGATACTACCATTGCGGTTAATCCGACGTGTGTACGCGTGCCGGTATTTTTTGGTCATTCTGAAGCGATTAATATTGAAACACGGATGCCGTATGATTTTGAACACGTTAAGCAATTACTTAACGATGCCCCTGGCCTTGAATTAATCGATGATGAAGGGGATTACCCAACGGCTGTTTCTGATGCCAGTGGCAACGACACCGTTTATGTTGGCCGATTACGCCAAGATATTTCTCATCCGCATGGTTTAAATATGTGGGTTGTTAGTGATAATACTCGCAAAGGGGCTGCGACTAATAGTGTGCAAATAGCCGAAGAGTTAATAGCTAACTACCTTTAATTAAAGATGAGAAAAGCGGCCATTTGCCGCTTTTTTATTTTTTAACAGCCAAATAATTGCCGCATAGCAGCTAAAAGCGTATAAACTTAATCTTAACTATAAAAAACTCTTCCAGCTGATAAAGTTTAAGCTATTACGTATCAAAGTGTTGCGATGGATATTAAGCCGCAACTGGTTTATAGTTTGCAACTGGAATAGAGCTTGCAAGAAAGACTTAATTAACTATTTATTTATGTACGTTATTTCTGCAAGAAATAATCAATGTTTAAGCGCCTAATCGTAAGGCGCTGCGTTAACATTTAAACATTAAAGGATCAGCATGCGCGGTTTAGCTTCACTCCTCTTATTAGCGTCTGCATTGGTGGTAACACCGATATACTCCCAAGACGGAGCTCAATTAAAAGGGCCTAAGGGTGTCGATTATGGCGTTCAAGGGCGTTCAATTGGGCCAATCAAGCCAACTGATACGCTATGGCGTATTGCAGCAAAAGTGCGGCCAGATAACTCGGTCAGTATTTATCAGGTTATGCAGGCTTTGTATGAAAAAAACCCGCAATCGTTTTTAGATCAAAACCTTAATCATATGCGTGATGGCGCGTATTTAAAAATTCCGACCTTAACTGAAATTCAAGGTGTAAACCCCGAACTTGCTAAGCAACGCTCTGAGCAAGACGATGAGTTGTGGGAAAAAAAGAAAAACGGCACACTGACAAACAGTGAGATCACCGCATCACAAAAGAAAGTCACCCAAGCGCGTAAAGTGGATGTTGATGAAGCAAAACAAGAATTAAAGCAAGAAATCAACAACATTAAAACGCAGCAAGGTACACAACTGGTTGAACTACAAAAACAGTTCAAATCTTCAGTGGCTAATGTCGAAGAAATTTTAGTTGAGAATAATAAATTAAAGCAACAGCTTACCGGCGTTTCTAAAGAGCTTGAAAACATTCGCGAACAGCTCGGTCAAGACAGCGAAATTCAGCGACAATTGAAAGAATTAATTGCAAAACAAAACGAAATTATAGAGCAACAAAGTGCAAAAAAGCTCGAAGAGACTAGTGAGTTTAATTTTGCTGGACTATTAGCCAATCCGCTAGTTCTCATTCTATTAATGACTATACCTGCATTGTTGATCATCTTTGCAATTGTGATGTTCTTGCGTAAACGCAATAACAAACAAGAGGAAGATATTGATGATGAGTTTTTACCACAAAGTCCAAGTTATAGCGCAGGTGATGATATTGATCTAGGGCCTTCACTAGACCCAATTATTCCTGATCCAGTACCTAATGATCTTGATGATTTAAGTGTACAGCTGGATGATGATAAGGATATTTTACCTGACGACGATGACATTATTTTTGATGATAATATCGATGATGGATTTGAAGATGGCGATAGTTTATTAAATCAAGACGAATTAGATGGTTTACTGAGCGACGACATCGTGTTCGATGATGAAAGTGATGAAGCTAAAGAAGAAAATGATGAACTCGATATTTTCATGCAGCAAGACTTTGATCAAACAGACGATGATAGCTTAGGCGACGATATCGACTTAGATATGAAAGCTGACACTGATGATGGTGATATCTTGAGTGCCGCTGATTTAGATGATTTATTCGCGAATGACACTGAACAGCCCGTAACGGCTAAAGCCGATGATGCTCTTGATTCAGATGACGACTTAGCTGCGCTTAGTGAAGAATTAGCAGATGATGATTTTGATATTGATGCCTTGATTGATGAGCAAAGCAGTAATCAATCAGCTGAGCCTGTTGAAGATGATGAATTTGATTTAGATGACATTGATAGTCTGATTGATGAAGCCGCAGAGGATAACAGCGTAACAGAGCCCGAGCTTGTCGAAGAAGACGACGACTTTGATGTAGCTGACATTGATAGTCTTATTGATGAAGCCGCAGAGGATAACAGCGTAGCAGAGCCTGAGCTTGGCGAAGAAGACGACGACTTTGATGTAGCTGACATTGATAGTCTTATTGATGAAGCCGCAGAGGATAACAGCGTAGCAGAGCCTGA
>NZ_DRGM01000163.1 GCF_011050055.1 Pseudoalteromonas prydzensis | reverse complement strand
GTGTTGTGGGGTATTTATTTATATTCAGCGTAAACACCTGTTTCAATTTCAAGCTTCGTTACCAACATTGAATGCTAAAAAGACTTTTGAAAGAGTGCTTTATAGCGTTATTAAATGGAGCCAAGAGAAGATCCGCAGTACTGAAAATGGTTCATTACAACGCTATATTGTTATTATGCTCGGCGTGGTTTTACTGTGCGCGGGTTGGCCATTATTTGAAATGGGTGAATTAGCAGGCACAGTTCCAAGTACGCCGATTGATTTTTATAATGGCATTGGCGCAGGCTTATTGATTATTGGTGCAATTAGCACCGTAATTTGGCATCGCGCTCGGATGGTATCGCTATTAATGATATCCATTGTGGGCTTAATGGTGTCGGTGGCGTTTACCCGTTTTTCTGCACCGGATTTAGCCCTAACCCAATTAACAGTCGAAGTTGTGACGGTGATCTTATTAATGTTGGCGTTATTCTTTTTACCGCAACGTACACCAAAAGAGTCAAGTTCATTACGCATGTTACGTGATTTAGGGATCGCGTCAGCAGTTGGGGTGGTTATTGCCAGTATTTGTTATGCGTTATTAACGCGGCCGCTTGAATCAATTTCAGATTTCTTTATCGCGAATGCGAAAACCGGCGGTGGCGGTACCAATGTAGTTAACGTTATTTTGGTTGATTTTAGGGGTTTTGACACCCTAGGAGAAATTACCGTATTAGGTATCGCTGCGTTAGGCATTTATAAATTACTCACAAACTTACCTTTATTTATGCCTGCCAGCGACAGTGAAGGGCGTCCATGGGCGCGTGAGCGTTATCCTATATTGCTTACCAGTATTTCACAGAGTTTATTACCTTTAGCCTTGTTAGTTTCAGCGTATATATTCTTACGTGGACATAACTTACCTGGCGGTGGCTTTATTGCCGGCCTTGTGACTTCTATTGCGTTTATTTTGCAATATATGGCACGTGGTTCGGTGTGGATCACCTCTCGTTTTGATGTCAACTATCGTAAGATCATTGCCTCAGGTATCGCTATTGCAATGTTTACTGGCTTAGGCAGCTGGGCATTTGGCAGACCGTTCTTAACGACCTGGTTTGATTACTTTGATATTCCATTTGTGGGTAAAACGGAGCTCGCCAGTGCCATTGTATTTGATTTAGGCGTGTATTTAACTGTGGTTGGTGCAACCTTAATGATTTTAGCAAGCCTTGGTAAACTCACTGCCGATGCAGCCAAAGAAGAGGTAACTATTTAATGGAACTGTTATACGCATCGTGCGTTGGTGTACTGGTGACTTGTGGTATTTATTTACTGCTAAGAGCACGTACTTTTCCGGTAGTGTTGGGATTAACGATGATTTCTTATGCGGTAAATTTATTTTTATTTTCAGCGGGCAGACTCACAATCAATAAGGCCGTGGTATTAGGCACTGGCGCTGATTATGCCGATCCTTTACCACAAGCATTAGTATTAACTGCAATCGTGATCGGTTTTGCAATGACTGCCTTTGTGGTGATTTTAGCCATTCGTGGTCGTGCTGATCTAGGTAATGATCATGTTGATGGTCACCTTGTGAAAAGTAACAACAAGGAGCACAGATGATTCAGCACTTGGCTTCATTGCCAATCTTAATTCCAATGCTTGCAGCCATCCTGCTGTTATTACCGCCATGCGGTAAAAGCATTCCAATTCGTCGTGTAGTGTCGATCGTGATGTCAATTATTACAGCCTGTATTAGTGCTGTATTGCTGGTTCATGTTTATAACTCAGGCCCTATGGTCTATGCCATCGGAAATTGGCAAGCCCCATATGGTATTGTTTTAGTAGCTGATTTGTTGTCAGTACTGCTGGTCGCATTAACGTCATTTTTAGCTTTAGCCGTGGTCCTTTATAGTAGTGTTGGCGATGATGAAAAAGGCAGCTTTTTCCATCCGTTAGTGCACTTTTTAGTACTGGGTGTAAATGGCGCATTTTTAACCGGTGATTTATTTAATCTATTTGTATTTTTTGAAGTGTTATTAATTGCTTCTTACTCGTTATTGATGCATGCAGGGGATAAACATAAGACGCGTGCGGCATTACAATACGTTGTATTAAATTTGATTGGCTCAAGTGTATTTTTGATTGCCTTAGGTATTTTATATGGCGTATTAGGCACTTTGAATATTGCCGATATGGCGCTAAAAGTATCACAACTACAAGGTGATGATGTCTACCTTGCGAAAATCGGTGGTTTACTACTACTGGTTGTGTTTGCTTTAAAAGGCGCGCTATTACCGTTGCATCTATGGTTGCCGAATACTTACGCCAGTGCTATGCCGGTGGTGGCAGCCTTGTTTGCGATTATGACCAAAGTCGGCGTATACGCCATGCTACGGGTGTATACGGTTATATTTGGTGAGCAGGCGGGTTTATTAAATCACATGGCGCAGCCTTGGTTATGGGGCTTAGCAATAGCAACAATTGTGATTGGTGCTATAGGTGTACTCGCAGCGCAAGATCTACGTAAATTAACCGCAAACCTAGTTGTGGTTTCTGTTGGTACTTTAGTGGCGTTAGTTGCTATTCAACATGTTAGCGCAACGGCTGCATTGTTGTATTACCTTGTGCATTCAACCATTATTTGTGCGGCGCTATTCTTATTAGCAGATTTAATTGCTCATCAGCGTGGTAAAGTTGCGGATCGTTTAGCCCCAGGGCGTGGTGTAGCACAACCGATATTATTAGGCGGCTGTTTTATTGTTGCCGCGTTAGCTGTGGTTGGCATGCCACCGCTTTCTGGGTTTGTGGGTAAGATTTGGATTTTAAAAATAACACTCGATAGTGAGCGTGCGCTGCTATTTTGGCCAGTGTATTTGATTGCCAGCTTTGTTCTGCTGGTTGCATTATCTCGGGCAGGGACTGGCTTATTTTGGGAGCGCAAGCACCAAGGCCGTGATCATCCTGAAGAAGGTCATGCCAAGCCAATGCAAGTTATTGCTGTCATTGGTTTATTAGCGTGTTCGCCGTTAATGGTTATTTTTGCGGGGCCTATTTCTGAGTATATGATTGCTGCGGCGACACAATTGCATGATATATCGGCTGGAATAAATACTGTCCTTAAGGGAGGCTTATAATGCGTTTAGAATCCCGCTTTCGTTGGCTACCCACGCCATTTCGCAGTTTATTACTGTTTGTTGTGTGGTTATTGTTAAATAACAGTGTATCGGCTGGTCATTTAATTTTGGCTACGCTGTTTGCATTTATTATCCCTGTGATCACTTTTCCATTTCGTGAGCCGCAGCCGCTAATAATTAAACCTGGTCTTGCAGTAAAACAGTTTTTAATTGTGCTGTTTGATATTATTACGGCAAATTTACAAGTGGCACTGTTAATTTTAGGGCCAGTTAAAAAGCTGCGTCCGGCATTTGTGAAAGTACCCTTAGATCTAAGTCATGCAATGCCTATTACTATTTTGGCAAGTACAGTGTCGCTTACTCCCGGTACTGTAAGTGCCGAAGTATACCCAGTACCAGAATCATTACCGCAAGGTGAAGAGCCAACAGAGCGTTATTTATTAATTCATGTACTAGATTTAGATGATGAACAAGCATTGATCAATACCATAAAGCAGCGCTATGAAGCCCCACTTAAGGAGATATTTCAATGTTAGAAACGGTTTTTTTAATCGTCTTTGCCATGATTGGCCTATCACTGTTACTTAACTTGTGGCGTTTAGTGGTTGGCCCTTCGGTACCTGATCGCATTTTAGCCCTTGATACCATGTATATAAATACCATTGCATTGATCATTTTATATGGTATGAGCATGGGCACAGGCCTGTATTTTGAAGCCGCCTTGTTAATTGCAATGCTTGGCTTTGTCAGCACCGTAGCGGTATGTAAATATTTGCTACGTGGCGATATTATCGAATAAGGAATACATATGTACAGTGAATGGATTGTGGCTATTTTATTACTTATTGGTGGCGCATTTATTTTAATTGGTTCAATAGGCTTAATTAAAATGCCCGACTTTTTTATGCGCTTACACGGGCCAACCAAAGCCACGACTTTAGGTATGGCAGGGGTGCTCATTGCCGCGATGGTGTTTTTTAGTAACGCGCAAGATGGTATCAGTGTGAAAGAGCTGTTGATCACTATCTTCTTATTAATTACAGCACCAATTAGTGGCTATATGCTGATAAAGTCGGCGATCCATCATAAACTAAAAGCCAAAGACGGCACCAAAGGCTTAGATAACGTTGAAGATGATTAATTTTTTTGAAGATTGAAGATTGAAGATTGATATCAGCCCGTTAAGTTTACTCTAACGGGCTTTTTATTGGCCGCTATTATTTGTACACTCAAACACATCATAAATTGCCATCGCTTATAAATGCTAAAACGTAAAAAACTCATTATCGCGTGTTTGCTGATATTATTATCGTTGCTAGACAGTTTATTTATACCCACGGCTTTTGGTCTGCAATGGCACAATCCCAAAACCATGTATTTACTCAGTGCCTATTTGATACCCGTTAAATTATTACTGGTCACTATCGGTGGCTTTTTGTTAGCAAGCCACGGTCATCCACATCATGAACAGCCCCGAGCTTGGTATGCTAAAGTCTTTGATATCAGCTTTTTTATAGTGGCAGGGATCCAATTTATTGTCCTAGCAATCATTAGTGCATTATATTTAGTGGTTGGCACTCAAGCCGACGACTACCAACAACAAGGTAATATCAGCGTGTATACCTCTGATATTGGTGCATTTGGCAAAGCTACGCATTACTTCTCCTATCAATGCACGGATGAAAACGGTTTTTATAGCTTAACACCGATAGTCACTCTCGATTGGTTAGGGCATTTCACATTTAGTGAAAAAGACAGATTCTTGATTATCAAACACAACGTTCACACAGCAAAAGGCGAGCAAATAAAGCGAATAGATTTGAGTGGTTTTGCTTGTAAGTAGATGCAGCCACTTTTGCAACTGGCTGCATATATGAGGTGAGTTAACGAGTTGATTATTTACTCTGTACGTCAACCTCTTGCCCTGTCTGTAGGCGCTCAGCACCACGTATTGCTATCTTATCGCCGGCCTTTAAACTGTTGCCTGCAAGGGGTGAAATTGCAACAAGTTGCCCTTTACCACTGCCAACCGTTACCGGAATTTGGATTGCTTTACTTTGGTTATCAATTTTTACTACATGGGTGCCTTGTTTACGGATGATCAGTGCGTCTCTATTTACCAATAGTACGTCGTTTTTAGTCGTCAATGGCACCGCTACATCAACAAGTTGGCCAATAGCCCAGGCGTGTTGATTATCTGTTTGTAAATTAGCGCGTATCTCAACAGTTTGCGAGCGTGGATCAGTTGATGGGATCACCGCAGTAATTATAGCTGTGGCAGTTTCTGGTTGGGATAAGTCACCAGCTGTAATGGGTAAGGTGATACCCGTTTGTAAATACTTTAAGTATTTAACTGGCACATATAAACGCACTTCTAAATGATAAATATCCAGTAAGGTAAGTAACTCATCGGCTCGATTTATTTCCCGTCCCGCGCGCTTAAAACGCTCACTAACAATGCCTGCAAAAGGCGCACGGATCGTGGCTCTGGTTAACTTATCATCGATCACCTGAAGCTCAACGTTGGCAAGCGCTATGTCAGAGCGAGCCAAGTCATGCTTATTTTGCACTTCATCAACTTGGCTGAGGGCAGCGCTGCTAGATTTTGCTAATTCTTTTAAGCGGGTTAGGTCTTGTTGATATAAACGTAAATTGATATTAGCGCGGTTAAGCATTTCTGCTTGGCGTGCTTTATCTAACTCTAAAGGCAAGGTATCCATGCGCACTAAAATATCATTTTTGTTTATTACACTACCGGGCTCTGCAACATACATCAGGCGGCCACTTATCCCGGCTGTTAAAGTAACGTCGTCTTTGCCAAACAGTGTGCCATTAACTGCTATTTCGCTGGTAAGAGGCGCTTTAGTTAGCTCAGCAACACTGACTGGCACGATGGCAAAAGCAGGGGCAACGAATAAATAATTGCACAAAATGAAAAACTGTAAGGCTGATTTTATTCTCTTCATGGTTATATTCTCGATCCTTATTGAACTGCTGAGGTATTTTGCTGGTTCGTTGACGCCGGCGCGGTGTTGCGACCGAGTTGTAGCAAGCTAGGCATTAAAATAAGGGTAAACAATGCACTGACTGCCATACCACCGACAATAACGGTTGCAAGGCCCCTGTATATCTCAGAGCCGACACCCGGCATTAGCATCAATGGTAGCATGCCAAACAAGCTTGTTAGTGTGCTTAAGTACACCGGCCGTGCTCTTAGTAATACCGCTTGTTTTACCGCAGCCGCACGGCTCAACCCTGACGCCAACGCCACTTTAGTTTGATCGACCAGTAAGATGGCATTGTTAACCACCAGTCCTAACAAAATGATAAAGCCAATCATGGTGAGCAAATCGAGTGATTGAAAGGTAAATAAGTTTAAAATAAATAGCGCGAGTACACCGCCGGCAATGGCTAACGGCATAACCAGTAATACTAGTGCGCTGTCTGTTGCGGATTTAAACAGGGCTGTCATTAATAAAAATAAAATAAACAATGCCAGCACAAAATTCAGTGCCATTTCGGTCATCGCAGAATTCATTTTTTGGGCGTTACCAGCTAATATTGCCCCCGCATTACTTGGCAGGCTAGCTCTTACTTTGGGCATTACTTGTTCGCTTAAAATTGCTTGTGCTTGTTGTAAGCTCATATCGGCAGGTGGAGTTACCACTATGCTCACTGTACGGCGGCCATTTACCCGACGTAACTGAGTCGGTCCTACCGTTCGTTCAATGTTGGCAAGTTCGCCAAGGGTTTGAATGCCTGCTTGTGGGGTAACAATCGGCAGTGCTTTGAGTTCTTCAGGGGTTTGCCAAGGAATGCCTCGTAAAATCACATTCATGCGTTCATTACCATCAAAATATTCATTCACGAATAAACCACCGGTGTATGCTTGTACTGCTTGCGATACATCGCGACGAGTAAGCCCAGCTTGAGTAATACGGCGATCATTAGGTGTTAATCTCAGTTCTGGTTCGGCCATATCAAGGCGCGGTTGTGGCTGTGCGGTAGCGTCTGGTAACGCTTCATTGACAGCGCTTAATGCGATTTGCGCAGCACTGACCAAGTCATCCATGTTTGGCCCAGTTAGGTCAATATTGATAGCACGGCCATCGCCACCGTTTGCAACTTGGATCATTGAACCGCGAAAGAAAAATACTTGAGTGTCGGGTAAATCAATAAAAATTTCTTCTTTGGCGACTTTCATTAATTCCTCAACCCGTTGTGGATCGGCGGAATAAATAAAGCCCCCGGCATTTGAGCCAAAAGCATAAAAATTGAAGTCTTTAATACTGGGTTGTTTTTCGCCAGTGTAGTAGGGCATCAGTCGTTTTTTCACACGAAGTAACAGCTCTTCTTCCATAAACTGCACATTGCCACCCGGTGGCGTGATCAAATTGAAAAAGAAGCCGTCGGTAGGCGCACGTGGCATAAAATCAGTTTTTGGTAACATAGTAAAGGTTGTGATC
Organism: Pseudoalteromonas prydzensis; assembly: GCF_011050055.1. Classification (GTDB taxonomy): domain Bacteria; phylum Pseudomonadota; class Gammaproteobacteria; order Enterobacterales; family Alteromonadaceae; genus Pseudoalteromonas; species Pseudoalteromonas prydzensis_A. The sequence goes on along the minus strand of NZ_DRGM01000163.1, from coordinate 17,377 downwards.
ACTGAGCCACCAAGCAATACCGCAATCCAAGTAAGTTGCTTAATGCGGGTATTAGTGAGCCTCATAATAACATTACTCAACTTTTGCCAATAGTGGTGATATGGATCCACTTTTATCTGTGCATCTGGCCATAAATGATTCGCTAATGGGATCAGCGTAATTGCGCATATCATTGAAGTGATCACCGCAATAGAGAGGGTCAGCGCTAAGTCAGAAAATAGCTGTCCTTCAATACCTGCCATAAACAAAATAGGTAAAAAGATCGCAACACTGGTGGTAGTTGACGCAAATAAAGCACCGGTGACTTGAGCTGCCCCTCTCAGTGCTGCTTTTTTATTATCAACACCTTCAGCGCGCAGTCGAGCGATGTTTTCTTGCACTATAATTGCCGCATCTAACACTAAGCCAACAGCAAATGCCAGGCCCGCAAGGGATATAACATTTAGGCTACGACCAAAAATATTCAGCGCTAAAAATGCCACCATCAGTGAGATTGGAATAGTCGCTGCAATGACTAAGGTTGCTTTTAGGCCTCTAAAAAATAACCACAAAATTAAGCAAGACAAGATAACGCCAAGGCCTAGATTACTGTTCACTAATGACAGTGCATTACGTATATGCACAGAGGCGTCAAAACTAAGCTCAATAGAGAGGCCATTTGCTGCCAGTGGCCCTTCGTTTAGCTCTTGAATTGCCAGATTAATATCGTCCAGTAACGCCACTGTATTGGCTTTATTAGCACGAGAAATACGGATGTAGTAGGCGGGTTTTCCGTTACGTCCACTCATCCCTAGTCGGTCCGAGTACGTGCGCTCAACACTGGCAATATCGCCTAAATAAATGGGCCTATCAGCTGAGTAACCAACGCGCATTTGCGCCATACTCGACAGGTCATATTGCCCGGTAAAGCGCACTGTATATTGGCGCCTGCCAACATTTGCTAAGCCGCCAGAGGTATCGCGAGAGCTGGCCAGTACATTACTTATTTGCTCAAGGCTTACGCCTAAAGCTGCGGCCTTGTGTGGATCAAAGGTAATGCGTAACTCTTTCGGCCGCTCACTGGCGAGCTCAACTCGCGCAACGCCAGGAATTTGCGCTAACCGTGGCTCAATAAACTCATCAATTTGTTTTTGAAACTGCGCCATATCAAAATCTAAACTATCAGATTGATAATCTTTTGGTGTGACCAGCAAGGTTGCGGCCGCCTCACCATTATTACCGCCGGCAAATACCACGGGATCAAATGCGTCCAGAGGTAAAGGCGGAGCCTGATTAAGACTGGTTAACACATCCAGCATAGCTTGTTGCATATTTTGGCCAACAGCAAAGGTCAGTGTTATTGCGCCGTTACCACGATTGATATTGGTATTGACCTCTAATGCACCGGGGGTGTTTTTTACTGCATTTTCAATTGGCTCAATAATAACTGATTCAATCTCTTCGGGGGCTGCTTGGCGCCAACCAGAGAAAATTGTAATTTGCGGTTGTTCAATATCAGGGGTTAATTGGATCGGCAGCTTAAAAATGCTTAATATGCCAAACAACATAATTAGCACCAAGATAACAATGACACTCGCAGGATTTTTCAGCGAACTACGTGTCAGATTCATAGTGTGTGTTCCAATATTTGTTTTTGTGCATTGCATTGTAGTGGGATGTGAAAAAAGTGCCAGTATCGTAAATAGCATGTATGTCAAAAGTAACGGAAAATCCGATAAAACAGGCAATAAAATGTAACTTTGTAATAACTTGTAACACTTTAGCCGTGAACAGCTGATTTCATGCGCTGTTGGCTCGGTTTCAGTTATCTACAAAAGTGAATTTCCTTATTCGCTCCGTTATGCACGATTCTTAGCGGTTATGCTGAAGCAGCACTCAGATTGCTTGCTCATAATAAGCCGTTATTGTTTGTCGTATTTTGATGTTGATTATCAGTTAGAGATGCAGTGCTGTTAATACCAACTTGAAATAGTGTTCATTTACTTTAGATCGTTTAAAGGTACATATGAAACAATTATTTAGTTCTAAAGTTAGTACTAAAGTTAGTGCTGTAATTTTGCATTAAAACGCTTATGCTGGTTAAATAATAATTAAAAATATCAGCGGTTATGTTTTCTATTTGGTCAATAAGCTTGCTCGCCATTGTATATTTGGGAATTTTATTTGCTGTGGCGGGTTGGGCAGATAAACGCAAAACGCTGCCTTTTAAAGGCTTAACCTACGGGCTATCGTTGGGTGTTTATTGTACCTCGTGGGCGTTTTATGGCACCACTGCGCAAGCGGCGAATAATGGCTGGTGGCTGGCTCCCACTTATGCGGGCACTATTTTGTTGTTTATTTTTGGTTGGCAAGTGTACTGCCGTATTGCGCATATTTGCCGCCAGCAAAAGCTTACCTCAATGGCCGATTTTATTGCCACGCGGTATGGTCAGTCTTCTAGTCTCTCGGGTTTAATATCACTTATTTCTGTGATTGCCATTGTGCCGTATATTTCATTACAACTGAGCGCCACCGCGCAAAGTATTAATTTATTAACTGCACGAGCTGCATCGCAAAGCCATCAAGTCTGGGCTGATAGTACGTTTTATATCACTTTGCTATTAGCATTGTTTGCCATTTTATTTGGTGCTAGGAGGTTAAGGCCGAGCGAGCACAACCCTGGGCTGATTGCCAGTATTGCCTTTGAATCTATGGTTAAGTTACTGGCGTTTATGGTCGTGGGCTTATATGTCTGTTTTGTGCTTTTTGATAGTCCAGCTGCTTTATTTGCCAAAGCCGCAGAGCTAAATATAGATAAACAGGTGGTCGCAACACAAAGCCCAACTTATGTGTATGTTGCACATACATTATTAGGGATTTTAGCCACGTTGTGTTTGCCACGGCAATTTCACATGAGCTTTATAGAAAATAATAGCGATAAAGAGCTGGCCTCAGCACGCTGGTTATTCCCTATTTATTTGCTGCTAATCAATCTATTTATTTTACCTATTGCCTATGCGGGATTGATTTACTTTCAAGGTACTGACGTAGGTTACGATACGTTTGTTTTGGCGTTACCGATGGCGGCAGACAGTCCGCTGGTGGCATTGTTAGCTTTTTTAGGCGGCTTTTCAGCAGCAACCAGCATGGTAATCGTATCGGCTATTGTGCTTTCTGTGATGATCACCAATGACTTTATCAATCAGTTTATTTTACGTCGTTCTCAGCTTACTTCGAGCAGTCGTGGGCTTGATAAAAATAACCTGCTGCATGCGCGTAAAATCGTCATAGTATTAATTTTATTACTTAGTTATTTTACCCATCGTATTCTTGGAGAGACCAACACCTTAGCCAATGTGGGCCTTATGTCGTTTACCTTAGTTGCGCAATTTGCTCCTGCAATGGTGATAGGTTTATGGTGGCGACACGCTTCGTGTCGAGGGGCACAGCTGGGTATTTTAACTGGCTTTATAATTTGGGGTTACACTTTATTATTGCCAAACCTTGCTAGCGGCCTTGGTAATGATAGCCGTTGGTTGATAGCAGGACCATGGCAAATAGCTTGGTTAGCACCCACTGATTTATTCTCTCTGGGTTTAGAGAGTATTAGTCAAGCGGTATTATTGTCATTAGGGGCAAATTGCTTTGTGTATTTTTTAGTGCCGCTATTTAGCCAAGCAACCTTAGCAGAGCGATTACAAAGCAATAAGTTTATTCCCCAATTATCCGATTCGCGAATTAATAGCGCCTTACAACCATTGAACTACCATGATTTAGGTGCGCTGTTACAGCGGTTTGCCGAAAAAGATGCCAGCCAACTATTAGTAAACCAATACTTTCCAACGGATAAAAGTAAGTGGAAACACCCAGCAAATGTACAACTTGAGTTATTAATAGAACGAGAAATGTCTGCAGTGATAGGCGGGGCATCGGCACGACTTATTTTGGATGTTGCAAAAAATGAGCAGCGTCAGCCGCTAGAGCAAGTTGCTGAACTTGTTGATGAAGCGACGCAAGTGCTGAAGTTTAATCGTGACTTACTGCAATCCACCATTGAAAACATTCAACAAGGCATAAGTGTAGTGGATAGTGAACTGCGTTTAGTTGCTTGGAATCAAGGTTATAAATGCATGTTCTGTTATCCGGAAGCTGCACTTTATATTGGCCGCCCAGTGGCTGATATTATTCGTTTTAATGCCGAGCGTGGCTTGTTTAGTGGTGAAGATATCAATACCGAAGTAGAAAAACGCTTAGCCTATTTAAAACAAGGCAGTGCCTATAAATATCAACGCTCACATAATGATGGCCGGGTGTTTGAGATGCAAGGTAACCCGCTACCAGGTGGTGGCTTTGTAACTACCTATACTGATATTTCAGAGTTTGTTAAGCAGCAAAAAGCACTTAAAGAGGCAAATGTTAGTCTTGAAGAAAAAGTAGCAACACGGACAAAAGCTTTAACGCAAGCTAACCATGAGCTGTCTGCGGCAAAATTAGTTGCCGAACAAGCAACGGTGAGTAAAACGCGCTTTTTTGCTGCAGCTAGTCACGATTTATTACAACCTTTTAATGCGGCCAGTTTGTTTTGCTCATTAATGAATGAAAAAGCACAAGACACTCAGCTACAAGAGCTGGCGCTCAATATTAAAAACTCATTAGGGAGTGCTGAAGAGCTGTTGTCGAGCATTTTAGAACTGACAAAACTGGACTCTGGAGCATTTAAAGTTCAGTACAGTGAATTTGCAGTTAGTAGCTTACTTGAGCCATTATGTAATGATTATGCGGCACTTGCGAGAGAAAAAGGGCTTAATTTCATTGTGCAAACGTGCGATGTACGATTAGTTACCGATAAAGCATTATTACGCCGAGTGCTGCGTAATTTACTCAGTAATGCCATACGTTACACCGAACAAGGCGAAGTGCGTTTAAAAATGCAACGCCATGATGAACAGGTCTCTTTCATTATTGAAGATACAGGGATCGGCATTGCTGCAAGTGATCAACAAACGATATATCAAGAATTTAAACAACTAGGGAAAAAGCCCAATGCTGAGGGATTAGGGCTTGGCTTAGCGATTACCAAAAGAATTTGTGATTTATTGAAAATGCCCCTCATGATGGGCTCTGAACTTGGTAAAGGCACGCAATTTACATTAACCTTACCTTGTAAAGCAGCTCGGATCAGCACTGCGCTACACAGTGCAGAGCAAGGGCAAGAAACCGAACTAGGGCGTTTGCATATTTGGTTAGTTGATAACGACCGCAATGTACTTGAAGCGCTTAAGCAGCTACTTGAAAACTGGGGCTGCGAGATTGCGACTGCCACTAATTTAGTGGAGCTTGAGCAGTTAAAAGTAACCCATGAACTCCCGCAATTATTAATAGTCGATTATCAACTGGATGATGGTGTAACTGGGCTTGAGTTGATCCGTCAAGCAGGAATAGGCGAATTACCTGCCATTGTCAATACGGCTAATCACGATGAAGCTATTCGTGAGCGGGTGCTCGATGCTGGCTATCCGTTATTATATAAACCGCTTAAAGCACCGGCTTTAAAACGAATGATCAAGCGGCTGACTTAACTAACCGCTGCTGATCCGCGAATATCAACAGCGGTTATGTATGGGTTAGGCTTGTTGCTCTAGGTTATCTGGCGTTTTTTGTCCTAATATGCGGCTGGTCATTGTACCTGCGGTCATTGATCCCGATACGTTAAGTGCGGTACGGGCCATATCAATGAGCGGCTCAATAGAAATTAATAATGCCGCGATGGTGACGGGCAAGCCCATTGCTGGCAGTACAATCAGCGCCGCAAATGTAGCGCCGCCACCGACACCGGCAATGCCAAAAGAGCTGATCGCGATGATGGCCACTAACGACACAATAAACTGAAAATCCATTGGGTTAATGCCCATACTGGGGGCCACCATGACTGCTAACATGGCCGGATAAATACCTGCACAACCGTTTTGGCCTATGGTCGCGCCAAATGAAGCCGACAAGTTAGCAATCGCTGGTGGTACATTAAGCTTGTTGATCTGGGTTTCTATATTGAGCGGAATAGACGCCGCAGAGCTGCGAGAAGTAAAAGCAAAAGTCAGTACCGGCCAAATTTTTTGGAAGTACTGTTTAGGGTTCACGCCGACTAACGAAATCAATATAGCGTGGACAACAAACATCAGCAAAATAGCAATATAAGAAGCCACAATAAAACCGAGCAAGTTTAGTATGTCGCCGGGGCTTGAAGTAGCGACAACTTTTGTCATTAACGCGGCAACCCCGTATGGGGTTAACGCGATCACCATTTTTACCAAACGCATAACAATCGATTGCGCTGCTTCAACAAAGGTACGAATAGGTGTTGCTAGCTCGGTTTTTTCGAGCATTACTTTACGTGCAGCAACGCCTGTTAAAATACCAAAAATAACCACTGCGATAATGGATGTTGAGCGCGATCCGGTTAAATCTGCAAACGGATTGGTTGGTATAAAGCTCAGTAACATTTGTGGAATGGTTAATTCACTCAGTGTTGCCGCACGGTTTTCAAGAATTGCAATACGTGAGGTTTCGCGGGCACCTTCGGTTAATCCTTCCCCGGTTAAACCAAAGACTTGTACTACCATAATGCCGATCAGCGCGGCAATGGCAGTGGTGACTAGCAAAATAGCAATGGTCAGGCTTGATATTTTGCCCAACGAGCCGTCTTTATCAAGCTTAACTACTGCCGCAATCATCGACACTAATACCAACGGCATAATGACCATTTTTAATAAGCCAATATAACCACTGCCAATAATATCAATCCAACTTAAAGTTTCTTTAACAACAGCATGGCCTTCACTAAAAACCAATTGTAATGCAAGACCAAACACACTGCCTGACACTAAACCAAGCAGTACTAACCGAGAAAGTGTGTGAGTTTTTTGCTGTTGCTGAAAAAGCACAAACAACAGCCCCACAAATACCGTGATTGACACGATTGCGGCAATAGACATGAAACAACGTCCTTAAAAAGTAATGAACCCAATAATGCGTACCAATGCCAGTAAAATACCGATCATTGTTTGGGTAAAAAAAAGCAACATAAGCGTAATTGCGCGCAAAGATATAAGGCGAACAGCAGAAACCAAAATATGAAATCAGTATGGCTTAGAACAAATGGTTATCAATCCTATATTGATAGAGTAAAAACAATATAAAACAGTGAGTTTTGTTACGTGCAATAAACCAGCGCAATAAGTGTTAATTTTATTTCCAGACAAGCTGTGTGGGCTATATTTGAGATTATTTGCTAACAGCTGAATACGTATTCAACTTGAGCGGTTTTATTTAACGTAGTACTAATCTTAATCGATTCAGAAAAAAGTGTACTATCATAATAAAGGCAGGAGATAAACTATGTATCGTCAACGTAATTTGATGCAATACTGGCGGCAACTGATTCTGGCTCTAGTCAGCGTTAGTTTTGTAGCCTGTCAGTCCGTATCGACCAACACGCCCAAGCTGCAGCATTATGCGTATCAACCCACCCCATATGTTCAGGTAAAGCATCCTGAGTGGAGTAAAAACGCAGTAATTTACCAGATCAACACGCGGCAATTTACCCCTGAAGGGACTTTTGCCGCTGCGCAACAGCAGTTACCTCGATTAAAAGAGCTAGGTGTCGATATTCTCTGGCTTATGCCTATTCAGCCGATTGGTGAAGTAAACCGTAAAGGCCGTTTGGGAAGCCCATACTCAATTAAAGATTATTACGGGGTGAATTCTGAGTTTGGTAGTATTGAAGATATTAAAGCATTTATTGCTGCTGCACATCAGCAAGGTATGTATGTGATCCTTGATTGGGTTGCGAATCATACCGCGTGGGATAGCAACCTCGTAACTGAACATCCAGATTGGTATATTCGTGACTGGAAAGGTGATTTTAGGCCAACCCCGTGGTGGGACTGGAGTGATATTATCGAGTTGGATTATAGCCAGCCTGCTTTACGCCAGTATATGACTGAGGCGATGAAATATTGGGTTGAAGACGTTGGCTTTGATGGCTTTCGTGCCGATGTTGCGGGGTTTGTGCCGCTCGATTTTTGGAATAATGTGCGTAAGGAGCTCGACGCAATTAAGCCCGTATTTATGCTCGCTGAGTTTGAGGGGCGCGATTTTCATGCTCAAGCATTTGACATGACCTACGGCTGGACATGGCACCAAGCGGTACATGCGATAGTACAAGGCCATGCGGATGTTAATAAGCTTTATGTATACTATTCATGGAATGAAAAATACTATCCGCAAAACATTATGCGCCTACTAGGGGTGAGTAATCATGACCAAAATGCATGGGAAGGCACTGAGTTTGAAATGTTTGCTGAGGCGTTACATGCTGTGATGGCGTTATCGGTAGTAAGTGAAGGCATGCCGATGATTTATAATGGTCAAAAAGTGGGCAATAGCAAGCGGTTAGCTTTTTTTGAGCGTGATGCCATTGTTTGGCATGATGAAAATGACAATTTTATCCAGCATGAAAATGGCGCTTTGTATAAAAAATTATTTGCACTGAAAAAAGCAAATTCGGCACTGTGGAATGCTAATTGGGGGGCTCGGATGATCCCTGTACACAATAGCCAACCAGCACAGGTACTTAGCTTTGTACGGCAAAATGATCACAATAAAGTGTTTGCAGTCTTTAACTTTAGTGACAAACCGCAACGTATTCGCTTTAAAGAAAATTTACACCATGGCGAGTACGAGGAGTATTTAAGCGGCGATAAAGAGGCGTTTAATGCTAACAGTAGTTTGCAGTTGGCTGCGTGGGATTATCGCATTTACGTGCGCTAAAACAGAATAATACTGCTGATTGATCTTTATATCGGCAGTGTTATTAACACTTGCTTACTTTGTTAACTAACCTCGGTTTTACCGACTTGTGATAATTGGTCAAAGAGTATGCCTGCTTGGGTACGGTTGTATACATTGAGTTTGCGCAGGATAGCCGACACATGTTGTTTAATGGTGGTTTCTTGAATCGACATTTCAAAGGCTATTTGTTTATTCAGTAGGCCATCGGCAATCATTGCTAGTACGCGGTATTGCTGTGGTGTGAGCTTTTCGAGATTGCGGGCAAAACTGCTTTGCTCGTCATTAATAATTATGTCGGTTAAATCGATTTCAGGTGGCAGCCAAGTATCGCCATTGAGTACGTGACTAATGGCTTCGCTTATTACATCTAGCGAGGATGATTTTGGGATATAACCAGCAGCCCCCAAGCTCATGGCTTGTTTTATAATCGCAGGTGTTTCATTAGCAGAGACCATGATCACTAGAATATCAGGGTAACGATTTCGTAGTTGCGAGAGTGCCTGTAGGCCATTTGCACCCGGAATGGTTAAATCTAAAAAAATTAACTCTATTTCAGGGTGCTCGGTTAATAGGGCAAATAAACCATCAATGTCGCTGGTTTCTTTTATATGTTGTTCAGGCACTGAGGTGGCCGCGGCTTGGCGCAGTGCACTTCTAAATAACGGGTGATCATCGGCAATAATAGTGTTCACAGTTAAAGACATTCCCTAAAACTCCAATGCAGTATGTTATAAGTGATTTTTTACCTTGAAACAAGGTTTACCTGCGGGGAAAAGAACAGGTAAACCTTTTTAGACAATAACTTAAAAACGGTAACCGACAGTGAATGACACAGTACGAGGGTCGCCATAGTAGCCAATTAAGGTGTTATCTCCACCTAGGCCTGGTGTGTATTTGCTGACATCACTTGGGTCGCTCGGATCGGGTGCTACAAACTGGTAGCCACCAATCATGTATTCTTCGTCTGTGAGGTTTTTACCATAGAGCCCTGCGCTCCAGTGGCCATCAGTGCTGTACCAGGTTATACCGATGTTGAGTAAGCCGTAAGCATCTTGAGTGAGCAGGCTATCTTCTTCAAATAGCGCGTAATCACCACGGTAGTAATAGTTACCGTTCATAACAAAGTCGCCCATTGCGGTATACATACGATAGGTGGCACCGAGGTTAAAGGTTAAGTCAGGCGTGTTTGATACACTAAAGCGCTCAGACTTATCAAATGCTTCACCCGTTTCAGGGTCGTAATCTATAACATTATCAAAGCTACTATCTATATAACCAATTGACGCATCAAAGCTGAGCGATTCTGTGGCTATATAGTTAAGTTCTACTTCGATACCATCCGAGGTAGATTCACCAATATTTCCTAAGCGCTGGTTTAAATCTGCTGCATTATCACCCGGTAATACGGAGATATACTGACGATCTTTATGATCAAGAGTGAACAAAGTTACGTTGGCACGTAGGTTATTGTGCCATTCGCTTTTCATGCCAAATTCGAATGAATCAACAATTTCTGGCTTAGCGGCAGGTTCAGCCGTGGTGGCACGAGGGTTGAATGTCCCTGATTTAAACCCTTGTGCGTAGCTGGCAAAGAACATAATATCGCGACTATATTGATACTCAACGCCAGCACGAGGAGTAAAACGTGACCAATCTGCACTGTCATCTAATACTGTGGGGACTAGTTGTCCTTCAGGGCGAACATAACCCGGTATCCAACCTGACTCAGGGTATACCGTGTCAAATATGAGGCCGTTATTTACCATCGCGTCTTTGCTGTCTTTGGTGTAGCGAGCACCTAAGGTCATCGACCACTTATCATCAAAATCATAACTGCCTTGGATATACGCGGCCTTACTGGTTGAGTTGCTGCATCCGCTTACTTCACGGGTGAGACTGGCCGCACCTAAGCTTTTACCGAGCTCTTCTAAAATAGCCTGAAATTGCCCACAAGACTCACCATCATAGTAATATAAACCAGATACCAGCTTGTAGTTATCGCCTTGATGATTGAGTTGTAGCTCATGAGTGGTTTGTTCGTCATCATAAATTGCTGGCACATCAAAAATGCGAATTGAGGTGTTATCAAAATCGATATTAGTGGGTGAATAACTGTCACGACTTGAGCCGATGTATTTTAAACTGGTGTTGCTACTCATGTCCCAACGGGCAGTTAAGCTGTAGCCTTCAAGTTCAACCTTGTTCCATGTTGGTAAACTGGTATATGAGTCGTATACGCTGTCAGGTACTGGTGCATCTGTGAGTAAGCTCGGTAGTAAACGGTAACCGCCTTTGGCGTTAGACTCATCTTCGGTTTTATCCCATGTAAGTCTAAAGAATAAGTCGTCGGTGGGCGTGTACTCTAAGGTTACACGTGCGGCGGTTACATCTTTGTTGTAGTTTTCACGGTCTTGATTATCTAAATCTGACGTTAGAAACTCCCCAAAGCCATCGCGGTTTAAAGTAGCAAAGCCAAAACCAACATAGAGCTTTTCATCAATCAACGGCAGTTGTCCGGTGATCTTCAAATCTTTTTGATTGTAACTTCCGACTGTGCCTTGCACGTTTAAAGTGGCATCGCCAGTCATTTCCTTAGTGACATATTTAATGGCTCCACCAATGGTGTTTTTACCGTAGAGCGTACCTTGTGGCCCCCGTAAAACCTCAATTTGTTGTACATCCAGTAAATCTAAAACAGCGCCTTGTGGTCGTGCTAAGTAGACATCATCAATATAAATGCCCACCCCAGGTTCATAACCCCACAGCGGGTCTTGTTGGCCAACACCACGAATAAAGGCGGTAATGGTAGAGTTAGTTCCACGGCTCGCTTGCAATGTGGTGTTAGGTGAAAACTGCTGCACTTCGGTCATCACGCTGATGCCATTTTCGGCAAGTTGCTGGGCGCCAATTGACGTTACGGCAACGGGCACTTCTTGCAAGTTTTCAACCGTTTTTCGCGCAGTAACTTCAATGCGCTCAAGTTCGCCTTTTTTTGCAGTAGTCGTTTGCTCAGCGGCAATACTATTAGCACTTAATAAGGCTAATGAAACAGCGAGTGTTACCGGTGTGATGTTTTGATTGAGCTTGATCATGGTGTGTTCCTGTTTATTGTTATCGTTAATGGTTTGCTCATGTCACCTGCATTCAATGTAGAAGATAGTTGCAAAAAAGGAATTAGTACCATAGTGCTATACGCAATTAATTCCTTGACTTATAAGGGGTTTAAGCCAAATTTATAATGTGTAGTACCTTAGTGTTATGTCTTTTTTTGGTGGTTTACAGTAAGACTAAAAGCAATTACTGCGATGTCACCTCATCTTGGGTAATAACAATAATTATAGGAATGTCTATGCTGAGCATGATAGGGCTGTTAGGCGGTTTAATACTGCTGATTATTTTAACGTTGCGTGGCGTAAATTTATTTATTGCTGCGCCTGTATGTGCACTTTTAGTGGCACTGAGTAGTGATATGGCGATATTTCCAGTCACTGCTGATAGTAACTTTATTAATGCTTATATGGATGGCTTTGCGGGCTTTTTAAGTGCGTGGTTTTTTATGTTTTTACTGGGCTCTCTGTTCGGTAAGTTTATGGAAGACACCGGTGCTGCTGATAGCGTGGCAAGCTACATTGTAGGTAAATTAGGCATGAAACAGGCCGTGCTGGCTGTAGTGATTGCTTGTGCTGTATTAACCTACGGCGGGGTAAGTGTGTTTATTGTCGCGTTTTCAGTTTATCCAATGGCATTAAGTTTGTTTAAAGACGCTAATTTACCACGGCGCTTTATTCCAGCTACTTTGGCGTTTGGGTCGGTGACGTTTACGATGACCTCAGCGGGCTCACCTGAAATTCAAAATTGGATCCCGGTTAAATATTTAGCCACTTCTCCGTATGCTGCATGGGAAGTGAGCTTAGTGGTTGCAATTTTTATGGCAACTGCTGGTTACTTCTGGCTCAACAAGATGATCAAAAAAGCGCAAGCAAATGGCGAGTGCTTTGCAGCCCGTGATGATGATCCGGTAATTATTGAACGGGAGCGACCACATCCAATGACTGGCATCATTCCATTATTAGTGGTGTTGTTGCTGTCTTTTACTTTGCATGATGTATTACAGCAAACCGCATTAATAGTCGCATTGCTTGGTGGTGTATTAAGTATTGTGGTTATTAACTATAAGTATTTCCATAATATGGCCAATGCTATCAATGTGGGTACTACAGGTGCTTTAGTTGCCATTGGTAATACTGCCGCCGTGGTGGGTTTTGGCGCGGTGGCAAAAGTATCACCAGCATTTATTGCCGCCGTTGATGCGATGACTCAGATGCCCGGTAATGAACTGGTTGGTGCAGCTGTTGCCGTGAGTGTTATTGCGGGTTTAACTGGCTCTGCATCAGGTGGCCAAGCGATTGCGTTGCCATTAGTTGCGCCGCAATACTTAGATATGGGCGTTAACCCTGAGCAATTACATCGGGTGGTGGCCATTAGTTCAGGGGCGCTGGATAGCTTGCCGCATAATGGTTATGTGGTCACGACTATACGGGCGATTTGTAAAGAAACTCACCAACGTGCTTACTGGCCATTGGCTGCGTTAACAGTCGTTATTCCGATAATTGGCGTCGCACTGGCGCTGAGCTTGTTTATCATTTTTTAAGGAACAGCAATGAAAACTAAACTAATAATACTGATGTTGTTTATTGTTTATAGTACGGCGGCATTGGCTAGCGAAAAAGTCGCGACTATGTTGGTAGAAAAGCAACATTTCAGCACTGAAAATTTTATAACTGTGTCAGGTAAAACGATTGCTCAAGTTGATATTGGCTGGGAAAGCTATGGCACCCTTAATGAAGAAAAAGATAATGTAATTTTAATCACTCATTACTTTTCAGGTACCTCTCATGCTGCGGGGAAATACCAAGCCGATGATGTGCAGCCTGGTTATTGGGATGCACTGATTGGTCCAAATAAAGCGATAGATACTAATAAATTTTTTGTGATCAGCTCAGATACGTTAGTCAATGCCAACTGGCATGATCCCAATGTTATCACCACAGGACCGGCATCGATTAACCCCGCGACGGGCAAACCTTATGGGCTCGATTTCCCTGTAGTGACCATTACTGATTTTGTTAATGTACAAAAACGTTTGTTAGAGAGTTTAGGAATTAAAAAATTACACGCAGTGATGGGCGCATCAATGGGCTCGTTCCAAGCGCTTGAGTGGGCGGTACGTTATCCAGCTCAAGTAGAGCGACTCATTCATGTGATTGGTGGTGCCACTATGGATGCATGGACAGTCGCAGCACTTGAAAAATGGGCGCTACCGATACGTTTAGATAAAAATTGGCAGCAGGGTGATTATTACGACAAACAACCTCCGCTCGACGGTTTAGCCGCAACGATGTTGAACATTACCCAAGATGCAATGCACCCAATTATTTATAACGCCAGTTTTCCTGATTTTACCGTGCGCGACCAAGGGGCACTTAAAGATATTCGCACTTTACCTAAGTTAAGCCAAACACTGGCTGCTCGGGCATTAGCGCGAGCGAAAACGCAAGATGCTAATCATGTCCTTTATTTAGTTAGGGCTTCACAGCTATTTAGTGCCGGTATGCAGGGGGATGTGAATGAAGCATTAAAAAAAATAACCGCTAAAACCTTATTATTACCTGCGAGCAATGACCTATTACTACGCCCTGAAAATATGCGAAAAGTGTATGAAGCAATGCAAGAGTTGGATAAGGATGTTGCGATCTCTGAAATTTCAGGAGGCTGGGGGCATTTAGATGGGATTTTTTCAATCTCACCAAAAGCACAATTGATCCGCGAATTTTTAGAGGACGATAACCATGAGTAAAACAGTATTAATTACTGGAGCTGCCAGTGGTATAGGCCTTTACGTAGCAGAGCAGCTTGCCATTGCAGGGCACAACATTATTGTGACTGACCTAAATGAGCAAGCAGCGCAGCAGGCTGCGGCACACATAGTTGCACAGGGCGGCAGTGCCGAGGGTTATGCATTGAACGTGGCTGATAGCCAAGCTATTACACGCTTTTTTACAATGCTTAACCAACCGATAGATGTACTTATTAATAATGCGGGTATTCAGCATGTGGCAAAGCTAGAAGAGTTTCCTGCAGACACATGGCAACTTTTACAGCAGGTTATGTTGGTGGGACCAGCGATGATGAGCAAAGCGGTGTTACCACGTATGCGCAAGCAAAATTTCGGTCGTATCATAAATATAGGCTCTATTCACGCTATGGTTGCGTCTAAATATAAATCTGCTTATGTTGCGGCGAAGCACGGCTTAATAGGCTTTGCCAAAACGGTGGCATTAGAAACTGGCGACAGTAATATTACCATTAATACAGTGTGCCCTGCCTATGTGAAAACCCCGTTGGTTGAGCAGCAGATTGCTGCACAGGCGAAACAGCATAGCATTTCACAACAGCAAGTTATAGACACCATCATGCTTGCACCCATGCCAAAAAAAGCCTTCATTGGTTTAGATGAAATACTGCATACCATTTGTTTTTTAATGGCCGATGAAGCGCGCAATATCACTGCACAAGCTATTGCCATTGATGGTGGCTGGACTGCTCAATAGGAGGGATTATGGCTGGTTTTGATAAAGTAGTGACAAGTTACAGTGAAGCAATGGCAGGTCTTACAGATGGTATGACAGTGATCGCGGGTGGTTTTGGACTATGTGGTATTCCTGAGGGGTTGATCGCGCAAATAAAGCGTCAAGGCACACGTGATTTAACCGTAGTCTCGAATAACTGTGGCATTGATGGGTTTGGTCTTGGCGTGTTGCTTGAAGATAAGCAAATTAGCAAAATGATTGCCTCATATGTGGGTGAAAATGCGCTTTTTGAGCAACAGCTACTCAGTGGTGAGTTAGATGTTGAGTTAACACCGCAGGGCACTTTGGCTGAGAAAATGCGTGCTGGTGGTGCGGGGATCCCTGCTTTTTATACGGCCACCGGCGTAGGTACTGTGGTGGCTGAGGGCAAAGAAACCCGCCATATCAATGGCCGCGACTATTTATTAGAGCCCAGCATTACTGGTGATTTTGCCATTATTAAAGCGTATAAGGCGGATCGCTATGGCAACTGTATATATCGTCATACTGCGATGAACTTTAATCCCATGGCTGCAACTGCCGGTAAAATTACCGTTTTAGAGGTTGAAGAAATTGTTGAGCCTGGCGAGCTTGAGCCAAGCCAAATTCACACCCCTGGTATTTATATTGACCGAGTGATTAAAGGCGAGTTTGAAAAACGCATAGAGAAAGTCACCACCCGAGATAACAATAAATAAGGAGCTCGCAGATGGCATTATCACGAGAACAAATCGCGAAACGCGTAGCGATGGAACTGCAAGATGGTTATTACGTGAACTTAGGAATTGGCATTCCAACCTTAGTGGCCAACTATGTGTCTAGTGACATAGAAGTAATGCTGCAATCAGAAAATGGCTTGTTAGGTATGGGACCGTACCCTGAAACAGCTGCTGTGGATGCCGATATGATTAACGCAGGGAAGGAAACGGTTACCGCGGCTAAAGGCGCCGCCATTTTTAGTTCTGCAGAGAGTTTTGCAATGATCCGTGGTGGTCACGTAGATTTAACTGTACTGGGGGCTTTTGAAGTTGACCAACATGGCAATATAGCTAGCTGGATGATCCCCAATAAGTTAGTGAAAGGTATGGGAGGTGCCATGGATTTAGTGGCTGGTGCAAAAAATATTATCTGCACTATGACTCATGCTAATAAACAGGGGGAGTCTAAATTACTCAGCGAATGTAGTTTACCGCTCACAGGAGTGGGCTGTATCAACAAAGTGATCACCGATCTTGCGCTACTTGAAATTAAAGACGGCGCGTTTTATTTATTAGAGCGCGCACCAGGGGTTTCGACAGAGGAGATAATAACTAAAACGGCTGGTAAATTAATTGTCGCTGGTGATATTCCGGAAATGCAATTTAATTAATATGATTAAAAGTAAGCAGCAATTGTTATTAAGCTGAATAAAAAAGCCCTAACGCTGCACAGCGTTAGGGCTTTCATTTCTTCACTGTTAACGCAAACCAGCTTACTGCTTTGTATTATTCGTCAATCGATCTCAATAATGCATTAATTCCTACTTTTTCGCGGGTTTGCTGATCTACTTTTTTCACGATAATTGCAGCGTACAGGCTGTGAGTACCATCTTTTGATGGTAGTGCACCCGGGACTACTACTGCGCCTGCTGGTACGCGGCCGTAGTGAGTTTCGCCAGTTTCGCGATCGTAAATACGAGTACTTTGGCTGATGTAAACACCCATTGAAATTACCGCGCCTTCTTCAACGATCACGCCTTCTACAATTTCAGAACGTGCGCCAATAAAACAGTTATCTTCAATGATAGTAGGATTGGCTTGTAATGGCTCTAAAACACCGCCTATGCCAACACCACCAGATAAGTGTACGTTCTTACCAATTTGTGCACATGAGCCTACAGTCGCCCATGTATCAACCATAGTGCCGTCGTCAACGTAAGC
>NZ_DRGM01000162.1 GCF_011050055.1 Pseudoalteromonas prydzensis | reverse complement strand
TTGTTTTAGTTTGTTTATTATTATTTGGCCTGCGTTACGCGCTTATTGCCTGCAGCATAAGTGCCATGTTTATTTTTTACCGCTGGGGGCATTGTTGGCCGTCTCTGGTGTTTGTTGGCGAAGTGATTTGGCTTTATTACTTTAGCTATAAAAAAGCGCGATTATTGTTTGTGCGCGGCATTATTTATTGGCTGCTGATTGGTATTCCTATCCTAGCTGCGATTGGTTATTTTATTATTGCCCTGCCTTGGTTGGCCATTGTTACAGCGCTAGTTAAGTACCTATTAAATGCTGCAATTATCTTATGTATTATTGACTTACTTAGTTTTTTCTTTATTCATCAAGCGTGGCAAAAACGCGCTTATTCACTGTATCAAATCCTAAATTATATCGTTAGTATCCTTATCATTTTAGTCGTTCTACTCACTTCCATTGTATTGACCAACAACCACTACGCCCGTATTGAATATGAAGTTAAAGCACAATTATCTGAAAAATCAGCAGGTATTGCCGCTAAAATTGACCAGTTTTTAAATGATTATCGTCGTGGCATTGTATTAACAGCAAAAGCGATTGAGCAGGGGGTTGCTAAAGAGGTTGCGCTGGATCATTTAATGACCCTTTACCCTAGTTTTCTTACCTCTATTGTGACGGATGAGCACGCCATTGCACGCGTATTTAATCCGCTTAGTTTACAAGAAAGTTTAAAAGGTAACAGTCTGTCGGTGGCAGATCGCGATTACTATATTAAAGGCAAAGACTCGCCAAGTGGGTATATTTCTAATATTTTTCGCGGCCGCGGTTTTGGTAATCTGCCGATTGTCGGGGTTGCTGCACCTGTGTATAGCAACGAGCGTTTTCAGGGCGTGGTGGAGGGCTCATTAACATTGGGGTCGTTCCAGCAGTTTCGCCCCTCGATATTTGATAAACAAGGCGAGTTAATTGTTCTGGATGCTAAAAAACAAGTGGTGTTCAGTACCTTAGCATCTCATTATGAGGTGTTAGCGCAACTTTCTGAGGAAGAGTTTACGCAACTGCAAGGCAACAAACAGGCTATTATGACCACCGCCATCGATGGTGAACAATACTATGTAAAGGTGTATTTATCTCAGCAGCAGGGCTGGTATGTGGCCAGTTTATTAAAACGTAAGTATGCCAATCTAGTGGCAGCTAGCGCTTGGGGACAGTCACTGTTATTGATTGTGCTGGTCATTATTTTGATCAGTGTATTTATTACTCAATTGAGCCGCTGGTTAGTGCGTCCGATTGAAGAGTTGGCGGAACAAATTGATGCTTTTGATCCTAAAGCGAATGTAGGTTACCTAGACACGAAGCATAACGCTTGGTTGGAAGTGTTTAGATTACAGCAACAATTTGCAACCTTAGCGTTTAAATTAATAAGCAATTTTAAAGATTTAGAACAAGTAAATACTGAAAATGAAACGCTCAATCAACGCTTGAAGCACTTTAATGCGCAATTAGAATACCAAGTAAATGAAAAAACCGATGAACTGATCAAAGCCGTCGCGGTTGCAAATCAAGCCAGCCAAGCTAAATCTCAGTTTTTAGCCAATATGAGTCATGAAATTCGCACCCCACTAAACGGTATTATGGGGCTGACTGATATTTTACTTAATGCAACTGAGGTAAAACCAGAATATCGCGAGCAGTTGCAAATGATCCAACAAAGCGCTAATAATTTATTGTTGATTTTAAACGATATTTTAGATTTTTCTAAAATTGAAGCAGGGGCACTGAAACTCGATATTCAGACCGTGCCAATACGGCAGTTATTTGGCCAAATAGCACATGTGTTTACCGATACTGGCGTACGTCCAGAGGTTGCGTTTGAGTTTACCATGACAGCATCAGTGCCTGAAGCTGTGTACCTAGACTCGCTTCGATTAAGTCAGGTTATCACTAATTTATTGAGTAATGCTGGTAAGTTTACCAAAGCGGGTAAAATTACCATGCAAGTAGATTACGCAAATGGCAATTTGTCGGTGATCATTAAAGACACCGGGATTGGTATTTCAAAGCCGCAACAAAGCATCTTGTTTAATGAATTTACACAAGCCGACATTTCGACTACCCGAGAATATGGTGGCACGGGGTTAGGGTTAGTGATCTGCAAACGGATTGTGCAATTGATGAATGGCAAACTCATATTAGACAGTGAAAAAGATGTTGGTAGCTGCTTTACCATTATACTGCCAGTGACAGTTGCAGAGCATGTAACGGTTGATGATACGCAGGTAGTGTTACCTGATCTATCAGGGCTAAAAGTGCTGTTAGTTGAAGATAATCAGATAAACCAAATTGTTATATCAAAAATGCTGACTGAGACGCACTGCGAACTTGAAATTGCCAGCGATGGTGAAAAAGCTCTGCTGAGCTTGCAGAACAACAATGCCGATATCATCTTGATGGACTGCCAAATGCCAGTCATGGATGGCTATCAATGCACTGCACACATTCGTAAACACAGTGATAAGTTTGGTCCTGTGATCATTATCGCGATCACGGCTAATGCATTTTCAGATGATAAAAAGCGTTGCCTTGAAGTCGGTATGAATGATTTTATTGCCAAGCCAGTTGAGCGTACTCAACTGTATCGTTGCCTTAACAAATGGGCAGCGCTGCTAAAATTAAACGGCGCTGAGGACAAATTAAACCGTCCCTAATTGCTTATGTACGGTTTCAATATAGGCGTCGTTTAGTAGCTTGTCGGCTGTGGTTGGCTTAGCAAAATAATAACCTTGCAAATCATCACAGCCGATACGATTTAAAAAGTGTATCTGTGCAATTGTTTCTACCCCTTCAGCAATGCAGTATAAACCCAGGTTTTCAGCTAAGGTGTGAATTGTTCTAATAATGGATTCATTACTACTGCCTTGTCCTATATTACGTACAAAGCTTTGATCTATCTTAATTACATCAATTGGAAATTGGCTCAAATAGGTTAACGATGAATAGCCTGTGCCAAAATCATCCAGTAATAATTTAAAGCCAGCACTTCTGAGTGCGTGTAATTGTTTAGCGGCTTTGTTTTTGTCATCAAGCAAGGTGTTTTCGGTGATCTCTAACCGTAATTGGCTTGGTTTCATATTATGTTGATCTAAGATCAACAATAATCGCTGTGTTAAATTCGATTTTAAAATATGCGCCGGTGAGAGGTTAAGCGATAAATAGAAGCGGGAATTGGCACGAAATAATGGTGCGAGATCTTCAAGTGCACGGGTAAGCGCTTGCTCGGTGAGCACATCGATTAAACCCGTTTCTTCGGCAATTGGGATAAACACCGCCGGTGATATCAACTCTGCTTGGTGCTGCCAGCGCATAAGCAGCTCTACGCCATTTATTTTTTTGCTTTTACTATTAACGATTGGTTGGTAATTATTAAAAAACAAATCGTCTTTGTATGCATCTTTTAAGGCATTTTCAAGTAGTAACTTTTGCGTGATCTGATTATTCATTTGCTCAGTGAAAAACTTAAAGCCGTTGCGACCAGATTGCTTCGCATGCATCATGGCTATATCAGCATTACGAATCAGTTCATCAGTGGTATCGGCATCAAACGGATAAAGTGCTACGCCGATGCTGGCGGATATATTGATGGAGAAATCGTTGATCACCACGCGTTTTGCCAGTTCTGCGATGAGGTTGCGTACTAAGTTACTTAAACTTTGTGGCGAGTCTAAGTTTTTAATCAATAATAAAAATTCGTCACCGCTTTGTCGCCCGACAATGGCATTTTTATCAAGCATATTATTCATGCGATAGGTAATATCGCATAATAGTTGATCGCCTACCGCGTGGCCAAATGAGTCATTAACGGGTTTAAATTTATCTAAATCAATGAAAAGTAAAGCAACAAGGGTGGCACGATTATCGGCATCTTTAATTGCGTGGGATATTTTTTGGTACATTAATGAGCGATTAGGTAGTTTAGTTAATGGATCGTAGTTGGCCAGATAGCGAAGCTCATTTTCAGCACGTTTTTGCTCGGTTAGATCAGCAATTACCACCACGTAATAGTTCACTACATCACTGTCTTTTGCTACGGCGGTTATACTAATGTGGATTGGGTGCGATGGGTTTATTTTGGTCTTGATATACGCATCCCCAGACCAGTTTTGTTTTGGCGATAATGATTTTAATATACTAACAAAATCAAGATATTGCTTTTTACCCATTGCCGTTAAAAAGTGTTTTAACTCAAGTTTTGCAGTGCCAGTGTTAATAGAAAAGGCCTCGGCAAAACTGTTGTTGACCGAAAACGGTAGCAGTTGAGAATCTAAAATCAGCAGCCAATCGTTGATTTGGCTGAATGCTTCACCGAGCACGGCAGCCTGCTGTGCGGTGGCACGTTGCTCGGTTATATTAGTGTAGATGCCGGTCACTTTTAATGGTAAACCTTGTGCATCGGTCTCGATTACTTTGCCAATATCTTGATACCATAGCCAATGCCCTTGGGCATGCTTGAGGCGGTAAGTTATTTGCCATTGATCATGGCTGCTTTGATTTAAAAATGCTTGCCAATCATTGCTAAATTGGCGCTTATCATCAGGGTGAATAAGTGCAAAGTAGGCGGCAAAGTTTAGTTTTTGCGGCCATCTTGTGTTATAGCCTAGTTCTTGTTTTAAACGTTGTTGGCTGATCCACTGTGCGGCAATATCGACTTCCCAGACGCCGCTTTTACTACTATTTAAAGCAAGCTCTGTTTGTTGCTGTGATTGCAGTATTTCATCATGAGCATGCTTTATCACAGCTTGGCGAGCGCGGTACTGCCAAAAAACGAAAAATAACACTGCAAAAAGAATGACTGTATACAAACTTATGGCCAGTGGTGAGCGCCATGGGGCATAGGCCACTTTAAAATTAAGGGTTTGTGTTTCTCCTAAGCCTGCACTATCAATATTGTAAGCTGCAATGGATAGTGTGTAGTTACCTGGGGGGAGTTTTGTGAAAAATAGTTTATTGCTTGTATATTTGTCATAACTTAGTGAACTAGGTCCATCCAACGACACTTTGTAGCGCGTTTTATCGATATTTTGAAAATCAAAGTTAGAAAAGCTAACTTCTAATCCCATGTCTTCATCGGTAAGTTGTAATGTTTGTGTTGCGTATTGCTGAGGGTGGTAATTGAGTGCCCTTGAAAACAACGTAATATCAGTGATCGCTGTTGTTGCGCTGTGGCGATCGTCTGGCACAGATAAAAAATCTTGCGGTGCGAAAGTGAGCATGCCACGGGTGCTGCCAAATGCTAACCGGCCGTCTGCTAATTGCAGGTGCGAGTCAAAATTAAATTCATTGACGGTAAGACCATCTTTTACTGTGTATGCATGCACTTGCATCGAACTTAAATCAAGCCGATAGAGTCCGTTATTACTGCTCATCCATAAAAAGCCAAATTGGTCTATTTGCAGAGCAACCAACGCCTTGGCTTTTAAACCCGTTTGAATATTAACCCGGTATTTTACTTCGTAGCTGTTAGCATCAATGCCAATCAGTCCTTCTTGGTTTGAGGCTAACCAAAGGGTGTTGTTGTAATCAAGCACCCAATCTTCCACCGTTACGTAACTCAGTGGGTTATATTTTTCGACAGCGTAAACGAGGGTAAGCAATTGGGTTTCTTCATTATAGCGATATAAAGCCCCTGAAACGCTGAGTAAGTAGTCATCGGGGTGACTCGCTAACGGTTTTAAAAATATATGTGCATTTAGCGGATCTAGTTGCTCTTTTAGGCCTTTGATAATTCGCGTGTGACCCGTGCGACCATCGTACAGAAAGTAGTTATTATTGTTAAAAAATGCAAAGGTGTCATTGCCAATCTGATGATGACCATAGGCTGGACCTTGTTGAAAAATTTCCTGAGTGGCTTCGTCCATTGGCAAAGGCATTTGTTGTTCTGTGTGGGTATCAAATAAAGCCAGATTGTCGAATAGCAGTAACCATAAGTAACGGCCTGGTTCATTTAGATCAGCAGGGGCAATGCCGAACACCCCAAATTGACCATAAAACGCTTTACTATCATCGGTTGTCATAAAGGTGTTAGTGGTTGTGCCATCATTGGCTATTTTTGCTAAGCCATTTTCAGTTCCTAACCAAATACTGTTCTCATCCTGATGAATAGCAAGAATAATATTGCTATGTAGCTTGCCTGCGGAAGTAATTTGCAGATTACCAAAGCGCCTTGCCAAGCTTGACCACGTGAATACCCCTTGCGAGCGTGATGCTAACCACATAAGCCCTGTTTTATCGACCATTACGTCGATAATCGTGTTATCTGTCATATGAAACTTACTTTGGTCAAAACGTAATAAAAACTCGCTTTTACCTGTGTCACGATGGTACTGATATAAACCATTTTCAGTGACTATAAACTCCCCATAGGCGGTGTTAACGTAGTCCCAGATGTTATGCTCAGGGAATATTGCTTCAACAGTATCAAAGTTGAGTATGTTGTTATCATCAAATGGGATGGAATATAGCCCTTCAACGGTGCCAACTAACAAGCCTAGTTGCGGATCGACAGTTAAAAATTTGGTATTGTTTTTATCTTCTGTGAGCTTATCTTTAGCGACTAAGGGAATTTTAGTTATATGCTCATCAATAAGCGATTTAGCATACAAACCATCGCTTGTAGCAATATATAAAAAATTGTCATGAACGGTGAGTGCCCGTACGATTTGATCATTTTTGTTGATTGAGAACTCATGGGTAAAGGTATTGTTTTTAATATCAAAGGTATACACATGCTCATTAATTGCATAATAAAAATGTTGCTGGTATTCAGTAATGGCTAAAATAGGGGAGAAATGACTATCTTCGGCATTTAATTTGCCGGCGTAAATTTTTTCCACTTCAAGTGTGACAGGGTCGATAAGAAAAGCACCAGAGTACTCTGTAGAGACGAATATAGCGCCGCTACTTGTTTCAAATAAAGCAATAATCATCAATTGATCGAGATTGTATTGACCGGCAAAGGTTTTTACTTGATAGCCATCAAAACGGTTTAAGCCCTGCAGGGTGGCGATCCAAATAAACCCCAGTTTATCTTGCAAGGTGCTACTGACATGACCTTGTGATAGTCCTTCATCAGTCGAGATTCGCTGTAATTGCTGAGCATAATTTTGAGCACTCGCGGCTATACTGCACAAACTGAGAATGATGCTAACTAAGATGAAATAAACCTTGCTCAACTGCACTTATGTTATTGCTCCACTTAAGTAAAAAACGTTAGTCGTTAGTAAATATAGCATAACAATTTGTAGTTCAATTAAAGAATTAGCCATATCTCCCCAAGTCACCTTAAGATGCGAACTTCCATTGGCATTAAAAGTGATTCAGCCAAGGTATTGCTGGTAAAGCAAGCTTGCCATTTAGGCTTATTAATTTATTACGTGCTATTGATACGATGAATTATCTGCCATAAGGTGACTTGGTTATCACAAATGCATTATGCTGCTTATTATGTTTATTTTTCAGGATGTTTAAATTGTTACATTCATTTAACGCACAGGCGGCGCAAAGCCTATTGTTAGTCATCGATATTCAAGCCAAATTACAACCGGTTATGCAGCACTATGAACAGATAAAGCAGATCACTTTGCAATTAGCTAAAGCAGCAGAGTTACTGGCTGTGCCTACCCTTATTACTCAGCAGTATAAACAAGGTCTTGGAGAGACGGATCTGCAATTACAGCAGCAATTTAAACAGGCTAGCTATTTTGATAAGACGCACTTTAGTGCCTGTAAAGAGGCGGGATTTTTAGAACAGGTTGCGACCTATGAGCGCCCGCAAATCATAGTGGTGGGAATGGAAGCGCATGTGTGTGTGCTGCAAACATGCTTAGATTTACTAGCAAACGGGTATCAAGTAGTGTTAATCGCCGATGGCGTGAGTTCGCGTAATGATCTTCATCGAGACTTAGCTATCGTTCAACTTAGGCAAGCTGGGGCTGTGATCAGTTGCGCTGAAAGTGTGATTTTTCAATGGACCGAAGTGGCGAATACTACGCTATTTAAATCTGTTTTAGAAATAGTGAAATGATTTTATTCTATTTCATTCTTTACAGTTCATTAACCATCAATTTTTATATTAATAATTCCAAGGAGGAGTTAAATGTCATTTATTTCTAAGTTAGGCAAAGGTCTTAAAGGCGCAATGAACGCCGTAAATGCTGATGAATATCAGCTCAAAGGTGTTAAAGCTAAGTGTATACATTGTGGTGGTAGTCACTTTGAATTAGGCACTGCGCAATTAAATACGGCTGGTTTGACTTTCCTCAATTTGGATTGGGCAAATGGCAGCGCATCGCTGTTATCGTGTAAGAGTTGCAGCTATATCATGTGGTTTGCGACTGAGCCTAAAAAAATAACTTAACAAAGTAAATAATAAGGCTGAAATGCTAGGATAAGAGTAATGACTTTTTAGTATTGTAAATGATAGTAGTTTTCATTATCATGCTGTTAAATTATTTTGATTGCTGTATAAATATCAATGAAACACTCTTTAATTTCACTTGCGCTAACTAGCATATTCGTTACTCCCGTTGTAACAGCCCAGACTGCAACCGAACAACAACAGCCTGCGGCCGTTGCAGAAAAAGACATAGAAACCATCTCAGTGGTGGGACGAGCCTTCTCTATGTACCGTCCAACTGAGTCAACGTTTGGCACTCGTACGGATACCCCGCTTGAAAAAATTCCACAGTCAATTCAGATTATTCCACAAGCATTAATTAGCGATCAGGCTGCACGTCAGGTGACCGACTTATATAGCAACATTGCGGGTGTGAATGGTTTCAGTTATTCAGGTGTTACGTTTCGTGGTTTTCGCCAAGACGAAATTTTGTATGATGGCGTAAAAGGTGACCCATTTAGTGGTTTTGCAGTACCGCAATTATTTAATATTGATCAAGTTGCAGTATTAAAAGGCCCCAGTGGTGCGGTATATGGCAGTGGTAATCCTGGTGGCATTATTAACTACATGACCAAAAAGCCAAGCTATAACAGCAACACCACACTGGCACTTGAAGTGGGCAATGATGACTTTTTTAGCGCCGCCGTTGAATCCACGGGGAGCGTAAACGATGAACAAACTCAAGCTTATCGAGTCGGCATTTATAAAGACTCAGATAAGCCATTTCGTGAAAACACCAGTGAAGACAACACCATTATTGATTTAGGCTATCGTTTTGATTTTACAGACGACACCAACCTAGTATTGCAATATACCCATATTGATCAAGAGTTAGGGGGCGCTCGATTACGTGGCGTGCCAGTGGATGAGAATGGTCATTTTATTGCTGACATTAGCTGGAACCATAATGAAGCAACGGATTACCAAACCGTACTAGCAGATGTGTTTCAAGCCAGTTTTCAGCACCAATTTAATGACGTATTTCGCACTGATGTAACCGCGCGTTATTTTAATAATGAGGCGAATCAAAACTACCATGAACCACGCGGGTTAAGCGATACCGACGGTGATGGCGTTTTGGATTGGAGCGAACGCGAGTTTCGCGATCAACAACGCGAAAATACTGGGCTGAGTTTCACTGCTAATTTGATTGCCGAGACAGAGCTGGCTGCCATGCAACATGTCATGCTGGTGGGTGTAGATTGGTATCAGCATGAGTTTGACTCAGCATATAGAACGGCGCAGCAAGCTAGTAAAGGCGGCCCAGTACCGGGGATCTCAATTTTAAACCCTGAATACGGGCTTACCGCAAAAGATGATTATGATTTAGCAAACGTGACACCACGTTTATCAACTACCGAGTCAACACGAGTTGGCTTGTATGCACAAGACCAAGTTGATGTAACCGATAACTGGAATGTCACTTTTGGCCTGCGCTACGACCGCTTTGAAGATACCGATGTACTTAATAACACTGAGTTTTCCGACAGCGATGTAACGTATCGTATTGGTACCAGTTATAACTTAAACGACACCTTTTTCCCGTATGCGCTGTATGGCACCGGCTTTATGCCACAATCAGCCAGTAACCAAAACCCAGAGGTGGGTGGGCCGTTTAAACCTGAGCACAGTAATATCGCCGAGCTTGGTTTACGTACTAAGTTGTTGGATGACTCATTAGCTGTGAATATGGCAACGTATCGGATCATTCGTAACAATATTTTACAAGCCAGCACTGAGTTATCAGACACCGGCATTGACCAAATGGAAGCGTTAGGCGAGGTTGATAGCCGTGGCTTTGAATTGGAAATTGTTGGCGATGTTAGCGAACGTTTAGTGATCACAGCAAGCTATGCCTATAACGACACGCGTATTGTTGAGCAAAGTGAAAAGTTTTCAGCGCAAGCAAGTGGCAGCGATAAATTCGCCAATGCGCCACAAAATACGGCGGGTTTATGGACTCGTTATGAGTTGCCGCAATTGCATTCGTCAATCGCGGCGGGTCTTGATTATGTTGATGAACAAGTCAGTTTAGATGGTTATAAAGTGCAGCCGTATACTGTGTATAACATGGCATGGAAAACCGAATATCAGCAGTGGGTTTGGCAGCTATCAGTGAAAAATGTGTTTGATAAAGAATATGCATCAAGCGGTTTTATCACCCGTGCTGGGCACTTCCCCGGCGAGCCGCGCCGTGTGTATTTGTCGGCCAAATATACATTTTAAGCTGATTATTGCGCGCTATGAAAGCAAAGCAGTGGTTTAACTTACATGCTTGGGCAGGGCTCTTTGTTGGCATTTTGCTACTGATAACCTGTTTATCTGGCACCTTGGCAACCTTGAGCCACGAAATTGAGTATCTGTCGGATACTCAATTTCGTGCGCTTACGCATACTTCCAGCACTGACTTTGTTGCAATTGAGAATACGCTTGCTCAGCGTTATCCTGGCGGCCAAGTGATTAGCATAATGCGCCATCAGCAACCTTACTTAGCAACTGAAGTGTCGCTTAAGTGGCAGCAGCAGTTTTTGTTTGTGTATGTTGATGGAGCAACTGGTCAGTGGCTTGGCGAAGGCCAGTGGGGGCGAGTATCGCGCTTTTTACGTAACTGGCACATGAATCTATCAATGGGCTGGACAGGTAAGCTGATTGTCACTAGTTTGGCTATTTTATTAGTTATTTTAGTGTTTACTAGTCCAATCGTATATCGTCAATGGTGGCGACATTTTTTAAAAAAGCCACGGCAATTACAAACAACAAATCGCAGCAGCTGGGCTGATTGGCATAAATTACTGGGGCTTTGGAGCTACTGGTTTATTGTGGTAATGGCCATTACTGGCGTTTGGTACTTAGTCGAGCATGGCTTACAAACTGCCAAAATTGCTCACTATGTAACACCTCCGGCAACCGTTGCACAATTACAAAGTAATGCCGAACAACCACTCGCTACCAGTACGATGATCGGCGCTGCACAGCAGGCATTTCCAAGCTTGCTTATTCGCGCCATACAATACCCAACCAAAGCCAATAAACCGGTTGTGGTATTAGGTGATAACAATGACATTTTAGTGCGCTTACGAGCCAATAAAGTGTACTTAGATGCGGCTTCAGCACAGGTGCTTGCAGTCCAAAAGGCCGCAGATCTACCATTTCTAGCGCGCATTAAAGATACCGCGGATCCCTTGCATTTTGGTAACTTTGCAGGGCTAGGTACTAAATTAATTTGGGCGTTATTTGGCTTTTTGATGACCTGTATCTGTATGGCTGGGTTATATATGAATTGGTTAAGAGTAAAACGCAAGCAACCGTCATTATTAAAGTGGTTTGGTGTTATCGGGGTTGTCAGCATGCTGCTAATAGGTTATTCACTCCTGCTGACTGTACAAACGTTTAGTGTTCGCCAAGCACCGCCTACAGTGTATTCGCCAGTGCTTGGTATCTCGCAGGTAAATAATTAACTTGTCGCTAAGCCATAGCAACCAAGTGCAACAAATACGATTGCAGCCAGCATTCTTACTTTTGCCAGTGGGATCCGTTGTAATAACGCATTACCCGCATAAATAACCGGCACATTGGCAAGCAGCATACCCACCGTAGTACCTATAGTGACCCATAATACTGATTGATATTGCGCACTAAGTAACACCGTGGCTATTTGGGTTTTATCGCCAATTTCAGCGATAAAAAACAGCACTAAGGCAACTAAAAATGCCCCGTATTGATCGTATTTATTGCTTACTTCTTCATCCTTATCGGGGATCAAAAGCCATAAACCAACAGCAATAAAACAGCCGTTAACAAGCCAAGGTAAATAAGCAGCGTTGACGCTTCCCGCTAAATAATTTCCCAACCACGCAGATAAGCCATGATTAATGAGTGTTGCGACCAAAATACCTAAAATAAGTGCGGTTTTATTAGCAAAGCGGGCAGCCAGTAACAAGGATAAAAGCTGGGTTTTATCGCCTATTTCAGCTAGGGTAACGGTGACGGTTGATGTGATAAATGTATCCATTTTACTTCTATAAGGCGGGAACATTAAACCAAGGTAAACGCCTATCTCCCGCCATGAGGATAGTGTTTACCCAGGTCTTGCCGATAATGCTTGCTACATTACAAACTTACCATGCACATGCGGTGCAATTATGTTGATAAGTTTACTTGCCGCGAATAAAAAAGCGGTCAAGCAGGCTACTCCCCCGAGAAGCGCGCACTTTGCCATAATTTAGTTTTAGAGTAAAGGTACAAGCATGGGCTGGTGCATTAAATTGAAATGTGACCGTATCAAGGGGGAGCATGACATAATTGACAGCAATAGCGCTGTGAGCAGGCAATTTATTAGAGCAGTTTGTTTATTGATCAATGTTTGATTTCGGCTTGTATTATATCTAACTCGCTTTAGCGTATTTGACTAGTAATCAAAAAAGACCCTATGGATACTGTGAGACTGTTAAATAAAAGTAACAAAATTTAACGCTTACACACACATCAAAAAGGTCGCACATGCACACAATAAATAAAAAAGCATTATCAATCGCCGTAGCATTGGCTTGCTCATTGCCATTACATGCCCAACAAGCAGCTACTAATAATTCAACAAATGCGAATGAAAGCAAATCTGCGCAAGCACAAAGTACCTCTTTAGAAGTTATCTCAGTCACTGCAACCAAACGTAAAACCAAGCTAATGGAAACACCGGTTGCCATTACCGCATTAACAGAAGCAGATCTAAGACAAAATGGCGTTAACAGTGTTAAAGATATTGCTAACCTAGTGCCAGGTTTAGATATTTCAACCGCAACCGATCAATCTGCGCCGGTTATTTCTATGCGTGGGGTACGCTCTACCAATATTACTGAGCTTGGTGATCCTGCGGTTGGCGTCCATCTTGATGGTATTTATTCGCCAAGAATGCAAGGCGCGCTTGCTCTAATGTATGACATTGATCGCGTTGAAGCACTAAGGGGCCCGCAAGGCACCTTGTTTGGCCGAAACTCCACGGTGGGCAGTATTAATGTTATTTCAGCAAAGCCTGAATTCACTCATTTATATGGTAACTTAAACATTGAAGCGGGAAATTTTAATAGTAAAAATATTGATGCGATGATCAACATACCAATCAATGAAGAATTTGCGGTGCGATTTTCTGGTAAGGGCCTAAAACGGGACTCGTATCTAGAAGGTTACTATGACCCGAACCAATATGACTCAAGACGATTAAGTGATGAGATACTCAATGCGCCAGTGATTTCTGAAGACTCTTATCAAGGTATCGGACAAACCGTCACACAGCGCGAAAACTGGTGGATCGATGGTGCAGGAACAGATCCCGAGGCGCAAAAAGTACGGCAATTAACACCGGCTGATAAAAGCGATTTTTACAATAATGCCAACGAGTACTCATTCAGAATTAGTACTCTTTGGGAACCGTTAGATGGCAGCTTTTCAAACCATACGGTTTTTCAAAGGTATGTTAACGACAGCAATAACAACCTTGATTTAGTGAACTGCGACAAAATACGCGGACGCTCAGCTGAATTGGGTGGCGATTGCTCTAATTTTTTACCCAGTGACAATACCTATCAAGCGGTTGTTAATGTACCGGGCGAGCTGAATTTAGATATCACTTATCTGAGAAACACCCTTAACTATAATATAAATGATCAATATTCACTGGTGTGGCTGCTTGGCTATGAAGATATGCAAAGATCGTCTGCACAAGATAGCGAAGTTGGGCTTGATCCTTGGGATGGCGCAACCTACTTTTTAGATGGCACCGGTGCTGAATCTTTTTCAACTGAGCTGCAATTACAGTCAGATGAATATGGCGACTTTATCTGGATTGTTGGTGCTAACTATTTCCACGAAAAAACCACGACCTTAGGTTACTACGATAACCCGATGGATGATAAAGCCTTTTGGGACCAACCCGATCGTTCTACCGACGCCTTTGCGTTGTTTGGACAAGGCACGTATAAATTAACCGATAAATTACACGCTACCTTTGGCTATCGTTTTAGTGACGAAACCAAACAAGATAAAGGTGGTAGAACGTACCGCTGCTCTAATGCCGATGGCTGCGCCGTAGGTTGGTTAAATAGAACCGACCTTAATAATCTACCTGCTGATTATTATGAAGATCCTTCTATTTATGCGTCGTACTTTGAAAACGACAACAAAGGGAGTTGGCAGCATCATGATTTCCGTATTGGTTTAGATTATGACATTTCAGCCGAAACCATGGTTTATACCTACCTTGCCAGCGGTTTTAAAGCGGGAGGAATTGGTGATGTATATGAAGTGGTTAATGACAGAACCGGTGATGTAACACGCTTTGAAACTAAATTTGCTCCAGAAGAAGTACTCACTTGGGAAATAGGTGCTAAATCCAGCTTTTTTGATAACTCTTTAAACTTAAAAGCGGCGTTTTTCTACACCGATTATACCGACATGCAATACGCCTCTGTTGGCTCAATTGGTAACGTTGAGCGGTTATCGGTTGTAGAAGATGATAACGGCACGCCGATTTTAGATGGCAATGGCCAGCCAGTACTTGATTATCAAAATAAACCTGTAATTGCTTATTACACACAAAATGTACCAAGTTCGACAATAAAAGGGATTGAGCTTGAGTTTGATTGGAAGCCATACCCAAATGGCCGTATCACCGGTTATGTAACGTGGACCGATGCAAAGGTGACTGAAGATTGGCACACTAAATGGGATTACGACGCTGAGTACCTGTTTGATATTTCTTATGAGGAATCAAAAGATCCTGAAAATACATTGCTAGCAACCAACCTTAAAGGTAACAACTTAGCAATGACGCCTAAGTACACGGCAAACATAAGCTACACACATACATTCAACCTTGGTGAATATGGTTTTATTCATAGTTGGCTTAATGCCAGTTGGAAAGATGAGTCGTACTCAACGGTGTGGAATGTTGATAAACACTTAGATGACATGAACTTTGCCGTGTCTGACGAAGCGACACAATATATTGATGATAGCCGTGATGCCTTTGCAGTGTATAACGCGTCAATCAAGTATGAGCCGCAAGGACAAAACTGGTACGCAGAAGTATTTGTAAATAATGCCTCTGATGAAACGATTCAATATTGGAATAATACCAGTAAAGGCGTGCCAAAAGGCAGCTTTGGCATGCCAAGGTATTACGGTGTTAGAGCGGGTTTTTCATTTTAGATAACCTCAACAAAATGATGCCTTCCACAGTGAATATGTCACTGTGGCAGGCGTACACTTCAAATAAGGATCAATCATGAAAACAACGCTTATTAACACCTTAGTGGCGGGCATTGTATTTATCTCACCTTGTACATATGCAAATTATTTTAAGGATAATTTCTCTTGGGGCTACGACAATACCATTTGGACTGCGCGAAGTGGCGACAATGGCGCGCCTTTTGGTTGTGCATTTAGCCCCGCAATGATCAACCCAAGTGAGCATGGCGTGACTCTCTCATTGGCGCAAGGCTCATGTGCAGAGCTGCAAAGTAACAACTTTTATAGTTTTGGTAAGGTACAAGGTAGCCTTAAGTCGGGCAATATAGCGGGAACTGTGTCTTCTATTTTTACTTACACATCGTGGTGGGACTCACCTGGGCGTGCGTGGCAAGAGATTGATATCGAACTGTTACCATCACTTGGCAATGTGGTTCATACTAATGTGATTTACCAGCCGCAAGGAGGCACTTATCAAAGCTGGGAAAAAGACATTGATCTCAGTCAGTATGGGCTTGATTACAGAGAAGACTTATTAACCATCGGCTTTGATTGGTCCAATACCGCAATTCGCTGGTATTTGTATGACTCACAAGGAAACGAGCAAACATTAAGAGTGCTCTACAAAGACAATGGTGATGGTATTTTAGCTGAAAATGAAATTCCTGCTTATGCTTGGCCTATAGATAATACAAAAATTATGATCAACCAGTGGCATGGCGATAACTCAACCGAAGCTTATTACTTTCCAGGCCAATATTATGGCAGCCCGTCGTGGGCGTACTATGATTTTATTGAATACATTCCACAATGAAATTAATCAGTTCGCATTTATCAAATAGAATTTAAACTCGAAGGTTTTTAATGTCTCAAATCAAATATTCTAAATTAGCACTGTGTTTATTGCCCGTTGTTGCCGCGCTTACTTGTCAATCATCATTTAGTGCAATGAGTGAGCAAGTCAACTGGCCGTATGTAAACAACAAGCTTAAGCGCGACCCAGCTGTTGAAGCGCAGATTGACCAACTACTCGCAAAAATGACCATAGAGCAAAAAGTGGCGCAAATGATCCAGCCTGAAATTGGCTATTTAAGCGTTGCACAAATGCAAAAATATGGTTTTGGCTCATACCTAAATGGTGGTAATACAGCCCCATATGGTGATAAGCGCGCCAACCAAGCAACTTGGCTAAAATACGCTGATGAAATGTATCAAGCGTCAATGGACTCAACCCTTGATGGGATTGCGATCCCGACAATTTGGGGCACCGATGCGATGCACGGGCATAGTAACGTGTATGGCGCTACGTTATTTCCTCACAATATCGGACTGGGTGCAGCGCGCGATGCCAATTTAATTAAACGCATCGGACAAGCAACGGCAAAAGAAGTCTCTGCCACGGGTATTGAATGGAGTTTTGCCCCCACAGTTGCCGTTGTTAGGGATGATCGCTGGGGCAGAACCTATGAAAGTTATTCAGAAGACCCAGACCTGGTTAAACACTATGCAGGCGAAATGGTTACGGGTATTCAAGGCACTCTCGGTGATGATTTCTTAAAAGGCACTCATCGTATTGCTACTGCAAAGCATTTTGTCGGCGATGGTGGTACTGAGCGAGGCATTGATCGCGGTAATACTATTATTGATGAACAAGGCTTAAGAGACATTCACAGCGTTGGTTATTTTTCTGCAATTAATGAAGGCGTACAGTCAGTTATGGCGTCGTTTAATAGTTGGAATGGTAAGCGTGTGCATGGCGATAAATACTTATTAACAGAGGTACTGAAAAATCAGCTTGGCTTTGATGGTTTTGTGGTCAGTGATTGGAATGCTCACAAGTTTGTTGAAGGCTGCGACCTTGAACAATGCGCGCAGGCGATTAACGCAGGTGTTGATGTGATCATGGTGCCAGAGCATTTTGAAGCGTTTTATCATAATACTGTTAAGCAAGTGAAAGCCGGTATAATCACAGAATCGAGAATAAACGATGCAGTAAGGCGCTTTTTAAGAGCTAAAATCCGCTGGGGCGTTTTTTCGAAGGGTAAACCGTCAGCGCGTCCTGAATCACAACACCCACAGTGGTTAGGCGCCACTGAGCATCGCGCTTTGGCAAGAGAAGCCGTTAGAAAGTCATTGGTTTTATTAAAAAACAACGAAAACGTGCTGCCAATAAAAGCAACTAGCCGTATTTTAGTTGCCGGTAAAGGGGCAAATGCCATCAATATGCAAGCGGGTGGCTGGAGCGTCTCTTGGCAAGGCACAGACAATACCAATAGCGACTTCCCCAATGCCACGTCCATTTTTTCAGGTCTGCAATCGCAAGTGACAAAAGCAGGTGGCGAAATTACCTTGAGCGAATCTGGTGAATATACTAGTAAGCCCGATGTAGCCATTGTTGTAATTGGTGAACAGCCTTACGCAGAATGGTTCGGTGACATAGAATTGCTCGAATACCAGCATGACACTAAACATGATCTGGCGCTATTAAATAAGCTTAAGGCCGATAATATTCCCGTCGTAACCGTCTTTTTAAGTGGCCGGCC
Organism: Pseudoalteromonas prydzensis; assembly: GCF_011050055.1. Lineage (GTDB taxonomy): Bacteria > Pseudomonadota > Gammaproteobacteria > Enterobacterales > Alteromonadaceae > Pseudoalteromonas > Pseudoalteromonas prydzensis_A. Next base: position 5,886 of record NZ_DRGM01000162.1, on the reverse strand, counting down.
ACTGTGGGTTAATAAAGAATTAAACGCGTCCGATGCATTTGTGGCCGCTTGGCTGCCAGGCTCTGAAGGGCAAGGCGTTGCGGATGTATTGTTGACGAATAGCGAAGGTAAAACTCAGTTTGATTTCACCGGCAAGTTGAGCTTTTCATGGCCGAAATATGATGATCAATTTACCTTAAACGTAAAGGATGCTGATTACGATCCGTTATTCCCTTATGGCTATGGCTTAACGTATCAGGACAGCGTAAATGTGCCCGCGCTTAGTGAAAAGACCAGCCCTAAACAAAGTCGTAAAAGTGATTTGCATCCGCTATTTGTGCGCAGCTTAGCGAAAAACCTGACCTGGCAACTGGCAGATGCAACAACCGCCAAAGTTACCTCTACAGGTTCGTCTGCCACCAGTGGCGATAAACAGAGTTTAGTTATGCAGTCAGTAAACTTATCTTATCAAGAAGATGCAAGACAGTTTAATTGGCGAGCACAAGGTGCTGTAAGCCTGAGTTACCTTAAGCCAGAGTCGCTAGATAGCAAATTTAATACAGCTTACCTTGAGTTAAAAATGCGTATAGATAAAGCACCAGCCCTTGGCTCTAAATTACAAATCATGTGTAATAAAGACAACTGTTTAACAGAGCTTGATTTCACATCGTTTGAAAAACTAATGGCAGATAAAAACTGGCATACTTTAGCTATTCCCTTAAATTGTGCTGGTAACAAGCTTGCTGAACAGCAAACAAGCGATGCAATACGTATTACTAGTAACAGTTTAAGTTTAGCCGTTGCGGATATTGCATTGACTCTAAAGCCAGATAATGATTCATTGTCATTAAGTTGCCCAAATTAGAGATGCTATAGGCAGTTTAGCACCCTAACACTGCCTATAAAATTGGATTTAACAATGTGAATACCAATAACCCTAGAAGTCAGCTGTTCTGGTTATTCCAAAGCTGCGGTTGGATTGTTTACGCAATGCTAACCGAATTAATGATTAAAATGCCAAGTGAAGAGCCGTGGACTATCCATGTGCCTCATTTAATTATTGATGCAACATTTGGTTTTTTAATAACTTTATTGTTAAGAAAAGTGTATGGACTCGCTCGTGTTCAAAGCGTAAAAGTCAAAGTGACGCTACACATTATTTTTTTAGTGGTAGCAACACTACTTTGGACGCAAATTAAATGGATCACACTGCAGTGGCTATATGGCAATTGGTGGCTGCCAATGTCGTGGTTTGACTTTGGTACATGGACGTCTGCATCCTTAACCATGCTGTCAACGTGGACGGCCTTTTACTACGGAACTAAAATTTATTTAGATAATCTCGAGCAGACGCAAAAGGCTGCAGAAGCCACTCATTTAGCCAAAGAATCACAACTAAAAATGCTGCGCTATCAGCTTAACCCGCATTTTATGTTTAATAGTATCAATGCAATATGTACGTTAATTTTGAAAAAAGAAAGCCTGCAAGCAGTCACTATGCTGGAAAAACTATGTGACTTATTGCGCCACAGTTTATACACAGATCCGCTTGAAAAAGTATCCGTTAAAGAAGAAATTGCTATTTTACGCACTTATTTAGATATTGAGCAGTGTCGATTTGCCGACAAGCTAGAGGTTAATATCAGTGTTGCAGAGTCGTGTAATGACTTGTTGATCCCGTCTTTATTGATCCAGCCCTTAGTCGAAAATGCCTTAAAACACGGTATGCGTGCAGAGCAAAAAATGGTGATCACCATTGCTATTGAAAAAACCAGAACTGCATTGCTTATTAAGGTTGCAGATACTGGCAAAGGCTTTGATGAAAATAAAAAAACCAAAAGAGGTATCGGTTTGGCTAATTGTGAGCAACGCTTAAAATTAATGTATGGTAACAGCCACCGCATTGAAAAAGGCAATGTCAAAACTGGCGGTGCGTGGTTTTGTATTTCTCTTCCTATTAATGGTTTGCAACAATGATCCAATTAAACACCTTACTGGTTGATGATGAATATAGCGCAATTGAAGGCTTACGCATTCGCCTAGAAGCCTTTCCTGAAATTAATGTGATTGGTAGCGCTGCCAGTGTTGACGAAGCAATTAAACTGCTCAATAATAATGACGTTGATTTAGTTTTTCTAGATATAGAAATGCCAACTAAATCAGGTTTTGAATTAATAAAATATTTTCAACCAGAGAATTGCCCAGCGGTTATTTTTGTCACCGCCTTTCATCAACATGCAGTAAAAGCATTTGAAGTGAGGGCGCTGGATTATTTACTTAAACCGGTTAAGTTAGCTCGTTTATCAGAAGCCATTGATAGAGTTACCAAAATGGAAAAGTTCCATAGGAAAAATGAGCTAATTGCAGTCCAGCAAGCGTTATCTGATGATTTAGCAAGTGAAGTCGCTATTCCTACTCATTCAGAATATAAATTTGAGCATGAGAATTTAGTCATTCAAGATGCCAAAAATCCTATTCAAATCATACCATTCAAAGATATTTTATGGATTGATGCCGCAGGTGATTATATGTGTGTTCATACACCAGCAGAAACACATGTAATGCGAGCGCGTTTAAAAGAGCTTGAGAAAAACACCTTACCAGATGATTTTCTGCGCATACATAAATCAACGATTGTTAATTTAAGCCATATAAAGCAGCTTAACCCACTTCGAAACTCTGAATACACGGCAGTATTACAAAGTGGCAAAACACTCAAAGTCAGCCGTACGTATAGTAAAAATTTAAAGAGTTTGTTCAAACACTAACTCGTTAAACTAGAGGGTTTTTCAAGCTAAAAGTGGCTGGCTATTGATTTATCGTTTAACTACATGTTTATTATGACTAAATCTAAGTGTATTGTGTAATGAAAAAAATAGGAATACTGAATTTATGGAAATTAATGTAGACGATTTATCGTCTGGTGACGTTATTAAGCTGTTAGAAGAGCACTTAGCAGATATGTATGCGACATCACCGCCCGAGAGTGTGCATGCGCTGGATGTGGATAGCTTAAAATCGCCAGATATTACCTTTTTTAGTGGTTGGCTGGATGGTAATTTGCAAGGCTGCTTGGCTGTTAAAAAACTCAGCCCCGCGCATCTTGAATTGAAATCAATGCGTACTAGCAGCGCTGCCCGAAAATCAGGCGTCGCGACTAAGCTCCTTCAACATGCGCTGAACTTTGCAACCGAGCAAGGTTATCAAAAAGTAAGCTTAGAAACTGGTTCACAAGCATTTTTTGAACCAGCCCGAAACCTCTATGAGAAGTTTGGCTTTAGTTATTGCGGGCCTTTTTCAGACTATCTTGAAGATCCGCACAGCCGTTTTATGACTTTAGTCTTGCTTGAAAGATAATATTTTTTCCATGATTGGAAAAGCACTGACGTGTTAGCTGCTGATGCTCAAATCCCCGAGTTTGATGCTAGCCCGACAGCGAATAAATTTATGGCTAGATTAGCCGCTAAAATTAACTTAATTCCCAGCGCAAGCAGACCTTGGTATGTCGTTTTATCTACTCTATATTGTACAGAGGCTATAAAAACTAAGTATTAGCAATCTCTTAAATAATTTGCTAAAACTATATAAAGTATCAAAGTTAGCATGACACGAGCAGCAATATTAGCGCTTCGCGTACTGTTTAATTGTTATTAAAAACCAATTAGTTAGGGTGTGGAAATGACATTGGAAGAATGCAGAAAAGATTTTGAACACTCGGCAAAAAGATCTTTATCGATGCCTATTGCTGGCGCGTTATATTGGCTGACGCTCGCTATTGTTTCAACTCAGGTTTCTGAAAGGGTAGGCTTGCTCGTTCTACTCTTTGGCTCAGGTACTATTTTTCCGATAGCTTTATTAATATCAAAAATTACCAAAGAACAGGTCTTCTCCTCAAATAATCCGTTAGCCAAGCTTATGGGGCTTTCTGTTTTAATGGTAAACCTATTGTGGGCCCTACATATACCTTTGTTCTTATATGCACCAGAATTTTTACCGCTAAGTGTGGGTATTGGTTTAGGGTTACATTGGATTGTGTACTCGTGGATTATTCAGCACCCATTAGGATTAATTCATGCGTTATTACGTACAGCGTTAGTTTTGTTAGCATGGTTTATATTCCCTGAGTCACGCCTTTTTGCAATCGGGCTTGCAATTGTGCTTGTGTATAGTTTAAGTATTTGGCTAATGCTAACGAGGCCGATAGCATATAATAAATTAAGTCATCAGGACGCTTTAAGCAGCGCCTCTGTTTAAAGTGTTACCAACCATACATGTACAAAGTTGACTAATATCAGCTTTTGTTAGCTGGTCGTTATGTGTTCCTCGAAAAAGACAAAGAAGACACCCATCGTAAAGTTTGCTTTTTTGACATTATTTACTACGTTTAAATTAGTATGGAAAACAAACAGGGTGATATATGGCAATTGCAAGAAAGCGTCAAATAAGTTTAGTTGGTACACCTTATTACCATTGCATTTCCCGCTGTGTACGCCGTGCCTTTTTGTGTGGTGAAGACCAATTTACAGGCCAGTCCTTTGAGCATCGAAGAGGGTGGGTTGAAGACAAGCTGCTCAGTCTAGCCAAGGTGTTTTGTATTGACGTGTGTGCCTATGCGGTAATGAGTAATCACACGCATTTAGTGCTGTACGTTGATGATAAAAAAGCCGCACGCCTTAACGATAAAGCAATTATTCTGCGCTGGCATAAGTTATGTAGGGGCACCGTGCTTACAAACAAATATATCCAAGGGGAGCAACTCAATGATGCCGAGCAGTTCTTTTTAAATGAAACCATTAACGAATACCGCACACGTTTAAGTAGCATCAGCTGGTTTATGCGACAATTAAATGAAGACATCGCTCGCAAAGCGAATAAAGAAGATGGATGTACTGGGCGATTCTGGGAAGGTAGATTCAAGTCACACGCACTTTTAGATGAAGCCGCCATAGCCGCATGCATGGCTTATGTTGACTTAAACCCAATCAGAGCTAAAATGGCGAATACTCCAGAAGAATCATCCCACACCAGCGTACAAAAACGCATTGCAAGCGCAACCGAAGGCAAGCAACCAAAACAACTACTGCGCTTTTCAGGGGTGCCCAGACAACATATGGCCAAAGGATTACCGTTTGAGCTAAAATCTTACCTTGAATTAGTAGAGCTCACTGGGCGTTGTTTGCGAGAAGACAAATGCGGCCACATTGAAGACGCATATTTACCGCTTTTAGAGCGAGTCAACATCTGCCCTGAAAACTGGTTAAAACTCACCACGCACTTTACCCGCGTATTTCATGGCGCAGTCGGCAGGCCCTCATCACACGCAAGTTACTGCGAAAATTTAAACAGAAAACGACGTAGCAACCTAAGTAACTGCGAAAAACTACTGGCATAGTTTTAACACTCCACTTCAACCTCAAATATTACCTAAGGCAAGCTCTCCCATGCGTGTAATTCAGGATGGAGGAGCCCTCAGGTGAATAAAGTGGCTATTTTAAGATGCTTTGAACACTTGCAGCCACTCCCACAAAATGCGTTGATTGTTTTGTTTTAAAAAATACTTATGATGGGTGTCAATATATTTAATGATGGGTGTCAATATATTTAATGCGTGTAATTCAGGATGGAGGATCCCTCAAGTGAATAAAGTGGCTATTTTAAGATGCTTTGAACACTTGCAGCCACTCCCACAAAATGCGTTGATTGTTTTATTTTAAAAAATACTTATGATGGGTGTCAATATATTTTGAATTTGATGGGTGTCAATATATTTTGAATTAGTAGAGCTCACTGGGCGTTGTTTGCGAGAAGACAAATGCGGCCACATTGAAGACGCATATTTACCGCTTTTAGAGCGAGTCAACATCTGCCCTGAAAACTGGTTAAAACTCACCACGCACTTTACCCGCG
>NZ_DRGM01000161.1 GCF_011050055.1 Pseudoalteromonas prydzensis | reverse complement strand
TAACATACCTTTCATACCGCGCATCATTTTCATCATGCCGCCCTTGCCTTTCATTTTTTTCATCATCTTTTGCATTTGCGTAAACTGTTTTAGCAATTTATTGATCTCTTGTACTTGAGTACCGGAACCTGCTGCAATACGTTTTTTACGCGAGCCTTTAATGATCTCTGGACGCGCACGTTCTTTTTTGGTCATTGAACTGATGATCGCTTCCATTTGGATAAAAGTTTTATCGCCCATTTGCCCTTTTACTGCATCAGGTAAGTTTGCCATACCCGGCAATTTATCAAGCATCGACATCATGCCGCCCATGCTTTTCATTTGCTTTAGCTGATCAGCAAAATCATCTAGGGTAAAGCCATCTCCTTTAAATACTTTTTCAGCAACTTTGGCAGCTTGCTCTTTATCGACTTTCATTTCGACTTCTTCGATCAATGAAAGTACATCACCCATGCCAAGTATGCGCGACGCGATACGATCTGGATGGAAAGGCTCTAGCGCATCAGTACGCTCGCCCACCCCCATAAACTTAATAGGTTTACCAGTGATATGACGGATCGACAGTGCAGCACCACCGCGCGCATCACCATCGGTCTTGGTTAGTATCACACCGGTCAGAGGTAATGCTTCATCGAATGCTTTGGCGGTATTAGCGGCATCTTGACCTGTCATTGCATCTACTACAAATAAGGTTTCGATTGGGTTGATTGCATGATGCAAGTTCTTAATTTCGTCCATCATGTCATTATCAACATGTAAACGACCCGCGGTATCAACTAATACAACGTCGATAAATTTCTTTTTCGCATGCGAAATTGCGGCTGTTGCTATATCGACAGGTTTTTGCGAAATATCACTTGGGAAAAACTCAACCCCTACTTCATTGGCCAACGTTTCTAACTGTTTAATCGCCGCTGGGCGATAAACGTCGGCACTGACCACTAACACTGATTTCTTTTTGCGTTCTTTTAAGAATTTAGCAAGTTTAGCCACGCTGGTGGTTTTACCCGCACCTTGTAGACCCGCCATCATCACCACGGCTGGCGGTTGCGCGTTTAGGCTCAGCTCTTCGTTTGCTTCACCCATGGCTTTTTCTAGTTCTTCGCGAACGATTTTTATGAACACTTGGCCTGGGCTTAGGCTTTTAGTTACTTCAATACCGACTGCGCGCTCTTTAACTTGTTTAACAAACTCACGAACAACAGGTAAAGCAACGTCGGCTTCTAAAAAAGCCATACGCACTTCGCGCAGCGTGTCTTTTATATTGTCTTCAGTGAGGCGCCCACGGCCGCTAATATTTTTTAAGGTTTTACCTAATCGTTCTTGGAGGTTCTCAAACATGTAAAGGTTCCGATCAAACGTGATATACCAATTTCCCAAACAACGTTATTACCGCAAGTTTAGCACTTACTATTAATAGCGCTGATTTCATATAATCAGTATTATTAAAATTTTAATTAAAAACAGTATACCGTAAATGGTGGCGCACAATACAGTGTTCAAGTGCGCTGTTTGAGTTTCTTTTTACAAACTCTATGCATTTGCCTTGCTATAAAATACAATGCCCTTACTCTAACAAGGAATATTTGACTCAAATTGAGTGGCCCAAGCACTATGCTGATTATTAGTTTAACTATTATTGCCAGTTTATTTTATATCTTAGCGACGTCTCACGTGCTGTCTCGGTTATTTCATCAACAAGGTCCGAGCCAAAAGTTGACGATTATTCTCAGCACCGTGGCGATTTTAGCGCACATGTTGTTACTAGTGAATTCGGTGTTTCGCGCCGATGGCCAAGATTTAAGTATTGTTAATGTATCACTGTTAACCTGCTGGGTGATTGTGGTATCGGTCACTACTGTGTCATTAAAGTTTCCTGCTACATTACTCCTGCCGGTGGTGTATGGCTTTGCGGCATTACTTACTATTGCCAGTTTATTCATTCCACATCATATTTTATTGCAAAGTATTGATGTTGAAATCGGGTTAGTAACCCATATTTCACTGTCATTACTTGCCTACTGCGTATTGATTATTGCGACCTTGTACGGCGTGCAATTTTACTTTATCGACAAACGCTTAAAACGCAAAGACTTAGCTATAGTGCACAGCCACCTTCCCCCTTTAATGGTGGTTGAGCGTCAGCTTTATCATTTATTAACGTTAGGCACCGTTTTATTAACGATGGCGCTGTTATCTGGGTTTGTTTTCCTTGACGGCATGTTTGCAACAGAATTTATTCATAAAACCGTTTTATCATTAATTGCGTGGGCTATGTTTACAACGGTGACTGTAGGTCACTTAAAACAAGGATGGCGTGGTAAACCAGTGGTATTAGCCATTATGGCCGCGGCTTTTGTTTTAACGTTGGCTTATTTTGGCAGCCGCTTTGTGCAAGAGGTGATCCTGAATAAGTTTTAACTTGACTCAGACAGCTCACTCCCGCTTAATACGCATTGGTTAAATAAAAAAGGATCCTTCTTTGAACGACATCTCTACAAGTGTTTTGTTTATAATACTTGGAATACTCATACTTTGTTCTGCATATTTTTCTGGTTCTGAAACAGGCATTATGTCAATTAACAGAATCCGCTTACGTCACCTTGCTAAAGAAAACCATCGCGCAGCAAAGCGTGTCAACAAACTGTTGAGCCGTCCTGATAGACTGATAGGCCTTATCCTAATCGGTAATAACTTAGTAAACATTGCCGCAGCGCAGGTTGCGACCATTATAGGTATTCGCCTATATGGTGATTTAGGTATCGCCATTGCTACGGGTGTATTAACCCTAGTGGTATTAATTTTTGCTGAAGTAACGCCAAAAACCTTAGCCGCCCTTTACCCTGAGCGAGTCGCCTTTCCAAGTTCAGTGATACTCAAAGGATTACTAAAAATTCTCTTTCCATTTGTAGTCATTGTTAACTGGATGACCAACGGTATATTACGGTTATTTGGTATTAGTGCCGCACAAATAGAGGAGCACAGCATGAGTAAAGAAGAATTAAAAACGGTGCTGAATGAATCTGGTGCGCTACTCCCCGCACGTCACCAAAGTATGTTGACCTCTATTTTAGATTTAGAGCAAGTCACTGTTGAGGATATTATGATCCCGCGTAACGAAATCGTGGCGATTGATATTAATGATGACTGGAAGCTGATCAGTAAACAACTTACCCACGCACAGCATACACGTGTACTGCTATAC
>NZ_DRGM01000160.1 GCF_011050055.1 Pseudoalteromonas prydzensis | reverse complement strand
TAAGATAAACACCTTGGTTGGTGTCCTCTATTTTCTCTTTTAATGATAAAGCCATAATCCTCATTCCAGCCAAGTGCGTTTTGATGGATTTAATATAGCAGCCATTTAGACGTCTAGATAGATTTATTTAGTGAAAATTTTTCAACTAACATGACTTTTATTCATACACAATTGTTCCCATTATTTATGAATGACACAGTTGTTTACATAATAAATTGCCTTGGGGCTCTTATATTTATTGGCTTTGGGGCATAATTAAAGAGTTAAATCTAACAACAAATTTGCTCAATTTAAAAAGGGACAACAATGAAATTTAAATTATTAGCAACTAGCTTAGCGGTATCGCTGGCGTTAACAGGTTGCGCCATGCAACAAAACCAAAGCACGCAAACAACAGCACAACAAGAACAAGTAAATAAAGCTGATGATCGTGTCTTTTCGCAAGATTATTTAATTGAAGAGCTAGAAAACGGCTTGCGTGTCATGGTTGTTAAAACCGATTACCCTGATGTGGTGTCGCTGCAAATTCCGGTATCGGTTGGGTCGCGTAACGAAGTTGAAGAGGGCAAAACAGGCTTTGCTCACTTTTTTGAACACATGATGTTTAAAGGCTCACAAAAATACCCTGAAGATGTGTACTCAGACATATTAAAAAATTCAGGTGTTGATAACCGCGCTTATACAACAAACGATTTTACAAACTACCATTTAAACTTTTCAAAGCAGCATCTTGATAAAGTACTTAAGCTTGAAGCTGATATTTTTCAAAACTTAACTTACACCGAAGAGCAATTTAGAACAGAAGCACAAACGGTAAAAGGTGAGTACTTAAAAAACAACGCGAGTCCAATTCGTAAATTATTAAGTGCTGTACGCGAAGAAGCCTTTGATAAGCACACGTATAAACACACCACTATGGGCTTTTTTAAAGACATAGAAGCCATGCCTGATCAAATGGCGTACGGGAAAGAATTTTTTGCTAAGTTTTATAAGCCTGAATATGTGTCACTTGTCATCGTGGGCGATGTAGACCCACAAGCAACAATGGCAATGGTTAAAAAGCATTGGGGAAGCTGGAAAAAAGGCAACTATGTTGCTGACATTACAGCAGAGCCTGTTCAACAAGCACCAAAATATTTGCACCAGCAAGATGAAGCACTACCAGGGCATTGGTTACTTGTATCGTATAAAGGTGCTGCGTGGGAGCCTGCTAAAAAGGACAGAGCGGCACTTGATTTAATTTCACAGCTTTATTTTTCAAATAATTCAGATCTATATCAAGAGCTAGTGGTCGACAAACAAATTGCCAGCCAAATGTTTACTTATAACCCTGAGACTAAAGATCCGGGTTTATTACACGTATTTGTTAAAGTAGAAAACGCAGACGATTTAGCCACTGCGCGCGATGCCATTAACCGCACTTATGCAAAAGCACGCACTGAGCTTGTTGATGAGCAAAAGCTAAGTGATTTAAAATCGAACCTTAAATACAGCTTTATTAATGGCTTAGACTCATCGCAAGCGATTGCATCAACTCTTGCCAGCTACATGCATTTTGAGCGCGATCCTGAGGTTATAAACCAGCTGTATAAATCGGCAGATAACATTACCAGCGCAGATATTAAAGCCGTTGCTAATAAATACTTTACCGATAACGCACGTACCACATTAACGATGTCGGCACTTGATAAAGCCCCAGGTTTTAAGCAAGAAGTTGATTTAAATACGCTTACTGCAAAGCTTGAACAAGCACCTGCGGCACCTGTATTTAAAGTGCTTGATAAAACGAATAGCTCGCCATTAATTGATGTTAACTTTTTATTCAATACTGGTGCGGCTGCCGACCCACAAGGTAAAAAAGGTGTTGCTGCGTTAACTGCGGCTATGCTTGCACAAGGTGGCTCAGAGGCGACGAGCTATAAAGATATTCAAAAAGCACTTTATCCGCTTGCGGGTAGCTTTGGCTACCAAATAGATAAAGAAATGCTGTCGTTTCAAGGGCGTATTCATAAAGATAATGCGGCGCAGTGGTATACACTTGTGAGCGATCAATTACTAAATCCAGGTTTTAGAGATGACGATTTTAAGCGCCTTAAAAAAGAAATGATCGACGGCATTAAGTCAGGCTTAAAAGCATCTAACGATGAAGAGCTAGGCAAAGAAGTGCTATACAGTGCGCTTTACAAAAATCACCCTTATGAAAGTTACAACTACGGTGATATTTCGGATTTAGAAGCGTTGACGCTGGATGATGTTAAAGCGTTTTATAACAGCGAGCTTACGCAATCAAAACTCACGGTTGGCTTAATTGGGGCTGTGCCTGTAAAACTTAAAGCTAAAATGATGAGCGATTTTGCAACGCTACCAAAAGGTGAGCAAAGCCGTTTAAGTATTCCTGATGCGCCAGTGCTTAAAGGTCATCATGCAACGATTGTAGAAAAATCGGCGCAATCGACAGCGGTATCGTTTGGTTTTCCTATTGATACAATACGAAGTAGCGAAGACTGGACAGCCCTTTGGCTTGTGCGTTCATACTTTGGTGAGCACCGTAGTTCTAACAGCTTTTTATATGAGCGCATTCGTGAAACTCGCGGCATGAACTACGGCGATTACGCGTACATTGAATACTTTCCACGTGGTATGTTTCAAACCAAGCCTGATGCAAACCTAGGGCGCTCTGAGCAAATTTTTCAAGTGTGGTTACGCCCACTTCGCTCTAATAACGATGCGCACTTTGCAACACGTACAGCCTTGTTTGAGCTAGATAAGCTAATTAAAAATGGTATGAGCGAAGACGGCTTTGAAGCAACGCGTAACTTTTTAATTAACTTTGTGCCGCAAATGGTGGCAAGTCAAAACCGCCAATTAGGTTACGCACTTGATAGCGAATTTTACAACACAGATAGCTTTGTAAGTTACGTCACTAATAAACTTAAAACGCTAAGCGTTGCTGATGTTAATCGCGTTATTAAAGAAAACTTACAAACAGACAATGTTCAATATGTGTTTATAACCGCAGACGGCGCTGATATGCAAAAACGTTTAGCGTCTGAGCAAACATCACCAATGGTTTACAACACTAATAAACCTGCTGAGTTGGTTGCTGAGGATAAAGTAATTGCTGATTACAAATTAGCCATTCCTGCAAAAAATATTGAAGTGATGAAAGTCGATATAGTCTTTCAATGAAGGTTTAAATAGTTATATAAGTTAAGATAATTAAAATGCCCCATATATTGGGGCATTTTTTATGGTGTTGGATATAGTATTGAACCAATTTTTACACCTAACCCAAAAAGTATCATTGCACTTATCATTACAACTAAAGTGATGTGGCCACGTAGCTCTTTCGACTTATATTTTGATATTGCTGTAGCTCTTTATTTCATAATAAAAAAAACAGTTATCATGCCTAATATGAAGCTGACTACTGATGACAATGCTAACACCGTGGTTATAGTGTGCTTGTTTAAAGTTGTTGCACCACCGAGAGGTGTTGTATCTTCATCAAGCTTAATTAATTTACCCTGGCGTACTTCTAAAACCGCGCATAAAGCCATTGTGGTTTCTTTTGATGCCGCGCCTTCTTTTTCTACCCGTTGGATTGTTCTCAAGCTTACATCGCAGGCATCGGCAAGTTGCTGTTGCGTCCAATTAAATTGCTGCCTAAGTTCTTTTATTGTTTTAGGATTAAGTTGCATTTTAAAGCTTCCCAATCAAGAATTCTAAAATTATAATTAGCAAGTAGCCACCAACTAGGCCTCCAAAAAAGCAGCCAAAAAGCACTTTTAACGAAGTTTTTGGGTTATTTAATAATGATGATTGTTCATAACTTTTTATAAATTGGCCATTTTTATAAAGTGAGCACTCTAACTTTCCAGTTAAAATATTACGCATTTCAAACATTACTTTAAAATCATTGTCACCAATATTAAATTGATGGCCACTGTGAATCCTTTGGTTACGCTTATTACTTATAAGTTCATCATTTACGTATACTTCTTCTTTCCCTGTAAAGTAGCTACCAAAACACGCTATTTGATCATCGCCATCTTGAAAGTAAAATTTGTAACCTAATTTTCTTGTATTTAATACATCGTTTTTCATCATCGTTATCCTTGTTGAGTTGATGATGCTAATTTAGCGTTTGTTTTTGTTATTTACGCCGTCAGCTATACGCCAGTATGTATTTTGGCATATGACAGGTGAGCTGTCATATGTTGTTAGCTTTTGATTTTTATTAATTTATTAATTTATTATATTTTAAGTATGTATTGGAAATTTTAGCAACTGTCGTATAACTTAATCTAAAAAGTGGGTATGTATTTAAAATATCATTTCTGGGTGCTAGGGCGTGTTGAACTCTGTGGATTGAAATTTGTTCAATCTAGGGTCGATTTAATCGCGGCGCGAGGTTTGTAACCTAGTGGGCTCGATAACTGCTCCTGCGTTATTCTACTGGCTTACATCCATATAAGAATAAGTAAAAACCGAGCAACAAAGAGTTAATCGTCCCTAGAAAGAACCCAAAGGGCAGCGCATGTTTGGTCTTTATGCTGCGTTATCGCCTATTTATGGGGAGTAACCACGCTACATAGGCTCTGCCTTGCCTAAAAACCAAATATACTGCTGCAAATCCAATCACCAAAGATCAACACGCCCTAGTTATATCTAATAACCAGAACAAATAACTAAGGGATTAACACCTTAGTGGCTAAATCCGTTAGACTTGGGAAAAGGCTATTTTATATCAACTTAAGGCAGTGCAGTATTATGCGTCATGCAATTTGGCAACAGCTTCGCGATGAAGCTAACGATGTAGTAAAACGTGAACCATTATTAGCAAGTCATGTTTATTCATGTGTTTTGAATCATGATTGTTTAGGTTCGGCATTGAGCTTTATTGTTGCTAATAAGTTGGCTGATGCGGTTGTATCTGCATTCACTATCCGAGAGCTGTTCGACCAAGCATTTGTAAAATGTGACCGTATGCTCTCATTTGTTGCTGAGGACATTAAAGCGGTAAAAGACCGCGATCCTGCATCAGAAACCTATCTTACGGTTATATTAAATCTAAAAGGTTTTCATGCTATTCAGGCGCACCGTTTGGCTAATTGTTTGTGGCAACAAAATCGCAAAGAGTTAGCACGCTTTATTCAAAGCCGTAACTCTGAAGTGTTTGGGGTCGATATTCACCCAGCATGTAAAGTGGGTAAAGGCATTATGTTTGACCATGCAACCGGTATTGTTATTGGTGAAACCGCGGTAATTGAAGATAACGTATCAATTTTGCAATCTGTAACGCTTGGCGGTACAGGCAATGAGCAGGGCGATCGTCATCCTAAAATTAGAGCGGGCGTATTAATTGGCGCGGGTGCTAAAGTACTGGGTAATATTGAAGTAGGTGAGGGCGCACGAATTGGCGCGGGCTCAGTTGTACTTAGCAATGTTCCACCACACACAACCGCTGTTGGCGTACCCGCTAAAATTATTGGTCGACCGGATTGTGAGTGTCCGGCGCAAAGTATGAACCAAAACTTTTTAGCAAATCCTGAGCCTGAAAACGAAT